>NZ_JBWKER010000073.1:0-33594 GCF_056435345.1 Kitasatospora sp. NPDC043950
CAGGAGGAGCCGCCAAAAGAGAAAGAAAAGAATGGGGGCAGAAACCCGGGGGACCCCCCCCCCCCCCCCCCCCCCCCCCCCCCCCCCCAGAGGGCCCTGCCGCCCCCCAGCTCTACCGCCCCCAGCTCTACCGGCCTCCCGGTCTCCCGGCCTACCGGGGCGTCAGACCCTGCCTGATCGGCCGGCCGTCCGGGTCGAGGGTGAACACCGCGGTCTCGGTCCCCTTCACCCCGGTCACAGCGATCCGGTCCGGCCCGGACCAGTCGATCCTGCCGAACTCGCCGCCACGGATGTCCCATTCGCCCAGTTCCCAGTGGCGGGCGGACCAACCGCTGCCGGTCAACAGCTCGACCCGGTAGATCGGGTCGATCGAGAAGGCGACGTCGGTCACGGTCAGCACGCGGTCCGGGTGCTCCGGGTGGCTCTTCCGGCTGACGGGCTGCCCGTCGCGGTCGAGCAGCAACGACAGGAGCACGGCCACCCCAGCGAGGAAGACGAGCGACACCAGGGCGGCCGCGCAGCCGACCTGCGACCACCAGGTGCGGAACTCGAACTGGATCACCAGCGAGACCACGGCCAGCACGACGGTGGCGCCGAGCAGCGGCAGCGGATGGTTGAGCCAGCGCTCGACCTCCACCAGCCCTCCTGAGAACGAGGCCTGATAGCCCGGCAGATAGACCAGGAACGCCGCCAGCGCCACACCTCTGAGCCACCACACGATCCGCTTGCGACGTGCCGCCGTCATGCGCCCCTCCCCAGGGTGAGCCTTTGCCCGGACTTTACTACCGGATGTCCGGCGGTTGGGGCTCCGATCGGCTCCGGCCCAGGCCCTGGGCGTCCACCACCACCGGCCGCGACTCGGTACCGGCCAAGACTCAGGACCGGCCACGACGCCGGGAGGCCCGGGCGGACATCGCTGTCCTCCCGGGCCTCCCGCTACCGGCCGCACCCCCGTCACCGCCGGTAGAAGACGCTCCTCGACCAGAAGTAGCCGATCAGCGTCAGCCCGGTGCACCACGCCAGCGCGCTCCAGGCGCTGTTGCCGATCGGGGTGCCCATCAGCAGCCCCCGCAGGGTCTCGATGATCGGCGTGAACGGCTGGTACTCGGCGAACCACCGCAGGGCGGTCGGCATCGAGTCGGGCGGGACGATCGCGCTGCCGATGAAGGGCAGGAACTGTATCGGCATCGGCAGGTTGCTGGCGCTCTCCACCGTCTTGGCGACCAGCCCGATGCCCGCCGATATCCAGGTCAGCGCGACGGTGACGAACAGCAGCAGTCCGACGGCCGCCAGCCATTCCACCAGCCCGGCGTTGGGCCGGAAGCCCATCGCGAGCGCCGCGCCGACCACCAGGACCAGGCCGAGCATGGTCTGTATCACGCTGCCGACCACGTGCCCGGCCAGGAAGGCCGAGCGTGAGATCGCCATCGTGCGGAAGCGGTTGACGATGCCTTCCGTCATGTCGACGCAGACCCCGATCGCCGTGACCAGCGACCCCGAGGCGGCCGCCATCAGCAGGATGCCGGGCGTCACGTAGTCGATGTAGCTGCCGCCGCCGATGCCCGCGCCGAGCGCGCCGCCGAAGGCGTAGTTGAACAGCAGCAGCATCATCACCGGCATGATCACGACCGCGAAGGTCAGCGACGGATACCTCAGCGCGTGCTTGAGGTTGCGCCGCAGCATGGTCAGCGAGTCACTGACCGCGTAGCTCACCGAAGCGCTCATCGGGCGCCCTCCCCGGTCAGTGTGAGGAACACGTCGTCCAGATCGGCCGTCTCCACGACCAGCGACTCGGCCTGGACCGAGGCGTTGTCGAGCGCGTCCAGCACCGCCTTCACGGTGACCACGGAGTTGTCCCCCGGGATGTCCAGTCGCAGCGCCTCGGTGTCGACCGCGGCGTAGTCGAACAGCCCGGCGGCAGCACCCAGTTGGGCGGCATCCGCGAACTGGAGCCGGATCCGCCCACCGGGGACGATCCGCTTCAGCTCGTCCGCCGTGCCCTCGGCGACGATCCGCCCGCCGTCCAGGACGGCGATCCGGTCGGCGAGTTCGTCGGCCTCCTCCAGGTACTGGGTGGTGAGGAAGATCGTCACCCCGTGGTCGGCGACCAGCCCCCGGATGATCTCCCACATCGTCCGCCGGCTGCGCGGGTCCAGCCCGGTGGTCGGCTCGTCGAGGAAGATCACCTGCGGATCGCCGACCAGCGTCATCGCCAGGTCGAGCTTGCGCCGCATGCCGCCGGAGAAGGTGACGACCGGCTTGCGCGCGGCCTCCGTGAGGTCGAACCGCCGCAGCAGATCCTCGGCCCGCCTCCGCCCCTCCCGACGGGGGAGGTGGTTGAGGTCCGCCATCAGCAGCAGGTTCTCCTCGGCGGTGAGTAGGTTGTCCACCGCCGAGAACTGGCCGGTGACACCGATCGCCGCCCGCACCCCGGAGGCCTGCTCGACCACGTCGTGCCCGGCCACCCGGGCCACCCCGCCGTCGGCCGGGATCAGGGTGGAAAGGATCTGCACGGTGGTGGTCTTGCCGGCGCCGTTCGGCCCGAGCAGGGCGAACACGCTGCCCGCCGGGATCTCCAGGTCGATGCCGTTCAGCACGGCCTTGTCGCCGTAGGACTTGGTCAGTCCGACTGCCGAGATCGCCGCCATCACGCCCTCCGGATCACGACGTCGCCGAGCTGGGTGCGGCCGCGGACCTCGACGGTCTCCCGGGCGTCGCCCGGGCCCTGCGCCGCGCCGAGGGCGTTGCGCACGGTGCCGACCTTGCTGTGCACGTCGAGCCAGGCCGCCGTGCCCTCCGCGATGCCGACCTCCAAGTCCCCCAGGGAGGTCTGCATGGTGACCTGGCCGCGCACCACCCGGCCGATCCGGATCGGGCCGTGCGCCGTCTTGGCGTCCACCCCCGCGTGGGCGGTGCCGACCTCGATCCGGCCGAAGGAGGAGCTCGCCTTGAGCGCCCCGTGGACCTCGCGGACCTCCGTGTCGCCGTTGCTGTTCTTGACCGTCAGCGCGCCCCCGACCGTGCCGACCGCGACCCGGCCGAGCCCGGAGACCTCC
Source organism: Kitasatospora sp. NPDC043950 (assembly GCF_056435345.1). NCBI lineage: Bacteria > Bacillati > Actinomycetota > Actinomycetes > Kitasatosporales > Streptomycetaceae > Kitasatospora > Kitasatospora sp. NPDC043950. Next base: position 3,057 of record NZ_JBWKER010000073.1, read on the forward strand.
GCGTCCCCGTCGACCGAGTCGACCCGGACCTCCCCGTGGTCGGTCTTGAGCCGCGCGCTCGCGGCCTGCTCGACCTGGATCCGGCCGAGCGAGGTCTTCAGCCGGCAGTCGCCGAGCGGGCCTTCGGCGACGAAGGTGGCCATCGGGGCGTCGGCGTTGATCTCCGAGCCCGCCGGCAGCTCGATCAGGATGTCGATCGAGCCGATCCGGCCGAACGGCGAGCGCTTCTTCGGGCCCTTGAGGGTGAACCGGCCGCCGGCGTAGTCGACCTGGGTCTGCTGGGCGGCCTTGACGTCGGCCTCCTCGGCGGGGTTGGCGGGCTTGACCTCGACCACGGTGTCGGTGCGCTTGCTCGCGCTGATCCGCACCGAGCCGATCTCGAATTCGAGGGTGACCGAGATCGGTCTGTCGGTCTCGTACGTAGGCATGGCTGTCCCGTCCTCTTGACTCTGATGGGTGTTCCCGCTGGTCGGAGCGGGGGTGACGTCGTTGCGGGTGGAGCGCGGATGGAGCGGGTCTAGCGGGCGGAGCGGGCGGAAGCGGGCGGAAGCGTCAGTGGACCCAGCCGGTGAAGCCCTGGCCGCCGCCGCGGCGCGGGCGAGCCGTCGGCTGGGGGGCCTGCGGCGCGGCCGGGCGGGCGGGCGGCTCGCCGGCCTCCAGCACGCCGGCGACGGCCCGGACCAGCCAGGCGTTGAGGGAGAGGCCCTCCTGCCCGGCGGCCTCCTCGGCCCGGGCCTTGAGGTGGGCGGGCAGGCGCAGGTTGATCCGGGCCGTGCCCGTCTCGTCCGACTCCGGCACCACGGGCGGCGCCACTGGCACCACCGATGCCACCATCGGCGCCATCGGTGGCGCCACGGGCGGCACATCACCGTGGAAGGTGTCGGCGCCGGGCGGTACGGTGACCACGAACTCGGGATCGAGCCCGCGCAACCGCACGTCCACCGAGCCGGGGGCGAGCTCGCGGGTCACTTCGCCCATCGCGGCCGAGAGCGCGTTGAGCAGGGTGAGCCGCACGGCGGAATCCAGCGGCAGCGTCAGCCGCTCGGCCAGCGCGCGGGCTTCGTCCCCGCCCGTGCCCGCGGCCACCGCGAGCTCGTTCCGAAGGTTTTCGACGTACGGCGTGAGGTCCATGGCCTCAGCATGGCACAGCGATGGTGCCATGTCGAGCCACTAGTGGTGCCACTTTGGCGCCACCTCCGAGTGGGCACAGAGAACCGCCCCGCCGACAGCTGCCGACGGGGCGGTTCAGGGGCACTTCGCGGGGCGTCCACCAGGGCGGACGCCGGGAATCAGGCCTTCCAGCCCGCCAGGTACGCGTCGATCTCGCCGGCCAGCCGCGCCTTGCCCGCCACGTCCAGGAAGGACGCCTCGACCGCGTTGCGCGCCAGCGCCGCCACCCCGGACTCGTCCAGGCCCAGCAGCCGCGCCGCGACGGCGTACTCGGTGTTGAGGTCGGTGCCGAACATCGGCGGGTCGTCGCTGTTGATCGTGACCAGCAGCCCGGCGTCCACCATCCGCTTGATCGGGTGCTCCTCGATCCGCTCCACCGCCCGGGTGGCGATGTTGGAGGTCGGGCAGACCTCCAACGGGATCCGGTGCTCACCCAGGTGGTCCAGCAGCGCCGGGTCCTTCACCGACTGCGTGCCGTGCCCGATGCGCTCGGCGCCGAGCACCCGGATCGCGTCCCAGACCGTCTCCGGCCCGGTGGTCTCGCCCGCGTGCGGGACGCTGCGCAGGCCGGCCGCCCGCGCCCGGTCGAAGTAGGGCTTGAACTGCGGGCGCGGCACACCGATCTCCGGGCCGCCGAGGCCGAAGCTGACCAGGCCCTCGGGGGCCAGGTCGACGGCGAGCCGGGCGGTCTCCTCGGCGGCCTCCAGACCGGCCTCGCCGGGGATGTCGAAGCACCAGCGCAGTACGACCCCGAGCTCCTTCTCGGCGCGCAGCCGGGCGTCCTCGATCGCCTCCATGAAGGCGACGTCCGGGATGCCCCGCTTGACCGAGGAGTACGGGGTGATGGTCAGTTCGGCGTACCGGATGTTCTGGCGCGCCATGTCCTCGGCCACGCCGTAGGTGAGCGCGCGGACGTCCTCGGCGTCGCGGATCAGGTCCACGACGCTCAGGTAGACGTCGATGAAGTGCGCGAAGTCGGTGAAGGTGAAGTACTCGGCGAGCGCCGCCGGGTCGACCGGCACCTTCGACCGGCCGCGGTGGCGGGCCGCCAGCTCGGCGACGACGCGCGGCGAGGCCGAACCCACGTGGTGGACGTGCAGCTCCGCCTTGGGCATCCCGGCGATGAACGCCTCGATGCCCCCCTGGCCACTGGGGTTTCCGATCCGACTTCCGTCCGGCTGGACCACGGTGGTTCCCTACTTCCTCTACGCGCGTACCGACAGGTGCTGGCAAGGATAGGCCGCCCCGGGGTCAGCCTCCGAGGGCGGTCGCGACGGTGTGGATGAGCAGCCCGGCCATGGCGCCGACCACGGTGCCGTTGATCCGGATGAACTGCAGGTCGCGGCCCACGTTGGCCTCGATCTTGCGGGAGGCGTCGTCGGCGTCCCAGCCCGCCACCGTCTCGGAGATCAGCGAGGTGATCTCGGCGCGGTAGGTGTCGACCAGGTACTGGGCGGCGTCCTGGAGCCAGCCGTCCACCTTGGCCTGGAGCTTGGCGTCGGTGGCCAGGCGTGCACCGAAGCTGCCCACGCCCTCGCGGATGCGCCGGCGCAGTTCGCTGTCCTCGTCTCCGGCCGCGTTCACCACCAGGGTGCGGACGGCCGCCCAGGTGGAGGCGATCAGGTCCTGCACCTCGGGCCGGGCCAGCAGTTCCACCTTGGCCCGCTCCACCCGGGCGATGGTCTCCGGGTCGGTCTGCAGTTCGGTCGCGAAGTCGGCGAGGAAGTTGTCGATGGCACCGCGGGCCGGGTGGTCCGGGTCGTCCCGGATGTCGGTGACGAACCGCATCAGCTCCTTGTAGACCCGCTCGCCGACCTGGTGGTCGAGGAACTTGGGCGTCCAGCCCGGGGTCTTCTGGGTGACCCGCTGGACCACCTCCTCGTGGTTGGCGGTCAGCCAGCCGTGCGCCCGGACGGCCACCAGGTCGACCACGCCGTGGTGCCCGCCGTCCGCGACCACCTTGCCCAGCATCCGGCCCATCGGCTCGGCCACCGAGGTGGCCGCCGCACGCCTGGTCACCGCCTCGGCGACGACCGCCTGCACGTCGTCGTCCCGGAGCACCGCGAGCACCCCGCGCAGCGCCGCCGAGGCCTCCTTGGTGACCCGCTCGGCGCTGCCCGGCGCGGCCAGCCACTCCCCCAGCCGCCGGGCGATGCCCAGCGCCGCGAGGCGCCCGCGCACCACGTGGCCGGAGAGGAAGTTGTCGCCGACGAAGTCGCCGAGCGAGCGCCCGAAGGCGTCCTTCTTGGTCGGGATGATCGCGGTGTGCGGGATCGGCAGGCCGAACGGGCGGCGGAACAGCGCCGTCACCGCGAACCAGTCGGCCAGCGCGCCGACCATGCCCGCCTCGGCGGCCGCCGCCACGTACCCGGCCCAGGCGCCGGCGCCGGCCGCCTTGGCCCAGGTGGCGAGGGCGAAGACCAGGCTCGCGAAGGCCAGCAGGCCGGTCGCGATGGTCTTCATCCGGCGGACGCCATGTCTCTTCTGCTCGTCGGCGGCGGTGAACCGGACCCCGGGGCCCGTACCGCTGAAGGCTTCGTCACTCACCCCGCCAGTCTGCCCGCTGCCCGGCGCGGGCGAGGGCGCGCCCCGCGATCACGCGCCTGGTTGCGCGCCCGGGCACGCCTCGCGCGCAGCTGGGCGCACGCCCCGTACCCGCCCCCTCACGCCGTGTGCGGTCCACCGTGCCCGCCGACGCGGCGCCCGCACGCCCGTCAGAGCCTGAAACCGCACCCCCTCGGGCTCCGCCCAGCACGATCACGCCCCGCCCAGCACGATCCGCCGCACCCCCTCGACCGCCCACGCCGCCGGATCCGTGCACCGCCGCCCGTCCAGCAGCACCCGCACCCCCGGCAGGTCCTCCGGCGCCAGCTCCCGGTACTCCGGGTGGTCCGCCTGGAGCACCGCCGCCACCACCGGCTCCCCGTCGTACGGGGGCAGCCCGAGCGCCGCCAGTTCCCCGCCCCGGTACAGCGGATCGCTGACGTACGGCCGCGCCCCCGCCGCCCGCACCGCCTCGACCAGCGGGAACACCCCGGAGTACGCCGTCTCCTTGACCCCGCCCCGGTACGCCGCCCCGAGCACCAGCACGCCCTGCCCGGCGATCCCGCCCGCCAGCGCGCCGTCCAGCACCCCGACCGCGTACCCGGGCATCTCCAGGTTGGCCTCCCGGGCGGCCCGCACGACCGTCGCGCCCGGGTCGTTCCACAGGTACAGCCGCGGGTACACCGGGATGCAGTGCCCGCCGACCGCGATGCCGGGCCGGTGCAGGTGGCTGTACGGCTGCGAGTTGCACGCGTCGGCGATCTCCGCGAAGTCCACCCCGACCCGGTCGGCGTACCGGGCGAACTGGTTGGCCAGCGCGATGTTGACGTCCCGGTAGGTGGTCTCGGCGAGCTTGGCGAACTCCGCCGCCTCCACCGAGGCCAACTCCCAGACGCCGTTGGGCCGGGGCAGGTCGGGGCGCGCGTCGAAGTCCAGCGCGGCCCGGTAGAACTCGGCGCCGCACCGGGTCGAGGCCGCGTCCACGCCGCCGACCAGCTTGGGGTAGCGCCGCAGGTCGGCGAAGACCCGCCCGGTGCGGACCCGCTCCGGGCTGAACACCAGCGCGAAGTCCGCCCCGGCGGCCAGCCCGGAGCCGGCCGCCAGCCGGGGCGCCCAGCGGCCCCGGGTGACGCCGACCGGCAGGGTGGTCTCGTAGCTGACCAGGGTGCCCCGGCGCAGCCCGGCGGCGACGGCGTCGGTGGCCGCGTCGAGCAGGCCGAAGTCCGGGGTGCCGTCGGCGGCGGTGACCAGCGGGACGACCAGCACCACGGCCTCGGCGGCGGCGACGGCGGCCGTGGTGTCGGTGGTGGCCCGCAGCCGCCCCTCGGCGACCACCTGCTTCAGTGCCTCGTCCAAACCCGCCTCCCGGGGGAACGGCGGCACGCCCTGGTTGACGCTGCGGACGACCCCGGGAGCGATGTCCGCCCCCGTCACCCGGTGACCCTTCAGCGCGAACTGCACGGCCAGCGGCAGGCCCAGCTTGCCCAGCCCGACCACGCACACGTCCATCGCCCGGCTCATCCCCGCACCCCGTTCATCCCCGCACCCCGTTCATCCTCGTGTCCCATTCCTCCGGGGCCCCCAGCCTCCGGCGGCCCCGGCCTCCGGGGCCCCCGCTCACCCCCGGCCCCCGTTCACCGTGTTGGCGAGCCGGCGCCACACCGGGTAGCGCCGCAGCCCGCGCCGCAGCTGGGCCGGCACGGCGCCGCGCCACAGCTGCTGGGCCAGGTTGAGCGGCGGGACCTCCGACGGCAGCCGCACCGGCTCCTCGCCCAGCAGGAACAGCTCGTCCGGCAGCCCCAGCCGGGCATCCCGGAACGCCGGGTAGCCCGCGTAGTGCCGCCGCCCGTCGACGACCACCGGCGGGTCGCCGTGCGCGGCCTCGTACCGGATCAGGTCCCGCAGCGCCTCCGGCCGGACGGCGGCGGCGAGTTCGAGCCGCAGCCGCTCGGCGACGGGCAGCCGGAGGTAGACCGCGCGGGCGTCGAAGCGCTCGATCAGCCGGCCGACCTCGGCGCAGACCTGCTCCTGGACGGCGTCGTCGAGCAGCAGGAAGTCGTCCTGGAGCAGCCGCGGCACGTCCCAGGCGAAGCTGCGGGCCCGGATCGCGTCCAACTCCCCGCCGGGCGCGGCCAGATCGGCGGCGACCTGCTGCAATGCCGCGATCCCGCGCAGCCGGTCCAGCACCCCGGCCCGCTGGGTGACGTTGCCCAAGTCCTCGCGCAGCACCAGGAAGTAGCAGTCGTAGTCGGCGAGGACGGACACCCGGCCCGCCCGCAGGCAGGCCTCCAGGGTGAACGGCTGGTCCGAGAAGACCTTCAACTCCTCGTCGCGGCGCAGCCCGTGGCGCCGGACGAGGTCCATCCGGAACAGCTTGGTGTCGGACAGCGCCCAGGCCAGCGCCGAGTCGGTGAAACCGACGGACTCGGCGTTGGCGTGGAAGATCCCCTGCGGCACCAGCCGCCCGTTCACCCCGACCTGCTTGGGCACCAGCACGTCCGAACCCCAGGCGTCGGCCGCCGTGACCAGCCGCTCCAGCGCCTCGGCGCCGAGCCAGTCGTCCGCGCCGAGGAACAGCACGTAGCGGCCGCGGGCCAGCGCCAGGCCCCGGTTCGTGGGGGCCGCCGGGCCGCCCGAGTTGGGCTGGTGCACCACCCGGAACAGCCCGGGGTGGCGGGCGGCGTAGTCGTCCAGGACGGCCTCGCCGCCGTCCGTGGAGCCGTCGTCGACGACCACCACCTCCAGCCGCCCGGGCGCCAGGGTCTGCCCGACCAGCGAGTCCAGGCAGGCGGTGAGGTAGGGCATGGTGTTGTAGACCGCGACCACCACGGTCACATCGGGTCCGGTCATCGAGAAGCGCTGCCCTCCGGTGTGCTGTTCGCCGAGCGATGCAACGTCAACTCGGCTGCCCGCCGGGGAGTCACGTGCCCTCCCCGGACGGGTGACAGCGCCCGAACGGACGTTTCAGGGCGTCCAAGGCGTCCAAGGCGTCCAGGCCGTCCCGGCCGTCCCGGCCGTCCAGGAGGCTCAGCCGATCGCCGCCTCCGTGTACATCCGCGCGATCACGTCCTCGATCGCCGGCTCGCGCACCGACAGGTCCACCAGCGGATAGCGCGCGGCCACCGCCGCCACGATCGGCGCGGCGCTCTGCTGCGCCGGGAAGGCCAGCCACTGCCGGGGCCCCTCGACCTTCACCACCCGGGCCCCGTCCACCTCGATCTCGGGCCTGGCCTCGGCCAGGTCGACCACCAGGGTGCGCTCGCTGCGCCCGGTGGCGTGCAGGCCGTCCAGCCCGCCGTCGTAGACGACCCGGCCGTGGTCGATCACCATCACCCGGCCGCAGAGCTGCTCGATGTCGGTCAGGTCGTGCGTGGTGAGCAGCACGGTGGTGCCCCGGTCCCGGTTCACCTCGCGCAGGAACTCGCGCACCTTCCCCTTGCTGACCACGTCCAGGCCGATGGTCGGCTCGTCCAGGTAGAGCACCTGCGGGTCGTGCAGCAGCGCCGCCGCGAGGTCGCCGCGCATCCGCTGGCCGAGCGAGAGCTGGCGGACGGGGGTGTCCAGCAGTCCTTCCAGGTCGAGCAGTTCGACGCAGCGGCCGAGGTTCTCGCGATATCGGCGGTCGGGGATGCGGTAGATCCGGCGGGCGAGTTCGAAGGAGTCGCGGAGCGGGAGGTCCCACCAGAGCGTGGTGCGCTGGCCGAAGACGACGCCGATCCGGCGGGCCAGCGCGACGCGTTCGCGGGCCGGGTCCACTCCGGCGACGCGCAGCCGCCCGCCGCTGGGCACGAGGATGCCGGTGAGCATCTTGATGGTGGTCGACTTGCCGGCGCCGTTGGGGCCGATGTAGCCGACGCACTCGCCGGCCTCGACGGTGAAGCTCAGCCCGTCCACCGCGCGCACCTCGCGCCTGACCCGGCTGAAGCGGCCGGTGCGGACCCGCACGGTGAAGGTGCGGCGGACGTCCTCGAGTTCGATCAGTGCCATGGGGGTTCCTTGCGTAGGAGGGGGGTTCGGCTACCGGTGCCCCGGTAGCTTCAGCTGCCGGTGCCGCGGTAGGCGCGCAGACCGGCCCGCCAGGCGAGCCCGGCGGCGGCGACGCAGAGCGCGGCGGCGAGCGGGGAGGCGTACTGGAAGGCGGTGGGCAGGCCGAGCGGGTCGGGCCGGCCGAGGACGTGCAGGGCGGGCAGCCAGTTGACGAAGGCCAGCGGGACGCCGAAGACCACGCCGGCCACCAGTTCCTTGGCGAAGATGGTCGGCGGGTAGTGCAGCAGGGTCGCGCCGCCGTAGGTGAAGGAGTTCTGGATCTCCTTGGACTCGCCCCACCAGAACTGCACGGTCGCGCCGCCGACGTAGATCGCACCGAAGATGACGCTGCCGCAGACCAGCAGGGCGGGCACCAGCAGCACGCGGTCCCAGGTCCAGTGGACGTCCAGGGTGGCCAGTGACCAGGCGAGCACCGCCAGGGCCTGGACGGGGCGGCCGAGCCGGCGCAGCGAGAAGCGTTCGGCGCACAGTTGGGCGAGCGCGGGCGCCGGCCGGATCAGCATGGTGTCCAGCGATCCGTTGACGATCCGCACGCCGAGGCCCTCGACCGAGCCGACCAGCAGGTTGGCCACGCCGAGGGCGAAGGTCGCGGTGCCGTAGAGGAAGGCGATCTCCGGCAGTCGCCAGCCGCCCAGCTGGTCGGTGTGCCGGAACATCAGCACCAGGACGACGAAGTCCAGCGAGTGCGTGGCCAGGCTGGCCACCAGGTTCAGGGTGAAGGAGGCCCGGTAGGCCATCATCGAGCGCATCCACATCCGGGCGCACAGCCACCAGGAGCGGACCGCCCACGCGGTGCGGGGCACGATCGGCTCAGCCACCCTGCACCACCACCTTGCGGGTCGCCAGCCACTGGGCGCCCCGGCCCGCGGCGAGCAGGGCGACGGCCCAGGCGAGCTGGAAGCCGAGCGCGCCGAGCAGGCCGGCGCCGGTCGAGCGCTCCAGGAAGACGTCGGTCGGCACCTTCACCAGCGCCGCCCAGGGCAGCACCGCGGCGACGTCGCCGAGCAGGCCGGGGAAGAGCACGATCGGCAGCAGCATCCCGGAGAAGAACATCGAGACCACCAGCATCACCGAGCGCACCCCGTCCGAGTCGTGCAGCCAGAAGCCGGTGATCGAGACCAGGAAGCGCAGCCCGAAACTGACCACCAGCGCGAGCAGCACCGAGAGCAGGAAGACCGCCCAGGTCAGCGGCTGCTCGGGCATCCGGGTGCGGAACACCAGGGCGCCGACCAGCAGCGGCACGGTGCCACGGACCAGCAGTTGGAAGGCGGCCCGGCCGAGGTCGGTGGCCAGCCACCAGCCCTGGAAGTCGACCGGGCGGTAGAGGTCGACGGCGATGTCCCCGCTGCGGAAGCGGTCCTGGAGGTCGTCCTGGAAGCCGCCGCCCCACACCGCGACGGTGACCAGCAGGGCCTGGCTGACCCAGATGTAGGTGACGGCCTGGCTCTGGTCGTAGCCGCCGAGGCTGGGGCGGGCCTGCCAGAGGGCGAGGAAGGAGGAGGCCAGGATGATGCCGAAGACGGTGTTGGTGAAGGTGCCGGCCACGGTGGCGGCCCGGTAGGTGGAGTAGCGGCGGAAGGCGCCGCGGGCGACGGCCGCGTAGAGCCCGAGGACGGGGAGCGGCCCGGTGGGATCAGGAGGGCGTGCGGTCCGCGTCTCCGGGGGCGCGAGATTCAGCATATTGTCTCCTTGTCGACAAATACGGAGGTGGATGCCCGCCGACGTCCGCGCACACCCCAGCGGCTCCGACCGGCCGCACCCGGGGGTACCGGGCCGAACGCGCGGAGCTGACGGAACTGGGTGCGCTATGCGAGTGCGCCACGTGAGGCGCTACCTGGTTTGCACCTTTCACCGTAGCGCCGAGGACCAGCCGCCGCACCCGGTTTCCCCGAGCACGCCAACCCCCCGACCAACCCCTGATCGGCCATCAAATAGCACATAATCGCGGCATGACCTTGAGCACCCGACGCCAGGCCAAACGAGCCGCCCGCCGCGCGGCCCGCCGAGCCCTCCCCCGCTGGCGCCGGCTCCTGCCCACCTGGCGCATCACGCTCGGCGCCCTCACCGCCGCGCTCCTGCTCACCGTCGGCGCCTTCGCCGTGCTCTACGTCATCGTCCCGGTGCCCGATCCCAACGCCCACGCCGTCGCCCAGAACAACATCTACCTCTACGCCGACGACACCACCGAGATCGCCCGCACCGGCGCCGTCAACCGCACCGACGTCACCATCGACCAGATCCCCCCGCAGACCCAGCACGCCGTCGTCTCCGCCGAGGACCGCACCTTCTACCGCAACCGCGGCATCGACCTCAAAGGCATGCTCCGGGCCGGCTGGAACACCCTCACCGGCAAGGGCACGCAGGGCGGCTCCACCATCACCCAGCAGTACGTCAAGAACTACTACCTGACGCAGGACAAAACCATCGAACGCAAGGGCCGTGAACTCTTCATCGCCCTCAAGGTCGACCAACAGCGCGACAAGCCCGAGATCCTCGCCGGCTACCTCAACAGCAGCTACTTCGGCCGCGGCGCCTACGGCATCCAGAGCGCCGCCCACGCCTACTACGGCGTCGACGTCTCCGCCCTCACCCTCGCCCAGGGCGCCTACCTCGCCTCCCTCCTCCAGGCCCCCAGCAGCTACGACGTCAAGACCGCCACCCCCGCCAACCGCGAGAAGGCCATCGCCCGCTGGCACTACACCCTCGACGGCATGGTCCAACTCGGCTTCCTCACCGACGCCGAACGCACCGCCACCACCTTCCCCGAACCGATCGACCCCCAGCCCGCCACCGGCCTCTCCGGCCAGGCCGGCTACCTCGTCGGCGTCGCCGACGACTACCTCGTCTCCGCCGGCATCATCGACACCGCCACCCTCAAGGCCGGCGGCTGGCGCATCACCACCACCTTCGACAAGCCCAAGCAGGACGCCTTCCACAAGGCCGTCCAGGACGAACTCACCGACGAACTCGACCCCCGGCGCCGCCCCGCCACCGACACCGACGTCCGGGTCGCCGGCGCCTCCGTCGAAACCGCCACCGGCCGCGTCGTCGCCGTCTACGGCGGCCCCGACTACGCCAAACAGCCCTACAACGACGCCCTGCGCCAGGACAACCAGATCGGCTCCACCTTCAAACCCGTCGACCTCGCCGCCGGCCTCATCGCCCAGCACACCCTCGACGGCCGGCAGATCACCCCCGACACCCGCTACGACGGCACCAGCGAACGCCCCGTCACCGGCGGCCCCACCCCCTACGCACCACCCAACGAGGACGACGTCGACTACGGCAACATCACCCTGCGCTACGCCATGGTGAAGTCCGTCAACTCCGTGTACGCGCAGGAGGGCGTCGACGCCGGCCTCGCCCGCGTCCGCGACACCGCCGTCAAACTCGGCATCCCCGACAGCGTCCGCGGCATGGACCCGGCCAACACCTCGATGACCCTCGGCACCGCCACCCCCAGCGCCCTCGACCTGGCCGGCGCCTACGCCACCCTCGCCAACCACGGCCAGGCGAACGCCCCGTGGTCCGTCCTCAAACTCGCACGCGTCCACACCGGCGGCGCCGTCGACGCCCCCAAGATGCCCGACCACACCCCCGTCGACGCCATCGATCGGCCCTACGCCGACACCGTCACCGACGTCCTGCGCGACGTCATCGGCCCCCGCGGCACCGGCGCCGCCGCCCTCGACCTCGGCCGCCCCGCCGCCGGCAAGACCGGCACCACCGACTCCAACCTCTCCGCCTGGTTCGCCGGCTACACCCCCGAACTCGCCACCACCGTCGGCCTGTTCCGCGAGAACCCGAAGACCCACGCCAAGGAACCACTGGCCGGCACCGCGGGACTCGCCCGGATCAACGGCGGCACCTTCCCCACCCGGATCTGGACCGCCTACATGAGCGCCGCCCTCGACGGCACCGCCACCCAGCAGTTCGACCTCCAGACCGGCCGCGACACCCCCGCCCCCGGATTCAGCCCCAGCAGCAGCGCCACCACCACCCCCAGCCCCACCGCCACCGCCCCCACCACCGGCGGCGGCAGCAGCGAGGAACCCCCCAGCAGCACCCCCGTGCCCGACACCCCCACCCACGCCCCCAGCGCGCCCGCCCCGCAGCCCACCACCACCCAGGAACAGCCCAGCCCGCAGGCACCCCAGCCCACCGCCACCCAGGAGCAGTCCAGCCCCACCCCCCGACCCACCCAGACCCGGCCCACCCACCCGACCACGCCACCCAGCACCACCGGCGCCGCCACCAACCCGGCGACGAGCGCGACACCACCGGCCCAGCGAGCCACCCCGCCCGCCCAGTGAGCAACCCCCTGAGCGGTGCCCCCCCGAGCGGTGAACCACCCCGCCGGCCGGTGAACTACCCCGCCACCAACTCCCGCTCCAACGGCGACCGGAACCGCGGCGTCACCCGCACCTCCCCCAACCAGCCCGCCAGGCGCACCGCCTCCGCCGCGATCGCCGCCCCGGCCTCCGCCCCCACATCACCGAACAGCCGCCACACCACCTCACCGTCCGGCCGCTGCGCCCAGCCGCCCACCACCCGGCCGCACCACCACACCGTCGGCCCGGCGTTGCCCGCCCGGTCGAACAGCGCCGGCACGTCCTCCGGCCGCAGGTACCAGTCCCGCCCCCGCCAACCCATCACCGTCGGATCCAGCCCCGGCAGCAGCGCCGCCCACGGCTCCGGCTCCGCCACCGGCCCGGCGTCCCCCGGCAGCACCAGCGCCGCCGCCCCGCCCGCCAGCTCCACGTCCTCGGCGCCCACGTCCGCCAGCGCCCGGCGGGTGTCCCCCAGCGTCCAGCCCGTCCACCACTTCACGTCCTCGACGGTCGCCGGGCCGTACCCGGCCAGCCAGCGCCGCACCACCTCCGCCTTCGCCTCCCGCACCGGCGCCTCCGGCCACTGCGGCACCGGCGCCCACGGATAGACGTTGCTCAGCCACGACCCGCGCGGACGGCCCCGCCGCACGTGCCCGTCCGCGGCCAGCAGCCGCAGCAGCCGACTGCCCACGCTCTGCCGGTTCTCGTACGGCTTGCCCGCCGACATCAGCATCGTCTCGCGCAACTCCGGCACGTCGTCGCCGAGTTCCTTCGTCGTCGCCTCGCCGCGCCGGGCCACGGCGGCCAGCACCGCGCGCTCCGCCCCGGCCAGCCGCGCCTCGTCCCAGCCGTCCGCGTGGTCCCGCAGGTGCTTGAGCAGCGTCGCCCGCTCCCTCGCCGCGATCGCCCGCGCCGTCGACGAACTCACGTGCGGCGCGAAACCCTCCGTCACCGCGAACAGCGTCCGCCGCATCGACAGCAGCTTCACCAGCGTGACGTCCTCGTACAGCGCCCGGTCCACCTCCGCCACCGACGGCTCCACCAGCCGCGCGCACGCCGACAGGTACACCGTCGCCGGGTCCGACGCGTGCAGCCCCACCAGCGCGTCCGCCACCTGCTCCACCCGCGCCACCCGCACCGACGGCGCCAGCAACTGCCGCCGCCCCACCCGGGCCCGCCGCTCACCCTCGCCGATCACCGGCACACGCCTCGTCATGCCCGGACCCTAGCCCCCACCACCGACAGGCCCGGACGCAAGGAGCCGGCCGGGGCACCGCCCCGACCGGCTCACGCCACGTCCGTGCTCAGAGGTTCAGAGGTAGAGCCCGGTCGAGCCCTCCGTGTCGCCGAAGCGGGTCGCCGCCACCGCGTGCAGGTCACGCTCGCGCAGCAGCACGTAGGTGGCGCCGCGGACCTCGACCTCCAGCTTGTCCTCCGGGTCGTACAGCACCCGGTCGCCCGGCTCCACCGAGCGGACGCTCTGGCCCACCGCGACGGCCTCCGCCCAGGTGCAGCGCTTGGACAGCTCCGCGGTCGCGGGGATCAGGATGCCGCCGGTCGAGCGGCGCTCGCCCTCGCTGCCCTCGATCCGCACCAGCACGCGGTCGTGCAGCATCCGGATCGGCAGCTTCTCGCCCAGCCGGTCGTGCCGCGCCGCCTCGTACTCGGGTGCGGCGGAGGAGGCCTGCGGGGTCGGTTCGTCGTTCGTACTCACGATCCCGAAGGTACCGCCCCCGGGCGCGCGGCGTGACGCTGGCCCGGCATGCGGGAAGCCGCGGCGCCCGCGGGGCCGGACACGCACCCGGGCCCGGGCACACCCCCCAGAGCCGGGCGCACCTCCCGGGCCCGGGCACACCGAAGGCCGGACGCCTCCCGCGCCCGGCCCTCACCCCGTGCCCGTTCAGCCCTTGCGGCGCTTCCGGGCGGAAGCCACCAGCAGCAGCACGCCCACGCCGACCAGCGCGGCCGGGACGATCCGCTCCGTGCGCGGCTGCCCCTTCTCGTCCACGAACTGCGCCCGCACCTTCTCCACCACGCCGTTGGCGGCCACGTACGCCCGGCCGGCCTTCTCCTCGACGGCGGCCACGGCCTTCGCCTTCACCTGGGCGCTGATCGTGCTCGGGTGGACGCGCACGGCCAGCTCGTCCAGGGTGGCCGCCAGCTGGGTGCGGGTCCGGGAGATGTCCGCCTCGATCTGGGCGGTCGTCCGCGCCGACTTGTCCTTCGTGCTCGCCTCGCCCACTCGGGCCACCCCATTCACTTGCTGATGTTGTCCTGTGCGACTGACCCAGTCTGTCAGTTGCCGAGCAGGGCCGCGCGACCCCACCCACCATCGGGGGTAAGTTTGCCGTGCTATGACCGCCCGCCCCAGCAACAGGAGATTTACCCGTGAGTGAGCGTCTCCAGCCCGGCGACACCGCGCCCGCCTTCAGCCTGTCCGACGCCGACGGCAACCAGGTGTCCCTCGCCGACCACCTGGGCCGCAAGGTCATCGTCTACTTCTACCCGGCCGCGCTCACCCCCGGCTGCACCAAGCAGGCCTGCGACTTCACCGACAACCTGGAGGTCCTCGCCGGCGCCGGCTACGACGTCATCGGCGTCTCCCCGGACAAGCCGGAGAAGCTCGGCAAGTTCCGCGAGGCCGAGAACCTCAAGGTCACCCTGGTGTCCGACCCGGACCACCAGGTGCTGGAGGCCTACGGCGCCTACGGCGAGAAGCAGAACTACGGCCGCACCTACGTCGGCGTGATCCGCTCCACCGTGATCGTGGACGAGCAGGGCAAGGTCGAGCGCGCACTGTACAACGTGAAGGCCACCGGGCACGTCGCCAAGCTGCTGCGCGACCTCAAGGTCGAGACGGCCTGACGCTCGAAGGCCTGGCGCTCGACGGCCGCCCGGTGCCTCGCTCGCCCGGCACCTCGCTGAACGAAGCGGTGGCGGCACACCCCCCGACCGGGTGCACCGCCACCGCCGTCTCTCACCTCAGGGCGCCGTCAGCAGGCCCCGAGGTCGCTCCAGACGCCCCACGAGCCGCTGGCCGCGGGGTCGTCGCCCTTGGTCCACCACTTGTTCTGGTAGTAGTGGCCCTTCCACGACACCTTGGTGGTGGCCGCGTAGGTGGTGCCCGCGTCCCAGCTCGGGGCGGCCGTGCAGGCCCCCGTCGTCGGGGTGGCGGTCGCGGTGGCCGTCGCGGTCGGCGAGGCCGTGGCGGTGGGCGAGGCGGTCGCCGTCGGGGAGGCGGTCGCGGTCGGCGAAGCGGTGACGGTCGCGGTCGGCGTCGGGGTCGGGGTCGGCGTGCCGCCGTCCACCGTGCCCCGGGTCAGGTCGCCCTTGAGCCCGTACAGCGTGCCGTTCACGTTGACCGTCCAGTTCGACGGGGTCGAGACCGGCAGGTAGTAGACGAAGTCCAGGTCCACCGAGGCGCCCGGAGCCAGCGACTGCCAGCCCGGCAGCTTGACCGACACCCGGTTGTAGGTGCCCTTCAGGCCGCCCACGTTGCCCGGACCGGGGTTGTCCTGCCGGATGACCTGGAGGCCGAAACCTGACTGGTCCTTGGCGTTGCCCGGAGCCGAGTTGCTGTAGTCGAACTGGAACTCGGTGCCGCCCGGCAGGGTCGTCGTCGAGTTGTTGACGATGTGGATCTTCGGGTTGATCGGGTAGTTCGAGTCACCCAGCGCGAAGTTGGTGAACGACACGTCGATCGGCAGGGTCTGCTGCGGCAGCGGGACCGTCGAACGGGTCGCGCCGTACGGCGTGGCCGCCTTGAACTTGTCGTACATCAGCGAGGTCAGCGTCGAACCCGGCACGTACTCGCCCTTGCCGCCGTTGGCGCTCGCGTCCCACTTGTAGTCGCCCGCGAGCTCCCAGATCATCGCGCCGCCGGCGCCCTGGTTGACGATGTAGTCCGCCTTGGCACCCACCGACTGCTCGTCCTCGGTGGAGAGGAACACCTTCTTGGTGTCGTTCCACAGCCACGGCGCCACCAGGCTGCTGCTGTAGTTGCGGGCGTAGGTGCCCTGCAGCGCGGTGTCCTTCACGCCGTACTTGGCCAGGTAGTCGGGCAGGATGCCCTTCTCCAGGTTCTTCGCGTGCCACATCGGGTTCGACCCGGCCGGGGACTCCTTGCCCGCGTCGTCCTTGTCGTTCCAGATGTTGTCGATGCCGACCGCGCCGTCACCGCAGGAGGTCAGGCCGGAACCGACCGGGCAGGTGGTCGCCGCCGCGGTGCCCCACAGGCCGTTGGTGCCGCCCGTGACGTTCTTGAAGCCCCGGGTGTAGTACGGCAGGCCGACGTTGATCCGGCCGCCCGGCATCGCACCGCGGAAGTAGTGGTACGACCAGTCGGCGTTCAGGTAGCCGATGCCGCCGTACTGGCCGGTGCCGTACACGTTGGCCGCCGCCAGCTCGCCGTCCTTGCCGTCGTCGAACAGCGAGGCGTTCGGGCCGACGTACTTGTTCCAGGCGCCGTGCAGGTCGTACGACATGATGTTGACGTAGTCCAGGTACTGCGCCACCTGGAAGGTCTCCATGCCGCGCAGCAGGTAGCCGGACGACGGTGCCGCGACCGACAGCAGGTAGTGCCTGCCGTCGGCGGCGCCGGCCCGGTCCAGGTTCTCGCGCAGCGTCTTCATCAGCGCCGCGTAGCCCTTCGCCAGCGAGCCGCGCTTGGAGTTGGCGAGCTGCCAGTCCAGCGGGTTGCCGGCGTCCTTCATCGAGGTCGGGTACTCGTAGTCGACGTCGACGCCGTTGAAACCGTACTTGCGGATGAAGTCGACGGACGAGGCGGCGAAGGTGTCGATGCCGGCCTGGTTGACGCTGCCGTCCGGGTTGACGGTCATCGAGTAGAAGCCGCCGGAGTTGACGCGCTTGCCGTCGTCCCCGAAGTAGCCGCCGGTCTCGGTCCAACCGCCCACCGAGATCAGGGTCTTGACGTTCGGGTACTGCTTCTTGAACTTCGTCAGCAGATTGAAGTGGCCCTTGTAGGGCAGCGTCGGGTCCAGCTCGGCGCCGGGCACGCCCGGGAAGGAGATCCCGGTGGCCTCGTTGGTCGGGCCGTCGGTGCCGACGGAGAGCTTGTTGTCACCGCCGACGTGGCCGAACGCGTAGTTGAGGTGGGTGACCTTGTCCCAGGGGATGTCGTTCACCAGGTAGGGCTGGTCGCCGTTCTTGCCGGTGCGCCAGCCGGTGAAGTAGCCGATGATGCGGCGCTGGTGGTCCGCGCCCATCTTCTCGCGGCCGCCGGTGTCGTAGACCGAGCAGTACGGGACGTCCACCCCGGGCGTCTGGTACAGGCCGTCGGGGCGACAGGCCCCGTTGTCGACGGTCGCGGACGCCTGCGAGGGCACCGCGCCCAGCGTCGACAGCAGCAGACCGGCCAGACCGGCCGCCGCCAGCGCGACCGCGCCCGCCCGGGCAGCCGGGCTCTTGCGGCGGAGTGCGGCGGTGGGACGCCGCTCCGCCGTGTTTCGGATCAACACTCGGTCCTCCGGGAGAGAGTGTCGGCGCGTGCCTGTGGGGGAGCACGCACGTGGGGGGATTGCAATTGGCGCCGAAGCTATGTGGTCTGAACCACATAGGTCAATAGGTCTGTACCAATTGGTAATCAAATCCCCAACCCCGCCGGTCACTCCACCGACGGCAACAAGTCACCCCTTGGCCGAAACCCCGTCACCCCGCGACCGAACGCCCCCACTGAACCCGCCGCCGAACCCGCCGCCGACCCCCTCGACACCACCGCCCGCCCGCGTCCGGGACGGTGCCGCACCGGAAAGGACGGTGCCCCGGCACGGGCGAAGCCCTAGACTAGAGGCCATGCGGCCTTGGCGGAATCGGCAGACGCCCGGGTTTTAGGTGCCCGTGGGAGAAATCCCGTGAGGGTTCAAGTCCCTCAGGCCGCACTAGCCTTAGATTCGAAGGCCCGCCCCGGAATGATCCGCGGCGGGCCTTCGGCGCTCTCCGACCGGCCGTCAGCCCAGGAGGTCCTTGACGACCGGGGCGAGGCCGCGGAAGGCCAGGCCGCGATGGCTGATGGCGTTCTTCTCGGCGGGGGTGAGTTCGGCGCAGGTGCGGGTCTCGCCGAGGGGCTGGAGGATCGGGTCGTAGCCGAAGCCGCCGTCGCCGGAGGGGGCGGTGCGCAGGGTGCCGAGGAGGCGGCCCTCGACGACGCGCTCGGTGCCGTCGGGGAGGGCGAGGGCGGCGGCGCAGAAGAAGTGGGCGCCGCGGTGCGGGTCGGAGATGTCGGAGAGCTGAGCGAGCAGCAGGTCGAGGTTGGCGCGGTCGTCGCCGTGCTTGCCGGCCCAGCGGGCGGAGAAGATGCCGGGGGCGCCGTTCAGGACGTCGACGCAGAGGCCGGAGTCGTCGGCGACGGCGGGCAGGCCGGTGGCGCGGGCGAGGGCGTGAGCCTTGAGGAGCGCGTTCTCCGCGAAGGTGACGCCGGTCTCCGGGACGTCCGGGATCTCGGGGTAGGCGTCGGCGCCGACGAGTTCGACGTCCAGGCCGGCCTCGCCGAGGATGGCGCGGAGTTCGGCGACCTTGTGCTGGTTACGGGTGGCGAGGATCAATCGGGTGGACATATCGCCCACCCTATCGGCAGCCGTCCCGGCGTCAGCCGGTGCAGACCGAGGTGAGGTTGCCGGCCGCGTCGCCGAGCGGCTTGAGGTCGGGGACCTCCTTCTTGTCGACGGCCTGCTGGACCTTGTCGGCCTGCTTCTGCAGGTCGGCGACGGCCTTGGCGACGTCGGTGTTCTTGGAGTTCTTGCCGACCTGGTTGAGGTCGGTCCTGAGCTTCTCCAGCGCCTTCCCGGCGGCCGCCGAGTCGTTGCTCGCGTTGCCGTAGGCGCTGGTGACGTCGGCGAGGTCACCGGTGATCCTGACCGCCGTGCTGCCGCAGTCGATCGCCTTCTGGGCTGCGGAGCAACTGACCATGCTGAGCGGGAGGATGGCGATCAGGCCGGCCACGGCGAGGGCGGCGGGGCGGGCGATGCTGGACGGCATCCGGTCCTCCTGTGGGGCGCGCGGGTTCCGTGGGACGGGACGCGCGCCGGGGGGTGCGCGGTTCCCGCAGCAGGGGTGCTGCGGGAACCGTACGGGCTTCGGGCCCGGCGTGTACAGCGGCCCGTACGGCTGCGGGTACATCCGGGTCCACGGCGCCGTGGGCCGAACCGGTTCAGGCCTCCAGGGCCTTGCGCTGGATCTCGTCGAGCTCGGCGCAGCCCAGGGTGCCGAGGTCGAGCAGGCGGTCGAGCAGGGCGCGGTCGAAGGGGGCGCCCTCGGCGGTGCCCTGGACCTCGACGAAGCGGCCGTCGGAGGTGCAGACGATGTTCATGTCGGTCTCGGCGCGGACGTCCTCCTCGTACTGGAGGTCGAGCATCGGGACGCCGTCGATGATGCCGACGCTGACGGCGCTGACGCCGCCGGTGATGGGCTGGCCCTTGGCGCGCAGGAGCTTGCGGTCGCGGGCCCAGGCGACCGCGTCGGCGAGGGCGACGTAGGCGCCGGTGATGGCGGCGGTGCGGGTGCCGCCGTCGGCCTGGAGGACGTCGCAGTCGAGGACGATGGTGTTCTCGGCGAGGGCGCGGTGGTCGACGACGGCGCGCAGCGAGCGGCCGATGAGCCGGCTGATCTCGTGGGTGCGGCCGCCGATGCGGCCC
This sequence comes from Kitasatospora sp. NPDC043950, assembly GCF_056435345.1. NCBI lineage: Bacteria > Bacillati > Actinomycetota > Actinomycetes > Kitasatosporales > Streptomycetaceae > Kitasatospora > Kitasatospora sp. NPDC043950. The sequence goes on from NZ_JBWKER010000073.1 coordinate 22,798, forward strand.
TTGACGGCCTCGCGGTCGCCGCGGGTGTTGGTGGCGCGCGGGAGCATGGAGTACTCGGCGGTGACCCAGCCTTCGCCGCTGCCCTTGCGCCAGCGGGGGACGCCCTCGGTGACGCTGGCGGTGCACAGCACCTTGGTGTCGCCGTAGGAGATGAGGACGGATCCTTCGGCGTGCTTGCTCCAGCCCCGTTCGATGGTGATGGGGCGGAGCTGGTCGGGGGTGCGGCCGTCGATGCGTGACATAGGCACTGAGCGTAGTCGCTCGGAGCGGGTGTTCCGGGTGCGCCTCGGCCCGCCGGGGTGCGGCTGGGCGCCGCTCCCCGGCTGCGCTCGGCGCCGTCCCCGGGTGCGCCTCGGCCCGCCGTTCCCGGGTGGGGCGGCGGGCCGGGGGTGGGGTGAGCCCGGTGGCTCAGCTCACATCATGTCCTCGATGTCAGCGGCGATCGGGTCGGCGTCGGTGCCGATGACGACCTGGATGGCGGTGCCCATCTTGACGACGCCGTGGGCGCCGGCGGCCTTGAGGGCGGCCTCGTTGACCAGGGAGGCGTCCTTGACCTCGGTGCGAAGGCGGGTGATGCAGCCCTCGACCTCTTCGATGTTGTCGATGCCGCCCAGACCGGCGACGATCTTCTCAGCCTTGCTGGCCATCTGATTTCTCCCTCTGTCTCGGCCCGCCGGCCGCTCTGCCGGGTGCCGTCCTGCGCTGTACTGGGGTGTCCGCCGACCGGTGGCCGGCGTGGTCGGTACCGGTGCTGACGCGGGTTCAGCCGCGGTCGCGCCGCCGGGCAGCGCGACCAGCATCACCTGCTCCGGTCCGATCTGCCACGTTAGTCCACTTTTGGCCCATTCCGGCGCGCACGGTCCCGACCGCCACCAGAGGATGACGAGCAGCGGGCTCGTGCCCGGAGTGCGGCCTGCGTCCCAAAGTGGTCTACACCAATATATGTGTACTCCGATGAACGCAGAAAGGACCCCGGGTGTTCCGGATCCCCGCCCGGGGGTCCCGCCGGGGGCCACCGGCCGGCAACTGCTCTCGGAGGGCGAAGGATGAGTTCGGCAGGCGCCACGGCCCCGCAGCGCGTGTGGTGGCACACCTTCTACGGCGGCCTCCAGAAGATGGGCCGCTCCCTGCAGCTCCCGGTGGCGGTGCTCCCCGCGGCCGGCATCCTCAACCGGCTCGGCCAGCCCGACGTCTTCGGCAAGGACGGCCTCGGCTGGACCGACGTCGCCAAGGTCTTCGCCTCGGCCGGCGGCGCCCTGCTGGACTCCTCGTTCGGCCTGCCGATGCTGTTCTGCGTCGGTGTGGCGATCGGCATGGCGAAGAAGGCGGACGGTTCCACCGCGCTGGCCGCCGTGGTGGGCTTCCTCGTCTACTACAAGGTCCTGCACTCGTTCCCGGAGAACTGCAAGAACGGGACGGTCCTGGTCACCGACGCCTGGACCGGCCAGTGCGTGGACTACAGCTCGGCCAAGGCGGCGGCCGCGACGTACCAGAACCCGGGCGTCCTGGGCGGCATCCTGATCGGCCTGATGTCGGCCTGGCTCTGGGTCCGCTTCCACCGCACCAGGCTGGTCGACTGGCTGGGCTTCTTCAACGGCCGCCGCCTGGTGCCGATGATCACCGCGGTGGTGGGCCTGGCCACCGCCTGCGTGGCGCTCTGGGTCTGGCCGCCGATCGGCCGCGGGCTCAACGACTTCAGCCAGACCCTGGCCGACCTGGGCGCGGGCGGCGCCGGTATCTTCGGCCTGTTCAACCGCGCGCTGCTGCTGATCGGCATGCACCAGCTGCTGAACACATTCGTCTGGTTCCAGTTCGGCGAGTTCATCAAGCCGGACGGCACCATCGCGCACGGCGACATCCCGCGCTTCCTGGCGGGTGACCCGACGGCCGGCCAGTTCCAGTCCGGATTCTTCCCGATCATGATGTTCGCGCTGCCCGCCGCCGCACTGGCGATCGCGCACTCGGCGAAACCGCACCGCCGCAAGGAGATCTACGGCCTGATGCTCTCGGTCGGCCTGACCTCCTTCGTGACGGGCGTCACCGAACCGCTCGAGTACTCCTTCGCCTACGTCGCCCCGGCCCTGTACGGCGTGCACGCGCTGCTGACCGGCGCCTCGATGGCCGTCACCTGGGGGCTCGGGGTGCACGACGGCTTCAGCTTCTCGGCCGGCCTGATCGACTACGTCATCAACTGGGGGCTGGCCACCAAGCCGTGGCTGATCATCCCGATCGGGCTCTGCTTCGCCGCCGTGTACTACGCGCTCTTCCGGTTCATCATCGTCAAATTCAATCTGAAAACACCCGGGCGGGAGGACGAGAGCGAGGTCGAGGACGTCACCAAGGTCTGAAACCGAGCGTCACCGGGCAGCACCCGCAATGGCCTCCGGACCCGACGGTCCGGAGGCCTTCGGCATTTCCGGAAATGACCAAATGCCCGGGCGGTAAAACAATTCCGATATGCGCCCCGGGGATTCCCCGGCGGGCCGTCAGCCGTGCCAGGCGGGGCCGGGGCGACCCGCACCGCCCGGCCGCCGGCCGGGGGCACCGCGGGGGTGGGGAAAGGCCGCCGCCGCCCGGCGCGGGCGGTGGCCGGCAATCGGCCGCCACCGTTTCCCCGCCGACCCCGACCATGCGCCGCGGGGGTCGGAAAGCCGCGGATTGGCCGAAGCCGGACGGGGTGGGGCCCGGACTCCTCCCGACCGCAGGCCGTCCGTGATGTCCGACACCCCGGTGGGCCCCTTCCCCACCGCCCACCGCACCCGGACCGGACCCCGGCAGCAGACACCGGAGCTCCGGAGGCCGCCCCCCGCCCGGACACCGTCGCGTCCGCCCGTGAACCCCGCCGACCCGACCCCCGTCCGCGCACCGCCGGGCCCGCGGCGGACCCCTGACGAGGCCTCGGCGGGGCCTCCGGACGGGGCCGGGTCTTTTTGTTGCGCAAATAGCCAAAATCCCAATCACGGCGGGTAATCATGATCGTCGTTCCGCAACTAGGTTTCGATTTCATAGCGCTTCCCGGCAGGGGCGCTTTCCGGGGTTCCCCCCCTTCTCCACCCGTGCTACAAAACTGGTCTACACCACACGTGGTGTAGACCAGTTCGCGGTTCGGCCCCATGTGCCCCTCCCCCGACCGCCATGCCGTTAGGAACCCACCCCAATGAGTCAGTCAGCGCAGGCACCGGCGCCCGCCACGGCTCCGGCCACGCCCAGCCCCGCCAAGAAATTCGGCCAGAACCTGCTCCAGGGCCTGCAGAAGATCGGCCGCAGCCTCCAGCTGCCCATCGCCGTGCTCCCCGCCGCCGGTCTGCTGATGCGCCTCGGCCAGGACGACGTGTTCGGCAAGGACGGCCTCGGCTGGGACAAGGTCGCCGCGGTGTTCAACACCGCCGGTAGCGGGGTCTTCGACAACCTGCCGCTGCTGTTCGCGGTGGGTATCGCGATCGGCTTCGCCAAGAAGGCGGACGGCTCCACCGCCCTCGCCGCCCTGGTCGGCTTCCTGGTCTACAAGAACGTGCTGACCGCGTTCCCGATCACCAAGGGCCACATCGCCGACGGCAAGTGGGTCGACCCGACCTACCAGAACCCGGGTGTGCTCGGCGGCATCGTGATCGGCCTGCTGGCCGCCGTGCTGTGGCAGAAGTACCACCGCACCAAGCTGGTCGACTGGCTCGGCTTCTTCAACGGCCGCCGTCTGGTGCCGATCCTGATGGCCTTCGTCGGCACCGGCATCGGTGTCCTGTTCGCCCTGACCTGGGGCCCGGTCGGCGACGCCATCAAGAGCCTGAACGACACCCTGATCGGTGCCGGCGCGCTCGGCGCGGGCGCCTTCGGCCTGGTCAACCGCGGTCTGCTGCCGGTCGGCATGCACCAGTTCGTGAACTCCTACGCCTGGTTCCAGACCGGTGACTTCACCAAGGCCGACGGCACCATCGTGCACGGCGACATCCCGCGCTTCTTCGCCGGCGACCCGACCGCCGGCCAGTTCATGTCCGGCTTCTTCCCGATCATGATGTTCGCGCTGCCCGCCGCCGCACTGGCCATCGCCCACGCCGCCAAGCCGCACCGCCGCAAGGCCATCACCGGCATGATGGTCTCGCTGGCGCTGACCTCCTTCGTCACCGGTGTCACCGAGCCGATCGAGTTCGCCTTCGTCTTCATCGCCCCGGCCCTGTACGTCATCCACGCGGTGCTCACCGCCGTCTCGATGACCGTCACCTGGGCGCTCGGCGTGCACGACGGCTTCACCTTCTCCGGCGGCCTGATCGACTACGCGCTGGCCTGGAGCAAGGCCACCGACCCGTGGCTGATCATCCCGATCGGCCTGGTCTTCGCCGCGCTGTACTACTTCCTCTTCCGCTTCGCGATCACCAAGTTCAACCTCAAGACCCCCGGCCGCGAGGACGACGACGAGATCGAGGACGTGACCAAGGCCTGAGGCCCCGCCCGTCCGCACTCCACGACCCCGCCCCGCCGCTGCTCCCCCAGCGGCGGGGCGGGGTCGTCGCGCGTCCCACCCCGGGGCGGCGGGAACGGCGGTTGACGAACCGGCGGAGGCACTGGTCAACTGAAGCCGTGAACGCGTCCTGCCCGCTGGTGACCCGCAGCCACATCGACTTCGGTCGCGTGTGGTCCGCGGCGTGTCGCGGCTGAGCCGACCGTTCCCCCCGCCGCCCGGCTGACCTCCCGCCCGGCGCCGTTCCTCCCCTCCCGCCCGCACGGGCCCCGCCCGCCTCCGGGCCGCCACCGCGCACCCGCGCGCGGCCGTACGCACCCGCACACCCCCTGTGCGCGTTCGCCGGCGTCGCCCGCACGCGTCCGCACGAGGAAAGTCAGGCCTCAGCATGCCCCGCCAACTGCACCTCTCCGCCGCCCTGGACAGCCCCGGCCACGTCGACGCCGGGCACTACGCCGCCCTCGCCCGCCTCGCCGAGCGGGCCACCCTCGACTTCGTCACCCTCGACGACTCCTTCACCCCCGAACCGCACCGCCCCGACGCCCTCGCCACCCTCGCCCGGATCGCCCCGCTGACCGAGCGGGTCGGACTGGTGCCCACCGTCACCACCACCCACACCGAGCCGTTCCACACCTCGATCGCGGTCAACACCCTGGACTGGGTGAGCCGGGGCCGGGCCGGCTGGCTGGTCGGCGTCTCCGCCACCGAGGCCGAGGCCAAGGCCTTCGGCCGCCGCCCGACCGCCCCCGCGGACGCGCTCTGGGCGGAGGCCGCCGACGCCGTCGAGGTCGCCGCCCGGCTCTGGGACAGCTGGGAGGACGACGCGGAGATCCGCGACACCGCCACCGGGCGGTTCATCGACCGCGACAAGCTGCACTACGTCGACTTCGAGGGCCCGCACTTCTCCGTCCGCGGGCCGTCGATCACCCCGCGCCCACCGCAGGGCCGCCCGGTCGTCGCCGTCCCGGTGTCCGCCGTCGACCTCGCCCCGTACGCCTCCCCCGGCGGTCGCGCCCGGGTCGCGGCGGCGATCCGGTACGCCGACGTCGTCCTGCTGGACGCCCCCGACCACGCCGCCCGGCTGGCCGCCGCCACCGAACTGCGGCTGCGCGCCGGCGAGCACCTGCGCATCCTCGCCCGGACCGACGCCGCCCTGCCCGACGACGCCGCGGCCGACCGCCTGCTCGCCGACCTCGCCGCGATCGGCACCGGCGTCGACGGCTTCCACCTCGTCCCCGCCGAGCCCGAACGGGACCTGGCCGCCCTCGCCGAACGGGTCGTCCCGGTGCTGCGCGCCCAGGGGCTGTTCCGCGCCGGGTACGCGGCCGGCCGCACCCTGCGCGACCACCTCGGCCTGGCCCGCCCGGCCAGCCGCTACGCCACCGACGCCGCCACCAACACCGACGCCACCGCCACCCCGTCCGCCGCCGCTCTCGCCGAGGTGACCCGATGACGGACCGCCCGCTCAAGCAGATCCACCTCGCCGCGCACTTCCCCGGCGTCAACAACACCACGGTGTGGAGCGACCCGGACTCCGGCAGCCACATCGAGTTCGACTCCTTCCGCCACCTCGCCGAGACCGCCGAGCGCGGGAAGTTCGACTTCTTCTTCCTCGCCGAGGGCCTGCGGCTGCGCGAGAACAAGGGCCGCATCCACGACCTGGACGTGGTCGGCCGCCCCGAGTCGATCACCGTGCTGAACGCGCTGGCCGCCGTCACCACCCGTCTCGGGCTGGCCGGCACCGTCAACGCCACCTTCAACGAACCGTACGAACTGGCCCGTCGGTTCGCCTCGTTGGACCACCTCTCCGGCGGGCGCGCGGCCTGGAACGTGGTCACCTCCTCGGACGCCTTCACCGGGGAGAACTTCCGCCGCGGCGGCTACCTCGACCGCGCCGACCGCTACACCCGGGCCGCCGAATTCGTGCAGCTCGCCCGGGAGTTCTGGGACGGCGGAGCGGAGACCGTCCGGCACAGCGGCCCGCAGTTCGAGGTCGAGGGCCGGCTCTCGCTGCCCCGCCCGCCGCAGGGCCACCCGGTGGTCATCCAGGCCGGGGACTCCGACGAGGGCCGGGAGTTCGCCGCCGCGACCGCCGACGTCGTCTTCAGCCGGCACTCCACCCTCGCCGACGGCCAGGCCTTCCACGCGGACGTCAAGCGCCGGCTCGCCGCGTACGGCCGCAAGCCGGACGAGCTGAAGATCATGCCCGGCGTCACCTTCGCCCTCGGCGACACCGACGCCGAGGCCGCCGAACTCGCCGCCGAGGTCCGCCGGGCCCAGGTCGGGCCGCAGACCACGATCGCCTTCCTGGAACAGGTCTGGGGCATCGACCTGTCCGACCACGACCCGGACGGTCCGCTGCCCGCCGTCGACCCCGACCCGGACAGCGCCCTGGCCCAGGGCCGGGTCCGGATCGGCGACCCGTCGGCCGTCGCCGCCCGCTGGCGGGCGCTGGCCGCCGAGAAGCAGCTCACCAGCCGCGAGCTGGTGATCGAGGTGACCGGCCGGCAGTCCTTCATCGGCTCCCCCGCGACGGTCGCCGAGCGGATCGACTTCTTCGTGCAGAACGACGCGGCCGACGGCTTCATCCTCGTCCCCCACCTGACCCCGGGCGGCCTGGACGCGTTCGTCGACCACGTGGTGCCGCTGCTCCAGGAGCGCGGGGTGTTCCGCACCGACTACAGCGGGACGACCCTGCGCGACCACCTCGGCCTGCCGCTCCCCGGCCGACGCTGAGACGACCGACGCCGAGCCGACCGGCCCGCCCGCCCGCTCAGATCCGGTACACCGCACCCGCCCGGGCGACCTCGACGGGGCCCGGGTACGCGGCGGCGGCGTCGCGGCGGTTGTGCTCGGCGTCGGTCCACGGGGGGATGTGGGTGAGGACGAGCCGGCGGACGTGGGCGGCGGCGGCGTGCTCGCCGGCCTCCCGGCCGTTGAGGTGGACGGCCTGGTAGGTGTCCCGGCCGTCGATGTAGGCGGCCTCGCAGAGGAAGAGGTCGGCGTCGCGGGCGAGTTCGACGAGTTCGGCGCTCTCGCCGGTGTCGCCGGAGTAGACGAGCGCGCGGCCGTCGTGTTCGAGGCGGAAGGCGAAGGCGTCGACGGGGTGGTTGACCTGGGCGACCTCGATCCGGAACGGGCCGAGGTCGAAGGCCCCGGGGGTGAGGGTGTGGAAGTCGAAGACCTCCTTCATCCCCGGGTTCTCCGGCATGTCGTAGGCGCGGGCGAGCCGTTCGGCGGTGCCGGCCGGGCCGTAGACGGGCATCGGGTCGGGGCAGCCCTCGGCGCGGTAGTTGCGGGCGACCCAGTAGGCGCACAGGTCGACGCAGTGGTCGGCGTGCAGGTGGCTGAGCAGGACGGCGTCGACCTCGTAGATGTCCACGTACTTCTGCAGGGCGCCGAGGGCACCGTTGCCGAGGTCGAGCACGACGCGGTAGCCGTCGGCCTCGACGAGGTAGCTGGAGCAGGGCGATTCGGCGGACGGGAAGCTCCCCGAGCACCCCACCACGGTCAGTTTCATCCGAGCCCCTCCGCCCCGACACGTCCTGGCTGCTGCTGGAAAACGGCAGGCCGGGCCGGTGGAACCGGCCGGTAGCACTGCTTCGCGTGTCGAGAGTAAGGGCGGAGCGACACTTTGCCCCCGTCCCCGTGCCGGGCTGTGGCTGGAATCACCAGAACGCCGGGGCGGGGGCGGTGCCGTCCGTTCGGGTGCCGTCGGGTCAGCGGTGGCGGGGGCGGTTGCGGGCCCAGGCCTTGATCGTGTCGGGGTACCAGCGGGGGTGGCCGCCGGCGTCGAGGACGTCCGGGTCGGGCAGCAGCCCGTGCCGCCGGTAGTTGCGGACGCTCTCGGCCTGCACGTTGATGTGGCGGGCGATCTCGGCGTAGGACCACAGCTCGGAGCTTCTCCCCACGAGGCACCTCCGGAGGGGCGGGGCGGGCGTACGTGAGGCAGCCTGTCCGGGCGTCGGCGACTCTTCACCACGGAACGGGCACCGTGGTCATTCCGTGACGAACCGGGAGCCTGGTGCGGACAAATGCCCGGCCGTCCGGGCACTCACGGTGGTGGGGGCCGCCATGGGCCCGGTACGGTTCGCGCCATGAACAGTTCGACCGGGGTCTGGGTGGTCCTGGCGGTGGCGGGCGTCGCGCTGCTGGCCGCCGTCGTGGGGGCGCTGGTCCGGCGCACCCGCCCGGCGCCGCGACCGGCCGGTCCGACGGCTCCGCGCCCGCGCCCGGCGGCCAAGGGCCGTCCGGGGCCGCAGCCGCAGGAGATCTGGTGGGCGGAGGTCCCGTTCGAGGACGGCCCGGGGTCGAAGGACCGCCCGTGCCTGGTGCTGCGGGTGCACGGCCGCACCGCGACCGTCGCGAAGATCACCAGCAAGCACCACGCCGAACGCCCGGGCGTGCTGCCGCTGCCGCCCGCCTTGGTGGGCGACCGGCAGGGCCGCACCAGCTGGCTGGAGACCGACGAGCTGCGCGAGGTGCCGCTGTCGGCCTTCCGCCGCCGGGCCGGCACGGTGGACCGGCAGGTCTGGTCGCGCGCGCAGCAGGCCCTGCAACGCGGCTAGGCCCGGAGCTGGCCCTCCAGCACCGCTGGGGCTCTCAGGCCCAGAGCTGCCCCTGCAGCGCCTCGACGGCCGCCTCGGTGGTCTCCGCGGTGTAGATGCCGGTGGACAGGTACTTCCAGCCGCCGTCGGCGACCACGAACACGATGTCGGCGCGCTCCCCGGCCGCCGCGGCCTTGCGGCCGACGCCGATCGCGGCGTGCAGGATCGCGCCGGTCGAGACGCCCGCGAAGATGCCCTCCTGCTGGAGGAGTTCGCGGGTGCGGCGGACGGCGTCCGCGGAGCCGACCGAGAAACGGGTGGTGAGCACCGCGGCGTCGTACAGCTCGGGGACGAAGCCCTCGTCGAGGTTGCGCAGCCCGTACACCAGGTCGTCGTAGCGGGGTTCGGCGGCGACGATCCGCACGCCGGGGACCTTCTCGCGCAGGTAGCGCCCGACGCCCATCAGGGTGCCGGTGGTGCCGAGGCCGGCCACGAAGTGGGTGACGGTCGGCAGGTCGGCGAGGATCTCGGGGCCGGTGGTGGCGTAGTGGGCGCCCGCGTTGTCGGGGTTGCCGTACTGGTAGAGCATGACCCAGTCCGGGTGCTCGGCGGCGATCTCCTTGGCGATCCGGACGGCGGTGTTGGAGCCGCCGGCGGCCGGCGAGGGGATGATCTCGGCGCCCCACATGCGGAGCAGTTCGCGCCGTTCCTCGCTGGTGTTCTCGGGCATCACGCAGACCATCCGGTAGCCCTTGAGCTTGGCGGCCATGGCGAGCGAGATGCCGGTGTTGCCGCTGGTGGGTTCCAGGATGGTGCAGCCGGGGGTGAGCCGGCCGGCGGCCTCGGCGCGCTCGATCATGTGCAGCGCCGGGCGGTCCTTGATCGAGCCGGTGGGGTTGCGGTCCTCCAGCTTGGCCCAGAGCGTCACCTGCCCGTCGGTGTTGCCGGGGACGGCGGCGGACAGCCGCGGCAGGCGGACCAGCGGGGTGTTGCCGACGGCTTCGAGCGGGCTGTCGTAACGCAAGGGAGGCCTCCGGCCACGGCGGTGGGGGTGCGGAAGGGCGCCCTCCCGCCCGCCGCTGGGCGGACGGGAGGGCGGGAGGTCAGCGGGCTCCGCCGGCCACGGCGGGCAGGATGGTGACGCTGTCGCCGTCGGCGAGGGCGGTGGAGATGCCCTCCAGGAAGCGGACGTCCTCGTCGTTCAGGTAGACGTTGACGAAGCGGCGCAGCTCACCGCCCTCGACCAGGCGGGCGGCGATGCCCGGGTGGCGGGCGTCGAGGTCGGCGAAGAGCTCCCCGAGGTTGCTGCCGGTGCCCTCGACGGCCTTGGCGCCGTCGGTGTAGGTGCGGAGGATGGTCGGGATGCGGACCTCGATGGCCATGGGTGCGCTCCTGTGCGAGTCGTGAGGTGGGTGGGCCGCGGCGGGCACGGCGGGGAGGGTGGTCCCGGGGCTCGGCGTCGCCGGCAGGCGGTGGGCACCGGGTGGGGCGGGCGGCTCAGCGCGAACGCGCGGGCGTGCCGGGACAGATCGCACTGGCGAGCCGGCACAGGTCGACGTGCAGGCGTGCCACGAGGCGGGTGCCCGGGGCCTGGTTGCTCACATCGACGGAACGCATGGGCTCATCGTATAGATTCCCCGGCCCGCTCCTCCATGCCCGTCTCGGGATCCGGATGTTCCCGTTTCTCGGGCTGAGACGACACGGGCCCGGGGGGGGGGGGGGGGGGGGGGGGGGGGGGGGGGGGGGGGGGGGGGGGGGGGGGGGGGGGGGGGGGGGGGGGGGGGGGGGGGGGGGGGG
>NZ_JBWKER010000074.1:0-16035 GCF_056435345.1 Kitasatospora sp. NPDC043950
CCCCCTCCCCCCCCCCCCCCCCCCCCCCCCCCCCCCCCCCCCCCCCCCCCCCCCCCCCCCCCCCCCCCCCCCCCCCCCCCCCCCCCCCCCCCCCCGCCGATTTCACGGGAGGCCGTTCATGCGGTTAGACTCGTGAAACTGCTCGGCGAGGGATGCCGTGTGCCTGCTCGCCGGGTGCCCGCTCCGTGATCGACGCGCTGCCGGTGTCGGATTTCCGTCCGTCGGCAGAGGCCGTTACCGCCGAGTGACCCCCGAACGTACTGAGGGTGTGGCCCCGGCGGTTTTTCGCGTTGCCTGCACCCCCGCGCCAGTCTTCCCGAGGAGTGCAGTCGTGTCCGAGATCCGCATCGCCGCTGAGACCCGTTCCGAGTTCGGCAAGGGTGCCGCCCGTCGCGCCCGCCGTGCCGGCTTCGTCCCCGGTGTCGTCTACGGCCACGGCCACGCCCCGGTTCACCTGAACCTGCCGAGCCACGACCTGATGATGGCGCTCAAGACCCCGAACGCCCTGCTGGTCGTGCCGATCGAGGGCAAGGACGAGTACGTGCTGCCCAAGGCCGTGCAGCGCGAGGCCATCAAGCGCACCATCGAGCACGTCGACCTGCTGCTGGTCAAGCGCGGCGAGAAGGTCACCGTCGAGATCCCGGTCCTCACCGAGGGCGAGCTGGCCCCCGGCGGCAACCTGCTGGAGCACGTCCTCAACGCGCTGCCGATCGAGGCCGAGGCCACCCACCTGCCCGAGTCGGTCACCGTCTCGGTCGAGGGCCTGGAGTCCGGTGCCTCCATCCTCGCCAAGGACATCGCCCTGCCGGCCGGCGTCACCCTGGCCGTCGACGCCGACGCCGTCGTGCTGCAGGTCATCGGTGCCCAGGCCGCCCCGGCCGAGGCCGCCGAGGCCGAGGGCGCCGAGGCCTGAGCCTCGCCCCACCAGCTGTGACCGCTGCCCCGGTCGCTCCCCTCGGAGCGGCCGGGGCAGCGGTGTGTCCGGGAAGATGACGTAGAGCGCGCACAGGAGGAGAGAGGGCATGGCGGACGAGTACGAGGGCCCCTGGCTGGTGGTGGGGCTGGGCAACCCGGGCGAGCAGTACGCCCGGAACCGGCACAACATCGGGTTCATGGTGGTGGACCTGCTGGCGCAGCGGATGGGCGCGAAGTTCAAGGCGCACAAGAGCCGGGCGCAGGTGGCCGAAGGACGGCTGTCCGGCCGCCGGGTGGTGCTGGCCAAGCCGATGTCGTTCATGAACCTCTCCGGCGGGCCGGTGACGGCGCTGCGGGACTTCTACAAGGCGCCGGCCTCGGCGCTGGTCGCCGTCCACGACGAGCTGGACATCGACTACGCGGCGCTGCGCCTCAAGCTGGGCGGCGGGGACAACGGCCACAACGGGCTGAAGTCGATCACCAAGTCGCTGGGGCCGGACTACTACCGGGTGCGGTGCGGGATCGGTCGGCCGCCGGGCCGGATGGAGGTCGCGGACTTCGTGCTGAAGGACTTCTCCGGCGCCGAGCGCAAGGAACTGGAGTGGTTCGTGGACCGCTCGGCGGACGCGGTGGAGGCGCTGCTGTCCGAGGGGTTGGAGCGGGCGCAGGGCACCTACAACTCCTGACGCTCCATCAAGTCCGGGAGTGGTGTTACGCAACAGTCGTACAACGCTTGACGGTCCAAACCTGAATCCGTGTGAGAACCCTGTGCGGGATCGGATAGCGTCGGCCTGGTACGCGAACGAGTCCTGGGGAGTTCTCGATGCGGGGTTTTCGTCCGGTCCGCCGACTGCGGCGGCTCCGGGTGGTCCGACTGAAGCAGTTCGGACGGCGGGTCGGCACGGCCGGTGCGCTGGGGGCGGCCGGGGTGCTGCTCTCGGGCGGCGCGGTGGCGCACGCGGACGCGGTGGCCGAGCCGGATCCGGGCGTCTCCGCGGATCCCGCGGCGGCGCAGTTCGGGCCGCTGCTCGGTGACTCGATGGGCACGGACGCCGGGCTGCTGGCGGTCGGCGGCGGCCTGGTGGTCGCGGCCGGCGGCGCCGCGCTGTGGCTGAAGCGCCGGCGCGCGGGCGAGCCGGGCGAGTAGGCCGTGTCCGGGGCCTGGCCGCCCGGGCGATGAGCACGACACCGGGCCGGTGCCCACGGGCGCCGGCCCTTTCGCGTGCCCCGAACCCTTCCGGTACGGGACGGGGCCGCCGCCCACCCCGGAGGGCGGACGGCGGCCCCGTCCCGTACGCGCGGTGGCGTCAGCCGGTGTTGCGCAGGCCGGCGGCGATGCCGTTGACGGTCAGCAGCAGCGCGCGGGCGCGCAGCGGGTCCTCGTGGCGGCCGGTGGCGACCTCATCGCGCTGGCGGCGCAGCAGCGCGACCTGGAGGTAGGAGATCGGGTCGAGGTAGGCGTCGCGGACGGTGAAGGTCTGCTTGAGCACCGGGTTGTGCTCCAGCAGTTCGCCCTCGCCGGTGAGCCGGAGCACCTCGCGCAGGGTGAGGTCGTGCTCGGCGACGATCTGGTCGAAGACGTGGTGCAGTTCGGCGGGCACCAGCTGCTCGACGTAGTGGCGGGCGATCCGCAGGTCGGTCTTGGCCAGCGTCATGGCGACGTTGGACAGGAAGTTGCGGAAGAAGTGCCACTGGCCGTGCATCTCGTCGAGCACGCCGCCGAGGCCGGCCGCGCGGGCGGCGGCGAGGCCGGAGCCGACGCCGTACCATCCGGGGACGATCTGGCGGGACTGGGTCCAGCCGAAGACCCACGGGATGGCCCGCAGGCCGTCGAGGCCGGCGCCGGAGTCGGGGCGGCGGGACGGGCGGGAGCCCAGGTGCAGCGAGGCGAGCTGGTCGACCGGGGTGGCGGCGAAGAAGTACTTCGGCAGGTCGTCCTGCTCGACCAGGGCGCGGTAGGCGGTGTGGGCGGCCGCGGAGACCTGGTCCATCGCGGCGTCCCAGCGGGCCAGTTCCTCGGGGGCCTGGCGCGGGGCGGTGTGCAGCGCGGAGGCGGAGAGGGTGGCGGAGATGGTCAGCTCCAGGTTCTCCCGGGCGAGGGAGGGGAGCAGGTACTTGTCGGAGATGACCTCGCCCTGCTCGGTGACCTTGATCTCGCCCTCCAGGGTGCCCCAGGGCTGGGCCAGGATGGCCTCGTGGGAGGGGCCGCCGCCGCGGCCGACGGTGCCGCCGCGGCCGTGGAACAGGCGCAGCCGGATGCCGTAGCGGTGGGCGACGTCGCGCAGCCGGCGCTGGGCGCGGTGGATCTCCCACTGGGAGGTGGTGATGCCGCCGAACTTGGAGGAGTCGGAGTAGCCGAGCATGACCTCCTGGACGTCGCCGCGCAGCGAGACGAGCAGCCGGTAGGAGGGGTCGGACAGCATCTCGTCGAGGATGAGGTCGGCCTTCTGGAGTTCCTCGGTGGTCTCCAGCAGCGGCACGATGCCGATCTTGGCGATGCCGCCGTGCAGGTCGATCAGGCCGGCCTCGCGGGCCAGGACGGTGGCGGCGAAGACGTCGTCGGCGCCCTGGCACATGGAGATGATGTAGCTCTCGACGATCTCGTCGCCGAAGCGCTCGAAGCCCTCGCGGATGGTGTTGAAGACGCCGAGGGTCTTGGTGCCGGCGGCGTCCAGCGGGGCCGGGGTGGGGGCGAGCGGGCGGCGCGAGCGGAGCTCCTTGGCGAGCAGCTTCTGCCGGTACTCGCGGGGCATGTCGGCGTAGCGCCAGGCCTCCTCGCCGAGGCGGTCGAAGAGCTGGCCGAGGGCGTGGTGGTGGGCCTCGGCGTGCTCGCGGACGTCCATGGTGGCGAGCTGGAGGCCGAAGGCCTCGATGGTGCGGATGGCGCGGGCGAGGCGGCCGTCGGCGATCAGCTCGCCGCGGTGGGAGCGCAGGGAGTCCTGGATGAGCCGCAGGTCGGTGATCAGCTCGCGGGTGCCGAGGTAGTCGCGGCCCTCGACGTGCGGGGTGCCCTGGGCGAGCCGCTCGCGGGTGTTCTCCAGCTTGAGCCGGACGCAGGTGGCCTTGAGGCGGTAGGGCTCCTCGGCGTTCATCCGCTTGTAGCGGGGGCTGAGCTCGGGGAGCTGGTGCAGGTCGGTGTTGAGCGAGGCGAGCAGTTCGACCGAGGCGCCGGCCAGCCGCTCGGAGGTGGAGAGGGTGCTGCGCAGGTCGTCGACGGCGGCCAGGGCGTCCTTGATGCCGTACTCGTGCTGGAGGTTGAGGACGTCCCAGGTGACCTGCGGGGTCACGTTGGGGTTGCCGTCGCGGTCGCCGCCGATCCAGGTGCCGAAGGTGAGCGGGCGGACGCCGTCGGGCAGGGTCAGGCCGACCCGGCCGAGCTCTTCGTGCAGTTCCTCCAGGACCTGGGGGACGGCGTCGCGGTAGAGCTCGTCCAGGTAGTAGACGGCGTTGCGGGCCTCGTCGGTGGGCTCGGGGCGGGCGATGCGCAGCTCGTCGGTCTGCCAGAGCAGGTCGATGACCTCGGCGAGGCGGCGGTCGGCCTGGCGGCGGGCGCTGCTGGTGCGGGCCGGGTCGGCCTGGGAGAGGCCGGCGGCGATCTCCTCGCGGTGGATGCGGTCGAGGAGTTCGCCGATGCGGCGCAGCTTGTTGAGGACGCTGCGGCGGGCGGCCTCGGTGGGGTGGGCGGTGAAGACCGGCCGGACCGCGAGGTGGGCCAGGGTGTTCTCGAGGTGCTTGGGGTCGGCCTCGGCGAGCTGGTCGGCGGTCTGGGCGAGCAGCGAGCCCTCCCGGGCGCGGCGGGTGGCGAACTCGCGGCCGCGGTGCACCTGTTCGGTGACGTTGGCGAGGTGGAAGTAGGTGGAGAAGGCCCGGACCAGCTTGGCGGCGGTGTCCAGGTCGATGTCGGAGAGGAGTTCGGCGGTGGCCTCGCCGTCGGTGCGGCTGAGCAGGCGGACCTGTTCGACCAGGCCCAGTAGCTGGGGGCCTTCCTGGCGGACCAGCGTCTCGCCGAGCAGGTCGCCGAGGCGGCGGATGTCCGCACGCAGGGCCGCGTTGTCGGCAACTGGGCCGGTGGCGTGGACATTGGGGCTGTCCGCCGGGGTGGGGACCGGAGCGGTCACGGCTGGCTCCCTGTGGTGGTGGGGTTCGGCAACGGCTCATCGTCACAGGTCCGCCCGCGTGTGGCGGGTGTGACGCGTGCGGACCGCGCTGTCCGACGCGACCAGCATAGGTGTCGGGGCGGTCGCTGTCCGCGAGGTGGCCGGATGGCGGACAGTGACGTCGCAGGCCGCATGTGGTCTGGACCACTTGAGGGTGCGGCGAGGTGTCGGGGGCAATCCCGGTGGGGAGGGGAGGGGGTTGCCGCTTAGGCTGTCGGCCATGAGCAAGTCGCCTGGGGAGCGCGCGCCGGTCCGGTCGTTCTGGTGGTGGGAGCGGCCTCGCAGCGCCTTCCTGGACATCGGGCTGGCGGTGCTCGCCGCGCTGGAGTGCGCGCTCAGCGCGATCGCCTTCCTCTCCGGCCGGGTGCACCTGGACGCCGCCGGGGTGGCCGGCATCTCGCTGCTCGGCGTGGTGGCGGGCGGTTCGCTGGTGCTGCGCCGCCGCTGGCCGGCCGTACCGGTGCTGGTGACCCTGGTGGCGATGCCGGGGATGCTCGGCGTCCTGCTGCTGGTGGTGTCGCTGTACACGCTGGCGGCGACCTGGGAGTGGCCCACCCGGCGCTGGCGGGTGGTGGCGCTGTCCGCACTGGCCTTCGCCGAGACCGTCGCCGTGATGATGGTGTCGATGCTGACGCCCGGCGACACGGCGGTGGAGCAGCCGCCGCTCTGGGGCCAGGTGCTGATCGCGGTGCTGGTCTCCGTCGGCCTGACCGTCCCGCCGGTGGTCACCGGACTGTACGTGGGCGCGCGGCGGCGGCTGATCGACTCGCTCAAGGACCGCGCGCACGGCCTGGAGACCGAACTGGACCTGCTGGCCGAGCAGGCCCAGGAGCGCGCCCGCCGGGCCCGGCTGGAGGAGCGCACCCGGATCGCCCGGGAGATGCACGACGTGGTGGCGCACCGGGTGTCCCTGATGGTGGTGCACGCCGGGGCGCTGGAACGGATCGTCGCCAAGGACCCGGAGAAGGCCGCGCAGAGCGCCAAGCTGATGGGCGAGGTCGGGCGGCAGGCGCTGAACGAGCTGCGGGAGATCCTCGGCGTGCTGCGGATGGACGACGAGCGCCAGCCGGAGCCGGACTCGCTGGCCGGGCTGCCCCGGCTGGTCGACCAGTCCCGGGCGGCCGGCATGGCGGTGACGCTGACCGTCAGCGGCAGTCGGCAGGAGTTCACCGGCGAGGCCGAGCAGACCGCCTACCGCGTCGTCCAGGAGGGTCTGACCAACGCGCACAAGCACGCGGGCGGCGCACAGGTGTCCGTCCTGCTCGCGTACGCGCCCAACGGGGTGCGGGTGAGCGTGGTGAATGCCTGCCCGGGCGGCGGCGGGGGCGCGGCGAAGCTGCCCAGCGGCGGCAACGGACTGGTCGGGATGCGGGAGCGGGTGATCGCGCTGGGCGGCACCTTCTCCTCCGGGCCGGAGGCGGACGGCGGGTTCCGGGTCGAGGCGGTGCTGCCGTCCCGGCTGGCGGTCCGGGCCGAACGGCTGCGGTGACGCGCCGCCAGGCCCGGCCCGGCGGTCAGGGCGCGTCGGCGGACCGCCCCGGGGCCCGCCGGGCCGCCGTCAGGATCCGTCGGCGGTGCGCAGCCGCTCCGGGGCGGTGCCCAGGACCAGGGTGGTGACGGCCTGGTCGATGCCGTGCCCGAGGAACCACTCGCCGGTGTGGTCCAGGCTGTAGACCCGGCCCTCCTCGTCGACGGCCAGCAGCGCCTGCCCGTACGCCTCCTCGCCGAGCGGGGCGAGCTGGGTGCCCAGGGCGCGGCCGAGGTCGAGCAGGGTGCGCGGCTGGTGCAGCCCGCACAGCGGGTCGATCAGGAACGGGGTGCGGGCCAGTTGGCGGCCCGGGCCGGCCAGGTCGAAGGCGAGGCCGCCGAACTCGGCCCAGGCCTCCACCGCCGCCGGGAACACCGCGTGCCGCAGGCCGGACGGCCCGCCGTACCCGACCAGGGCGTCGGCCCATTCCTCGGCCTGCCGTATCTGCCAGCGGCCGGGGTGCCAGCCGGCCGCCTTGAGCTCGGCGGCGACGTCGGCGGGGAAGCGCGGGCGAACCCGCCCGGCGGGGGCGGCGGACAGGGTGGCCGGCGGTGGCGGGGGCGGGCTGGGCGGGTTCAGGGCGGACTCCAGGGCTCGGGGACAGGGGGCGTACGAGGGCGCGGTCAGGGCGCGGGCGGCCCGACGGCGACGCTCTGCACGGTGAAGTGCTCCAGCATCGGCGCGCAGGAACGGCACGGCGGGGCGTGGGTGCCGTGCGCCGGGTCGCCCTCCTCCCGGATGCGAACGGTCGTCATCCGGGAGCCCTTGAGCGCCTTGCGGGCCTCGTGCAGGGTCATCGGCTTGCGGGCGGCGCGCTTGGAGCGCCGGCCGTCGACCGCGGCCAGGTGCTGGGAGAGCAGGACGGCCTCCGGGCAGCGGCCGGTGAACCGCTCGCGCGCCTCGACGGGCAGCGTGTCCAGGAACTCGCCGACCAGCGGGTGCAGGACCGGCCGTCGGGCGTCCTTGTCCCCGGCCAGGGTGTGCACCTCGCCGCCCTTGAGCGACAGGGCGGCGGCGACGGCGGGCAGCAGGCTGTCGCGGTGGTGGCGCAGCACGGGCGGGCCCGCGGGCTCACCGGTGGTCATGCGTCGTCCTCCTCCTCTGTTCCCGCTGACGGAAGGACCGGTGGGACGGTCCGGGGCAAGCCTGTCAAACGACACCGACATCCGCACAACCGGGGTGCGGGGGCGGACGAACGACCGTGCGGGACCGGCCGGGCCGTCACCCGATCCTCGCCGGACCGGGGCCGGATCCGCACACCGTCGTCACGACTTGTCCGCCGATTTCCCGAAACCACCCCCGGGCCGGGGGCACGGCCGGTACCGTTCCGGCAGCGAGGCCGAAGGGGATCCGGCCGACCGTCCGCGGACGCGCGGACGGGCCCGGACCCGCTGCCCGCGCCGGACGTTGGGGCCGCCGGGGTGGGCCCGCGCCCGCCCCGGCGGCGGAGCGAAGGGGCTCGTGGATGACGTCGGAGCAGCCCGGTCGGAACGGACCACGGCAGCGGTCGGGGGCCTGGGACGCGCAGGCCGCCAACCAGGCGCCCGGCGGGCACGTGCCCACGCCGGGCGAACCGCCCCGGCCGGCGCCGGAACGCCCGGTGGGCCTCGCCGTGGTCGGGGCCGGCTACTGGGGCCCGAAGCTGGTCCGCAACGCGCAGGACACCCCGGCGCTGCGGCTGCACTGGCTGTGCGACCTGGACGAGGCCAAGGCCCGTACCGTGCTGGGGGAGTACAGCACCGTCCGGGCGACCGGCTCCTACCGGCGGGTGCTCGACGACGAACGGGTCGGGGCCGTCGCGGTGGCCACGCCCGCGGCCGCGCACTACCGGCTGGTGCGGGCCGCGCTGGAGGCCGGCAAGCACGTGCTGGTGGAGAAGCCGATCACCACCTCCGCCGCCGAGGCCGCCGAACTCGTCGACCTGGCCGAGCGCAGCGGGCTGGTGCTGATGTGCGACCACACCTTCTGCTACACCCCGGTGGTGCGCCGGATCCGCGAGCTGGTGCACGGCGGCGAGATCGGCGACGTCCAGTTCTTCGACTCGGTGCGGATCAACCTCGGCCTGGTGCAGCCCGACGTGGACGTGCTGTGGGACCTCGCCCCGCACGACCTGTCGATCCTCGACTTCGTGCTGCCGCCCGGCGTCGAACCGGTCGGGGTGTCCGCCCAGGGCGCCGACCCGATCGGCGCCGGCCGGGCCTGCGTGGCGTACCTGACGGTCCGGCTGAGCAACGGCGCGCTGGCCCACTGCCACGTCAACTGGCTCTCCCCGACGAAGGTCCGCACCACGCTGATCGGCGGCTCCCGGCGCACCCTGGTCTGGGACGACCTCAACCCGCAGGCCCGGCTGGCCGTGCACGACCGCGGCGTCGACCTCACCCCGCCCGACCAGCTGACCGACGCGATCCGGCACCGGGCGCTGATCTCCTACCGGGTCGGCGAGATGGTCGCGCCCGCGCTGGTCGAGCAGGAGGCGCTGCGCAACGTGATGGCCGAGTTCGCCGCCGCGATCACCGAGCGCCGGGCCCCGCTCACCGACGGCCGGGCCGGGGTGCGGGTGCTCCAGCTGCTGGAGGCGGCCTCGCTCAGCCTCGAACTCGGCGGTGCCACCGTCCCGGTGGGGTCCGGGGACCGGGCGGCCACCCGGTGAGCGCCGGCATCCCGCCGGTCGACCCGATCCCGCTGGTCGACCTGGCGGCCGCGCACGCCGAGGTCGCGGCCGAGGTCCGGGCCGGCTTCGACCGGGTGCTCGCCTCCGGCGGCTACGTCAAGGGCCCCGAAGTGGACGGCTTCGAGCGGGAGTACGCCGACTTCACCGGCGCCCGGCACTGCGTGGGCGCCGGCAACGGCACCGACGCCCTCGAACTCGCCCTGCGCGCCCTCGACCTGCCGCCCGGCGGCGGCGTCGTGCTGCCCGCCAACACCTTCGTCGCCACCGCCGGGGCCGTACAGCGGGCCGGGCTGCGCCCGGTACTGGTCGACGCCGACCCGGCGCACCTGCTGATCGACCCCGAGCGGGCCGCCGGGGCGCTGCCCGGCGCGGTCGCGCTGCTGCCCGTCCACCTGAACGGCCAGCTCGCCCCGATGGGGCCGCTGCTGGAGCTGGCCGACGGACGGCCGGTGGTGGAGGACGCGGCGCAGTCCCAGGGCGCCCGGCAGCACGGTCGCACCGGCTACGGGCGGATCGCGGCCACCAGCTTCTACCCGGGCAAGAACCTCGGCGGCTACGGCGACGCCGGGGCGGTGCTCACCGACGACGACGAACTCGCCACCGCCGTCCGGCTGATCGGCGACCACGGCGCGCGCGAGAAGTACCGGCACGAGCGGTTCGGCTTCAACTCTCGGATGGACGCGCTGCAGGCCGTCGTGCTGCGGGCCAAGCTGCGCCGGCTGCCCGCCTGGAACGCCGCCCGCCGGGCCGCCGCCGCCCGCTACGACGCCCTGCTCGGCGGCCTCGACGGCCTGACCCTGCCGCGCACCGCGCCCGGCAACGAGCACGTCTGGCACTTGTACGCGGTGCGGATCGGCCCCGGCCGGGACCGCGACGCCGTCCTCGCCGCGCTGCGCGCCGCCGGGATCGGCGCCGGGGTGCACTACCCCGTCCCGGTCCACCTCCAGCCCGCGTTCCGTCACCTCGGCCACCGCGCGGGGGCGTTCCCGGTCGCCGAACGGGCCGCCCGCGAACTGCTCAGCCTGCCGCTGCACCCGCATCTCACCGAGGCGCAGCAGACCAGGGTCGCCGGGGTGCTGGCCGGGGCGCTCGGGCAGCGGCTCTGACGGTTCCCCTTCTCCCGGGCGGGGGCCCGGGCCCGGAGACGACCCCCTACGCTGGTGTCCAGCAAGCGCTTCGAGAATTTGCAGCAGCCAGTGGGGGCTCCCAGATGACGACAGGTCGGCCCGGCGTCGCCGCCGCACCGAACGCGGCGTACGCAGGTCAGGTGGTGCAGTTCCCGGACCCGGTCCGCGCGGAGCGACACCCCGCCGGGGTCCGGGTGGACGAGTACGGCTACCCGGACTTCGGCCCGTACGCCGCCGCCGCGGCCGAGGTCGCCGACCCGCCGGACGGCTTCGGCGTGGACGAGCTGCGGCTGACCGACTACGTGTCGGCCAACGCCGCGCTGTTCACCCAGGGCCACCCGCTCTGGGCCGACCTGGACACCGCCGTCGCCACCCCGCCCGGCTGGACCTGGCACCACGCGGTCGGCCGGGCCGCCCCCGGCTGGCGGCGGATGGAGCTCGTCCCGGTGGAGGTCAAGGCGCTGCTGCGGCACCACGCCGGCCTGGCCACCTCCGCCGCCGACCACACCCGCCGCGGCACCCGCCCGTTGCAGGAGCGCCGGCCCGTGCACTTCTCGCTGGCCAAGGACGGCGGCGACCCGATCGGCGTCCCCGAGGACCTGGTGCAGCGCGCCGAGGAGCGCCTCGGCTACCGGCTGCCCGGCGCCTACCGCACCTTCCTCAAGCTGGGCGGCGGCCGCGCCCCGGTCGGGGTGGCGCTGGACACCGAGCTCGGCATGCTGCTCGACCAGCCCTTCCTCACCCTCAGCGAGGAGTACGGCACCCAGGACGTCGTGTACGCCAACAAGTGCCTGCGCGACCACCTCACCAAGGACTACCTGGGCGTCGCCTACGCGCAGGGCGGCATCGTCGCGCTCAAGGTGCGCGGCGACCGGGCCGGCTCGGTCTGGTTCCACCTGTACGACGACGCCCGCGACACCGGCGCGCCGGAGGCCCCGGAGGACCGCTGCGCCCGGCTGCTGCTGCCCTGCGGCGAGGACTTCGACGCGTTCCTGCTGCGGCTGGCCGGCAGCCCGCCGGAGCTGGAGACGGTCGCGGAGCTGATGGTGGACGGCGGGTTCGCCCGGGCCGTCCCGGTGGACTGACGTGGCCGCGGCGGTGGAACGAGCGGGGACGACGAGGATGAGGGCAGGGGTGAACCGGGCGTGGTGACGTACGCGCAGGCGCAGGAGCTCGCCGAGGAGTGGATCAACGGCGGGGTGCCGCAGCCGCGGCAGCGCGAGGTACGGGTCCGGGAGTTCGACCTGGGCTTCGTCTGCTGGGCGGTGGCCCCCGGGGACGGGACGGCGGGGCCGTCGGGGGCGGGGGACGGGTCGGCCGGCGAGGCGCGACTGGTGATCGCCCGGGACTCCGGCGCGACCACGCTCTGGCCCGCGCTGCCCGTCAACGAGGTGGTCCGGCAGTACGAGGAGGCGTACGGGCGGCCGGTCGCGGCCAACCCGGCGGGGGCGGCGAAGCCCGCGCCAGGGCCGGTCGAGGCGACGTCCTTCCTGCTCAGCCCGCCGCAGTGGCTGCAGGAGGCGGGGGCCGCGGCGATCGCGGCGGAGGCGGAGCGGCTGGGGGGCCAGGGGGCTCCGGCTGCCGTTGCTCCGGTGGCCGAGCCGCCCGCGCCGGTCGCTGCGGCGCCCGCCGTGCCGTCCGGTCCCGCTGGTTTCGCCGTCCCGCCGCAGGCCCCGGCCCCCGTGCCGGTGCCGCCGGCCGGGGCCGAGGCGGCCACCGTCCTGATGCCCGAGGGGCTGCGGACCACCGGCTCCGACGTGCCCGACGCGCCCGCGCCGGCCGGGGCCGAGGCCGCGACCGTGCTGATGCCGCCGG
Source organism: Kitasatospora sp. NPDC043950 (assembly GCF_056435345.1). NCBI lineage: Bacteria > Bacillati > Actinomycetota > Actinomycetes > Kitasatosporales > Streptomycetaceae > Kitasatospora > Kitasatospora sp. NPDC043950. The sequence continues at coordinate 12,214 of NZ_JBWKER010000074.1, forward strand.
AGGGTGGCTACGGCATGCCGCCGGTCCCGCCGCCCGCCGCCCAGCCGCCCGCCGTCGTCCCGCTGCCCGTGCCCTCCGCCGTCCCGCCGCCCGCGGCCGTCGAGCCGGCGCCGACGCTGCTCGCGTCGCCGGACACCGTGCCGGGGCTGATGGGCCTGCCGGGTGCGCCGTCCGGGCCGCCCGGCGGGGTGGAGCAGACGCCGACCGTCCTGGCACCGCCCGCCGCCGCCCCGCAGCCGGCCGCGCCGGTGGAGCACGCGCCGACCGTGCTCGCCGCGCCCGGCGGCCTGCCCGGCCTGGGCGGTCCGCCCGCTGCCTCGGCGCCCGGGGCTCCCGCGGCCCCGGCGCCGACTGCGCCGCCGCAGGCCGGGCTCGGCCGCAACCCGGGGTCGGCCCCGCCGCCGCCTCCTCCGGCCGCGCTGCGCGGTGGCGCGTCCGGTCCGGGCGCGCACGGCGTCGCGCTCGGCCGCAGTTCGGCCTCCGCCCCGCCGCCCCCCCCGCCCGCCGGGCTGCGGCACACCCCGGGGGCCGGCGTGCCCGCCGCGGGCCCCGGAGGCCGCGCGGCCGGTTCGACCCCGCCGCCCCCGCCTCCGGCGGGCCTGCGCGGGGCCGTCGCCCCGGCGCCCGCCCCGGTGCCGCCGGCCGCGCCCGCCTCCGGCGCGGCGTACGAGGCGACCCAGCTGGCCGAGGCGGTCGACCCGGCGCTGCTGGGCGCCGTGCCGGCCGACCCGGGCACCCCGCCGTCCGGCGGCCCCGCCGTCCCGCCGCCGCCCGGCGGTCCGGCGGCCCCCGCCGCGCCCGCGGCCGGGTACGGCTACCCGAACGCGGGCGGTGCGGCCCCGGCCGTCCCGCCAGCGCCGGTGCCCGGCGTGCCGCAGGGCGCCGCCGTCCCGCCGGGGGTGCCGGCGGTCGGCCCCGGCTACTTCGCCGCGCTGAGCTACCGGGGCCCGGACGGCTCCGAGCAGAAGCTGCTGCACCGCAGCGAGCCCGGCACCCCGCACCCCGAGTGGAAGATCCTCCAGGACCTGCGGCGGCTGAACGTACCGCCGGAGCAGGTGCTGGAGCTCTACACCGAGCTGGAGTCGTGCGACCTGCCGGGCGGCTACTGCAACCGCATGATCGCCGCGTCCTGGCCGAACGTCCGGCTCACCCACACCGCCGCCTACGGCCGCGACCACGCGTCCCGGCAGGCCGGCATGGCCGAGCTGCTCGACCACCTGGACGAGCTGCACCAGCTGGCCTCCGGGGCCCAGCGGGTCCGCCCGTCCCGGGTGCCGCTGCCCGCGCCGGGGACGGTCCAGCCGCTGCCGCCGCCCCCGCCGCAGCAGCTCGCCCAGGAGCTCGGGGCGGCCTTCGGCCAGAACGTGTTCCGCTACGAGCAGCGCGCGGTCTCCCGTCAGGGCGTGCCCGAGCCGGTGTCGCAGGCCCTGGTGTGGGCGGGGCTGCCGCGCGACTTCGGCCCGTTTTTCTGGGCGCAGGCGCAGGAGGGTCGGCCGATCCCGACGCTCGCCGAGCTGGCCGCCGAGCGCGGTCTGCCCGCGGCCCCGGACTTCGGCGGCTACCTGGTGCTCGGCAACGACTACGGCCGCCAGCTCTGTGTCCAGTACGGCACCGCGAACGTGGTCGCCGTGGACGTCGACGGAACCGGGCAGCCGCCCCGGTTCGTCAACACGGGTGTACCGGAGTTCGTCCGCGCGATGGCCCTGCTGGGCCGGATGTGGCGGCTGCGGTACGGGCTGACCCCGGACCAGGCCGGTCGCTGGACGACCGACTTCCAGGCGCAGCTCGCCGCGATCGACCCGGCGGCCCTGCAGACGGCGGACACGTGGTGGGCCGTGCTGCTGGAGCAGTTCTGGGACGGCCTGCTGTAGCGGGTCGTCGCGGATCCTCGCAGGTGGGGAGGGGTCGTTCCGGTGTTTGGAACGACCCCTCCGGCATGCCGTCCCGGCTGTGCCTCGTTGGGGTTTCGCCCGGATCTGCGCAAAATAGGTCAAGAGGATGGGTCTTTTCGTCCGGTCCTCGACGTATTCCGGTCCGCCAGGCGTCCGATTTCGGCCCTGGCCGCCGAACCGGTTCCGGATCCGTCCGTTCCGTCCGATCATGGGCTCCGCAGCCCGCGACATGAGGGGAAGAGCCCATGAGCGACGCCGTCCCCGAGTACGGCTTCACCTCTGCCCGGCGCGGTTACGCGCCCGAGCAGGTCGACCGAGCCCTCACCGCCCTCACCGCTCAGCGCGACGAGGCGTGGGAGCGGCTGAGCGTCCTCGGCGCCGGGCTCCGGCAGATGGAGGCCCGGCTGGCCGACATCCGCCGGGCCGCCGAGGACGCCCCGGAGCCCGACTACGAGGTGCTCAGTGAGCAGGCCGCCGGACTGGCGGTGATGGCCCAGAACGAGGCGCGCGCCGTCCGGGAGAAGGCCGAGCGCTTCTCGGAGGATCTCCGGGACGAGGTCTACGAGGCCGGCCAGGCCCTCGGCCACGCCGCCAAGGAGTACGCCGCCACCACCCGCTCCGAGGCCGACCAGGCCGCCCGGCGTACCGACGAGCGCACCCGCGCCGAGGCCGAGGGCATCCGGGCCGAGGCCGACCGGGAGAGCCGCAGCGCCCGGGACGCCGCCACCTCCTACGCCGCCAAGGTGCGGGTGGCCGCCGCCGAGGCCGGCGAGCAGGCCGAGGCCACGCTCGCCGAACTGCGCCGCAAGGCCGACGAGACCTTCGCCCAGGCCCAGACCAAGGCCGACGCCGAGGACGCCCAGGTCTCCGCGACCGCCGAGCGCCGGGTCAAGGAGGCCGAGCAGCACCGGGAGACCGTGCTCGGCCGGATCAAGCAGCTGGAGACCGACGCCCAGGCCAAGGCCGACCAGCTGATCGAGCAGGCCCGCCGGGAGGCCGAGCGGATCAACGCGGCGAGCGAACGCGAGCAGGGCGAGTTCGACGGCCGTCTGGAGACCGTGCAGAAGCACCTGGACCACATCAAGGCCACGCTGGCCTCGCTCACCGGCGCGGCGGTCGGCGCCATCGAGCCGGAGCGGCTGGCGGCGGCGGTCGCGGGGCCGGTCGCCGACGCGGCGCCGGTGGACGCGGCGCCGGTGGACTCGGAGGCGGACACCGGCGAGATCGAGGTGGCCGACCTGCGGAAGGCCGTCGCACCGGCGGCGCGGGAGAAGCCGGTGGCCGGGCCGCGGATGCCGGTGGTGGGCGGGGCCGTCGCCGGGGCCGCGAGCGGTTCCGGCGCGCCCGCCGGCAAGGCGCCCGCCGGGGCGGTGGCGACCGGTCCGGTCGCGCCGGCCGCGGCGCCGCCGAAGCCGGTCGGACCGCCCCGGTCGGCGGAGGCCGACAGGGACGGCGAAGGCGCCGAGAAGGAGCCGCAGGAGGAGACCCGGGTCATCCCGAAGATCGTCATCGTGGACGACGGTGCCGGCTACGCCACCCCGAACACGGTGAGCTACCGGCGCCGCTGACCGCCGCGCCGGCGCCTCCGCCGGCGGCTCGCCCGTGATCATCCCGGGTGGGCTTCGCGTCCTGGGCCCTGACCGCTCCCACCGGGCGGCCAGGGCCTGCGCGTTGCGGCCGACCAGCCGGCGCCGGCGGCCGGCCGGGACGGCGAACCGAAGAGGAGCGGTACGGCTTCACCGCCGACCAGGGGCACCAGGTGATGACGTACGGCGTCGGCCCGTCCCGCCGGTGGTCGCCGCGCCCGTGGCGGCGGCGGTGGGGGGGGGGGGGGGGCGGGCGGGTGGGGGGCACTGGTGGGGTCTAGAACCATGGTGGCCCTCCCGAAAGGGGGGCCCGGTTTCTTCCGCTTGGGGGGGGGCTCCCCCCC
>NZ_JBWKER010000074.1:16045-33323 GCF_056435345.1 Kitasatospora sp. NPDC043950
AGGAGGAGGAAACGAAAAGAGGGGGGGGACGTCCGCGCAGAGAAAGAGGTGAACGAGGGGGTAAGGCACTCCCCCCCCCCTTCCTGTCGTTGCTCCCCACCCCTCGGACGGTGGCGGCGCCCCCCACCCCGGCCCGGCAGGGCGGCGGCCATGAGTGAGGCCGAGACCCGTGGCGCCCTCCAGGAAAGGGCGCCACGGTTCCCGGCGCTTGGGCGGGCGCCCCCACCCAGGGTCGCCCGGCCTCGCACCTCCGACCCCCATCGGGGGTGCGACAGTGCCGCCACAGCCATCCCCCACGGTTGGGTGCGGCGGGCACATTCACCATGGTGCGCGATCTCCATGGACAGGCAGTGACAGGAGTATGTCCAGTTCGTGGCAGATCGCGGAGCCGAATCTGACCAGGGGCCGGACGGTTCGTCCACCGGCCGGTCCGGTGTTCCGTCCAGTGGTTCGTCCGCGGTCCGGTCGCGGTCCGGTCCCGGGCTCCGCCCGGGGGCCGTTCGTCGCCCCGGACGGTGGTTCGTTCCCGCCCGGCCCCGCCGGGCCGTACACCGCGTGCGCGTCCGTGCCGCGGCGTAGGCTGGAGACCCCCGGCCGCTCGGCGTGCCGGGCCGTTCGCGTTGCCCCGGCAGGCCGCTGCCGCCCGGAGGCAGCACCAGCCACGGGACGAAGAAGAGACCCTGATGAGTCTGACCGGACTGCTCGATGTCGTCGCGCGGGACTCGGCCCTCGCCGAGGCCATCGAGGCGGCGACCGCCACCGGAGCCGCGGCCGGCGGCCGCCGCCACCTGGACCTGGTCGGACCGCCCGCCGCCCGGCCGTTCGCCATCGCCGCGCTCGCCCGCTCGCTGGCCGGCCAGGCCGCCGGCGAGCGGGGCCGTCCGGTGCTCGCCGTCACCGCGACCGGCCGGGAGGCCGAGGACCTCGCCGCCTCGCTGCGCTCGCTGCTGCCGCCGGACGCGGTCGCCGAGTACCCGGCCTGGGAGACCCTGCCGCACGAGCGGCTGTCGCCCCGCTCGGACACCGTCGGGCGCCGGCTGGCCGTGCTGCGCCGGATCGTGCACCCGCGGGCGGACGACCCGGCGGCCGGCCCGGTGCAGGTGGTCGTCGCGCCGGTCCGCTCGGTGCTCCAGCCGCAGGTCAAGGGGCTGGCCGAGCTGGAGCCGGTGGCCGTCCGGCGCGGCGAGTCGCACGACCTGGAGGAGGTCGCCCGACGGCTCTCCGCCGCCGCCTACGCGCGTGTCGAACTGGTCGAGAAGCGCGGCGAGTTCGCCGTCCGCGGCGGCATCCTGGACGTCTTCCCGCCGACCGAGGAGCACCCGCTGCGGGTGGAGTTCTGGGGCGACGACGTCGAGGAGATCCGCTACTTCAAGGTCGCCGACCAGCGCTCGCTGGAGATCGCCGAGCACGGCCTGTGGGCGCCGCCCTGCCGTGAGCTGCTGCTCACCGACGAGGTGCGGGCGCGGGCCGCCGAGCTGGCCGCCGAGCACCCCGGGCTGGCCGAGATCCTGGACAAGATCGCCGAGGGCATCGCGGTCGAGGGCATGGAGTCGCTGGCGCCCGTCCTGGTGGACGACATGGAACTGCTGATGGACGTGCTGCCGCTCGGCTCGGTCGCCGTGGTCTGCGACCCCGAGCGGGTCCGCACCCGGGCCGCCGACCTGGTGGCGACCAGCCAGGAGTTCCTGCACGCCTCCTGGGTGGCGGCGGCGGCCGGCGGGGACCGGCCGATCGACCTGGAGACCATCGACGTCTCGGCCGCCTCGCTGCGCTCGCTCGCCGAGGTGCGCGAGCACGCCGCCGAGATCGGCCTGCCCTGGTGGTCGGTCAGCCCGTTCGCGACCAGCGAGTCCACCGTGAACGAGGTCCTGGAGTTCGACGCCAACACGCTCACCCTCGGCATGCACGCCGTCGAGGCCTACCGGGGCGACACCGCCCGGGCGATCGCCGACGCCAAGGAGCGGCTGGCCGCCGACTGGCGCGTCGTGATGGTGACGGAGGGCCACGGGCCCGCCTCCCGGCTCGCCGAGGTGCTCGGCAACGAGGGCATCCCGGCCCGGCTGGTCGCCGACCTCGCCGAGGCGCCCACCCGGGACGTCGTCTACGTCTCCTGCGGCTCGATCGAGCACGGCTTCGTCGACGAGGCCCTGAAGCTGACGGTCATCACCGAGACCGACCTGTCCGGCCAGAAGTCCTCCACCAAGGACATGCGCCGGATGCCGTCCCGGCGCCGCAACGCGATCGACCCGCTGGCCCTGGCCGCCGGCGACTACGTCGTTCACGAGGCGCACGGCGTCGGCCGGTACGTCGAGATGGTGCAGCGCACCGTCCAGGGCGCCACCCGCGAGTACCTGGTGTTGGAGTACGCCCCGGCCAAGCGCGGCCACCCCGGCGACCGGCTGTTCGTGCCGACCGACCAGCTCGACCAGGTCACCAAGTACGTCGGCGGCGAGGCCCCGACGCTGCACCGGCTCGGCGGCGCGGACTGGGCGAAGACCAAGCAGCGGGCCAAGAAGGCGGTCAAGGAGATCGCCGCCGACCTGATCAAGCTGTACTCGGCGCGGATGGCCGCCCCCGGCCACACCTTCGGCCCGGACACCCCCTGGCAGCGCGAGCTGGAGGACGCCTTCCCGTACGCGGAGACGCCGGACCAGCTGACCACCATCGCCGAGGTCAAGTCCGACATGGAGAAGTCCGTCCCGATGGACCGGCTGATCTGCGGCGACGTCGGCTACGGCAAGACCGAGATCGCGGTGCGCGCCGCGTTCAAGGCGGTGCAGGACGGCAAGCAGGTGGCGGTGCTGGTGCCGACCACGCTGCTGGTGCAGCAGCACTTCTCCACCTTCGCCGAGCGGTACGCCAACTTCCCGGTGTCGGTGAAGGCGCTCTCCCGGTTCCAGAGCGACAGCGAGGCCAAGGCCGTGCTGGAGGGCCTGTTCGAGGGCTCGGTGGACGTCGTCATCGGCACCCACCGGCTGTTCTCCTCCGAGACCAGGTTCAAGGACCTCGGCCTGGTCATCGTCGACGAGGAGCAGCGCTTCGGCGTCGAGCACAAGGAGCAGCTGAAGAAGCTGCGCGCCAACGTCGACGTGCTCACCATGTCCGCGACGCCGATCCCGCGCACCCTGGAGATGGCCGTCACCGGCATCCGCGAGATGTCCACCATCACCACCCCGCCGGAGGAGCGGCACCCGGTGCTGACCTTCGTCGGCCCCTACGACGAGAAGCAGATCTCGGCCGCGATCCGGCGTGAACTCCTGCGCGAGGGCCAGGTGTTCTACATTCACAACCGGGTGGAGTCGATCGACAAGGCGGCCGCCCGGCTCAAGGACCTCGTCCCCGAGGCGCGGATCGCCACCGCGCACGGGCAGATGGGGGAGAACCAGCTGGAGAAGGTCGTCGTCGACTTCTGGGAGAAGGAGTTCGACGTCCTGGTGTCGACCACGATCGTGGAGTCCGGCATCGACATCTCCAACGCCAACACCCTGATCGTCGAGCGCGGGGACACCTTCGGCCTCTCCCAGCTGCACCAGCTGCGCGGGCGGGTCGGCCGGGGCCGCGAGCGCGGCTACGCGTACATGCTGTACCCGCCGGAGAAGCCGCTCACCGAGACCGCGCACGAGCGCTTGGCGACCATCGCCCAGCACACCGAGATGGGCGCCGGCATGTACGTGGCGATGAAGGACCTGGAGATCCGCGGCGCCGGCAACCTGCTCGGCGGCGAGCAGTCCGGGCACATCGCGGGCGTCGGCTTCGACCTCTACATGCGGATGGTCGGCGAGGCGGTGGCCGAGTTCCGCGAGTCGCTGGCGAACGGCGGCGAGCCGGAGGAGGAGCCGCTGGAGGTGAAGATCGAGCTGCCGGTCGACGCGCACGTGCCGCACGACTACGCGCCCGGCGAGCGGCTGCGGCTGCAGGCGTACCGCTCGATCGCGGCGGTCAACTCGGAGGCGGACATCCAGCAGGTCCGGGACGAGCTCGTCGACCGCTACGGCAAGCTGCCCGAGCCGGTGGAGAACCTGCTGCTGGTCGCGGCGCTGCGGCTGTACGCCCGGCGGTGCGGCATCGCGGACATCACCCTCCAGGGGGCCAACGTCCGGTTCGGGCCGGTGGAGCTGCGGGAGTCCCAGCAGCTGCGGCTGAACCGGCTCTACCCGCGCAGCCAGGTCAAGGCGGCCGCCCAGCAGCTGCTGGTGCCGCGGCCGAGCACCGGGCGGATCGGCGGCAAGCCGCTGGTCGGGCGGGAGCTGCTGGGCTGGTGCAGCGAGTTCCTGTCGGCGATGTTCGACGACCTGGCGGGGTCGAAGAAGTAGGACCCCGGCGGGAGGGGCGGGTCCCGTCGGGCCCGTCCCCGCCCCGGGCGGGCGGCGGGTAGGTTCGGGGTGTGACGACGAATGTTCCGGACGCGAAGCTGATCCTGCTGACGACCACCCACCGGGTGGCCCCCGGGTTGCTGGCGTGGCCGGCGTGGGAGGCGCTGCGGTCGGCGGGGCGGGTGCTGGCGGGGGACGCGGGGCATCCGCAGGTGGCGGCGGTGCGGCAGGCCGGGGTGGAGGTCGAGGTCGTGGCGGCGGGGTCGGCACCGGCGCTGGCGCGGCTGCTGACCGGGCAGCCGGGCGGGGCTGGGCCGACGGTGTGGCTGGGCAGCCCGGACGGGGATCCGGGGCTGACGGACGCGCTGGCGCGGCTGGCGGTGGAGCACGCCGGTGAGGTGCCGGAGATCGAGGTGCTGCCGGGGTCGTACGACCTGCCGGGGGCGCGGCTGCTGGACCTGGTGTCGGTGATGGACCGGCTGCGCTCGCCGGGCGGTTGCCCGTGGGACGCCGAGCAGACGCACGAGAGCCTGGTGAAGTACCTGGTCGAGGAGGCGTACGAGCTGGTCGAGGCGATCGAGGAGGGGGACCGGGAGACGCTGCGCGAGGAGTTGGGCGACGTGCTGCTCCAGGTGTTCTTCCACTCCCGGATCGCCGAGGAGCACCCGGCGGAGGCGTTCTCGATCGACGACGTGGCCGGTGACATCGTCGAGAAGCTGATGTACCGGCACCCGCACGTGTTCGGGGACGTCGAGGCGGAGGGCGCCGCCGAGGTGGAGGCGAACTGGGAGCAGCTGAAGGCGGCCGAGAAGGCGGACCGGGAGTCGGTGCTGGACGGCGTGCCGGCCGGGCTGCCGTCGCTGGCGTACGCGGCGAAGCTGGTGTCGCGGGTGCGCCGGGCGGGCTTCGCGGGCGTGCCGGACGAGCCGTACGCGCTGCCGGCGGAGCTGACGGCGCAGTCGGCGGGCCGGCTGCTGCTGGCGGTGGCGCAGCGGGCGCACGACGCCGGGGTGGACGTGGACGCGGCGCTGCGCTCGGCCGCGCGCGGTTACCGGGACGCGGTGCGCGCGGCCGAGGGCCTCGGGCCGGTCGGCGAGTAGCGGGCCCGGGCAGGGCCTCAGGCGGCCGTGGCGGTGTTCTCGATCGGCCGCCGCTGCCGGGGGACGACTTCGCCGATGGCCTCGCCGACGAGGGCGAGGAGTTCGGCGAGGCGTTCGAGGTCGAGGCGGGCGGGCAGTTCGGCGAGCGAGACGATCCGCTCGCCGTCGGGGCCGGCGACGCAGAACAGGTCGATGGGGCCGAGGTGCTTCTCGGCGGTGTCGACGAGGGCGGCGACGTCGCTGGGGCGGCGGATGTCGCCGCCGACGCCGACGACGGGGCAGCCCGGCCGGTCGAGTTCGGTGGCGAGGTCCTCGGCGACGCCCGCACGCTGGTCGGCGATCAGCACTCCGGCGGCGCCGGCGGCGGCGAACCGGCGGGCGAGCTCGGCTCCCGATCCGCCGTCGAGTACCGCGATGACGACGACTGCCCCGCTGACCCGCATGGTCTGCTCCTCCCTGTGGGCGACACCGCACCGGCGCCCACGATTTCTGCGGAGGATCGTAGGCAGGTCCTGACCCTCCGCAACAGGGATTACCCCTCAGGTGACCAGGGTCACGCCCGCCACCCGGCCAAGAGCTGTCCAAGAGCTGTCCACGGACCGTCCACGGAGCGTTGGCGGGCCGTCCGCCGGGTGTCGACGATCCGGCCCCGCCGGTCGCGTCCGCCGGAGGCGGTGCGGCCCCGACCCACCGGATACGGTCGACGCATGCCAGTGCAGCCCGATCCCGCCGCCCCGCAGCTCTTCACCTGGGAGTTCGCCACCGATCCGTACCCCGCCTACGCCTGGTTGCGCGAGCACGCCCCGGTGCACCGCACGACGCTGCCGAGCGGGGTGGAGGCCTGGCTGGTGACCCGCTACGCGGACGCTCGGCAGGCGCTGGCGGACGGCCGGCTGTCGAAGAACCCGGCGCACCACAGCGAGCAGGCGCACCGCACCGGGCGGGTGGGAATTCCGGGGGAACGCCAGGCGGACTTGATGACGCATCTGCTGAACATCGACCCGCCGGACCACACCCGGCTGCGCCGGCTGGTGTCGAAGGCGTTCACGCCGCGCCGGGTGGCGGAGTTCGAGCCGCGGGTGCAGCAGCTCACGGACCGGCTGATCGACGGCTTCGCGCAGCGCGGTTCGGCGGACCTGATCCACGAGTTCGCGTTCCCGCTCCCCATCTACGCGATCTGCGACCTGCTGGGCGTGCCGGCCGAGGACCAGGACGACTTCCGGGACTGGGCCGGGATGATGATCCGGCACGGCGGCGGCCAACGCGGCGGCGTGGGGCGGGCGGTGAAGCGGATGCGGGCGTACCTGCTGGAGCTGATCCACCGCAAGCGGGCGGATCCGGGTGATGACTTGATCTCGGGCCTGATCCGGGCGAGTGACCACGGCGAGCACCTGAACGAGAACGAGGCCGCCGCGATGGCGTTCATCCTCCTGTTCGCGGGGTTCGAGACGACCGTCAACCTGATCGGCAACGGCACGTACGCGCTGCTGCGCAACCCGGAGCAGCGCAGGCTGCTGCAGGAGTCGGTGGTGCGCGGCGAGACGGCGCTGCTGGAGACCGGGATCGAGGAACTCCTGCGCTACGACGGGCCGGTGGAGATGGCGACGTGGCGTTTCGCGACGCGGCCGCTGTCGATCGGCGGGGTGGACATCCCGGTGGGCGATCCGGTGCTGGTGGTGCTGGCCGCGGCGGATCGCGATCCGGCCAGGTTCGCGGACGAGAACACCCTGGACCTGGCCCGCACGGACAATCCGCACCTGGGTTTCGGCCACGGGATCCACTACTGCATCGGCGCCCCGCTGGCCCGCCTGGAGGGGCGGAGCGCACTGGCCACGCTGCTTTCCCGGCTGCCGGACCTGCGGCTCGCGGAAAACCCGGAGAACCTGCGCTGGAGGGGCGGCCTGATCATGCGTGGCCTGCGGGAACTCCCGGTCGAATTCACTCCGGAGACCTGCTCTCCGCACGCGCCGCCGGTCACGCCGACCGACGCCCCGACACGCTGACGGCATGTCTCCGGCGGCCCGTGGAGCCAGGCCTGAACCCGCATTAATCCGGACATACCGCCGCCGTTGGTAGGCGATTGACCACGCGCCGTAATTTGTGTGTGATATCGGTGATATGAGCTTGTTATTGGTCTGATGATCTGTCTACTCTCCCTGGAGTTCGCAGCTGCGGACCTCGTGCGCGGAACGCCGAATCCTGCCCGCCGCGTCACGGGAAACCGACCAGACCCTGGGCAGGGGCGGGGGAACCAGGTTTGTTGCCGTTCCCCGACGGCTTGGGGTGAAGCCGCCCGAGCGGAATCGTTTCCGCTTTCGGCGGCCGGGCCACCTCCCGGTCCGAACCCGACAGCTCACCTCGCAGGCGTGCGGAGAGGGACCTCTTCATGCTGTTCGTTGGAACCGGCCGCCACCGCCGTCGCACCCAGACCGAGAAGGCCATCGCCGTCGCCGGTGTGGCCGGCGTCGGACTCGCGATGCCGCTCCTCACCGCCACCGGCGCCTCCGCCGCCCCGGCCTCCACCTGGGACGCCGTCGCCCAGTGCGAGAGCGGCGGCAACTGGAGCATCAACACCGGCAACGGCTTCTCCGGCGGCCTGCAGTTCACGCCCAGCACCTGGAAGGCGTACGGCGGCACCTCCTACGCCCCGCAGGCCAACCAGGCCAGCAAGGCGCAGCAGATCTCGGTCGCCGAGAAGGTGCTGGCCTCGCAGGGCCCGGGCGCCTGGCCGGTCTGCTCCCAGAAGGCCGGCCTGAGCAAGGGCGGCGCCCCGGCCTCCGTGGACACCTCCACGGACGCCAAGCCCGCCAAGCAGTCCGCCGCCAAGCCGACCCAGCAGGCGCAGGCCCCGAAGCCTGCCCAGCAGCCGGTCAAGCAGGCCGCCCCGAAGCCGGCCGCCCAGCAGCCCGTCCAGCAGGCCCCGCAGCAGACGCAGCCGCAGACCCAGGGCTTCTCCGGCAAGGCCGGCTGGGACGCCGACGCGAAGGTGTACTGGTACCAGAACAACGGCGCCTGGTACTGGACCAGCCACCAGAGCGTCTACCAGCAGTACGCGGGCCAGCCCGCCGCCCAGCCGCAGTACGCGCCCCGCGCCGCGCAGCCCGCGCAGTCCGCCCCGGCCGCGCAGCCCGCCGCCGCGCAGGGCGGTCACGACTACACCGTCCGGGCCGGCGACACGCTGTCGACGATCGCCGCCGCCCAGGGCGTGTCCGGCGGCTGGCAGTCGGTGTACGACGGCAACCGCGGCACCGTCGGCGGCAACCCCAACCTGATCATGCCCGGCCAGGTGCTGCACCTCGGCTGAGCGGCCCGGGCCCTGAACGGCCCGCGCCCTGCGGGCGAAGGGGGACGGGACCTGTCCCCCTTCGCCCGCATTCCCCCGTATTCGCCCGCTTCGATCGGGCAAGCAGGTGAACTACTGGTGGGTAGCCGGGCCACACGCTGAGACGGGACCGAGGCCAGCGCGGCCCCGGGGGCCGGGGCGGTTAGGCTCTGGTCGTAACGACTCCGCAATCGTCCCGCCGGCAGCACCCAACGTCAGCCGGACCCTGCTTCCGCAAGGAGATGCCTCGTGCCGTCCATCGATGTCGTCGTAGCCCGTGAGATCCTCGACTCGCGTGGCAACCCCACGGTCGAGGTCGAGGTCGGCCTCGACGACGGCAGCACCGGCCGTGCCGCTGTCCCGTCGGGTGCCTCCACCGGCGCCTTCGAGGCGCTCGAGCTGCGCGACGGTGACAAGAACCGCTACTTCGGCAAGGGCGTGGAGAAGGCCGTCCTGGCCGTCATCGAGCAGATCGGCCCGGAGCTGGTCGGCTACGACGCCACCGAGCAGCGCCTGATCGACCAGGCCATGCTCGACCTGGACGCCACCCCGGACAAGTCCTCGCTCGGCGCCAACGCGATCCTGGGCGTCTCGCTGGCTGTGGCGCACGCCGCCTCCGAGGCCAGCGACCTGCCGCTGTTCCGCTACCTGGGCGGCCCGAACGCGCACGTGCTGCCCGTTCCGATGATGAACATCCTCAACGGCGGTTCGCACGCGGACTCCAACGTCGACATCCAGGAGTTCATGATCGCCCCGATCGGCGCGGAGTCCTTCTCCGAGGCCGTCCGCTGGGGCGTCGAGGTCTACCACACCCTCAAGGGCGTGCTGAAGGAGCGCGGCCTGTCCACCGGCCTCGGCGACGAGGGCGGCTTCGCGCCGAACCTGGACAGCAACCGCGAGGCCCTGGACCTCATCACCGAGGCCATCCAGAAGGCCGGCTACGTGCCCGGCCGTGACATCGCGCTCGCCCTGGACGTCGCCGCGTCCGAGTTCTACGAGGACGGCGCCTACCAGTTCGAGGGCAAGGCCATCTCCGCCGCCGAGCTCATCGAGTACTACGCCGAGCTGGTCGACGCCTACCCGCTGGTCTCCATCGAGGACCCGCTGGACGAGTCGGACTGGGACGGCTGGAAGGCCATGACCGTCAAGCTGGGCGACAAGGTCCAGCTGGTCGGCGACGACCTGTTCGTCACCAACCCGGCCCGCCTGGCCAGGGGCATCGAGACCGGCACCGCCAACGCGCTGCTGGTGAAGGTGAACCAGATCGGCTCGCTGACCGAGACCCTGGACGCCGTCGAGCTGGCCCAGCGCAACGGCTACCGCTGCATGATGTCGCACCGCTCCGGCGAGACCGAGGACGTCACCATCGCCGACCTGGCCGTCGCCACCAACTGCGGCCAGATCAAGACCGGTGCCCCGGCCCGCTCCGAGCGCGTCGCCAAGTACAACCAGCTGCTGCGCATCGAGGAGATCCTCGACGACGCCGCCGAGTACGCCGGCCGCGGCGCCTTCCCGCGCTTCCGCTCTGCGGAATAGCCAGCACAGCCGCTCCGCGGAGTAGCAAGCACGGCCGCTCCGCGGAGCAGCAGGCTCAGCCGCTCCTCGGAGCGGCGAGCACGGTCGCTCCGCCGACCGGTGAGCACGCCTGACCGGTGCCCCGCCGTTCACCCCGTAGGGTGGACGGCGGGGCACCGTCGCGACCAGGAGGGGAACGGGAGATGGCAGGCTGGAGGATCCCGGGCTTGGCGGCCCGGCCTCGCTTCACGAGCCGGGCGACCGTCCTCGTCCTGGTGCTCTGCTCGCTGGTGGCGATCCTCGCCTACCCGACGCGGCAGTTCATCTCCCAGCGCGCCGAGATCTCCGCCCAGCAGGCGAAGGCCGACCGCTCCCGCCAGCAGGTCGAGCAGCTGCGCCGGGAGAAGGCCCGCTGGCAGGACCCCGAGTACGTCAAGGCGCAGGCCCGTGCCCGGCTGCACTACGCGATGCCGGGGGAGACCCCGTACATCGCGGTGGATCCGGCCGGTCCGGCCGCCGCCCGGCCCTCGGCGTCCGCCTCCGGTGTCGCTGCCGGCGCCGCCCCGGCCGCCTCCGACGGCGCGCCAGGCGGCTCGGCGCGGGCCGCCAAGCCCTGGTACGCCAGCATCTGGGACTCGGTCGACGCCGCCGACACCACCGACGCCGCCGCCCCGGCCCCCGCCTCCCCCCGTCCGCTCCCACCGTCCCCCGCTGGAGACACCTCCCCCCATGACCACTGAGAACCACCCCGCCGTCTCCGACGCCGACGTCGCCGCCATCGCCGCCCAGCTCGGCCGGGTGCCGCGCGGCCTGCGCGGCGTGGCGCACCGCTGCCCCTGCGGCAACCCGGACGTCGTGGAGACGGCCCCCCGACTGCCGGACGGCACGCCGTTCCCGACGCTGTACTACCTGACCTGCCCCAAGGCCGCCTCGCTGATCGGCACCCTGGAGGCGGACGGCGTGATGAAGGAGCAGACCGCCAGGCTCGCCGAGGACCCGGAGCTGGCCGCCGCCTACCAGAAGGCGCACGAGGACTACATCGCCCGGCGCGATGCCATCGAGGTGCTGGAGGGCTTCCCGAGCGCCGGCGGCATGCCGGACCGGGTGAAGTGCCTGCACGTGCTGGTCGGCCACTCGCTGGCGGCCGGCGAGGGCGTCAACCCGCTCGGCGACGAGGCGATCGGCCTGCTGGAGGACTGGTGGGCCAAGGGCCCCTGCGTCTCCCCGGCCGAGGTCGAGGCCGCCGGTGAGCGGGTCGCCCGCAACCGGGCCAAGGACCAGGACCACCAGGCCGTGATCGAGGCCAAGCAGCAGAAGGCCGCCGAGCGCGCCGCGAAGAAGCGGGCCGCCGAGGAGTCCGACGCCGGGGAGTCCGCGTGAGCATGACCCGGGTGGCCGCGATCGACTGCGGCACCAACTCGATCCGGCTGCTGGTCGCCGACCTGGACCCGGCCACCGGGGAGATCATCGACCTCGACCGCCGAATGATCATCAATCGGCTGGGCCAAGGCGTGGACCAGACCGGCCGGCTGCACCCGGACGCGCTGGCCCGCACCTTCGCGGCCTGCCGCGAGTACCGGGAGGTCATCGCCGGGTTCGGGGTGGGCCCGGAGCGCACCCGCTTCGTCGCCACCAGCGCCTCGCGGGACGCCGAGAACAGCGACGAGTACGTCGAGGGCGTGCGCGCGATCCTGGGCGTCGAGCCCGAGGTGGTGAGCGGCGAGGAGGAGGCGCACCTGTCCTTCGTGGGCGCCACCAAGGAGCTGACCGGCGGCCAGTTCCCGGCGCCGTACCTGGTGTTCGACCTCGGCGGAGGCTCGACCGAGTTCGTGCTGGGCGGTGCGGACGTGCAGGCGGCGCGCTCGGTGGACATCGGCTGCGTCCGGCTCACCGAGCGGCACTTCGGCGGCGCCGAGCTGCCCTCGCCGGAGCAGATCGAGACGGCCCGGGCGCACGTGCGGGCCGAGCTGGACAAGGCCGAGGAGGTCGTCCCGCTGCGCGGCGCGGCCACCCTGGTGGGCCTGGCCGGGACGGTCACCACGGTGTCCGCGATCGCCCAGGACCTGCCGGCCTACGATTCGGCGGCGATCCACCACTCGCGGATCGGCCGGGAGCGGGTCGCCGGGATCGCCCGCGAGCTGCTGGGTGCCACCCACGCCGAGCGCGCGGCCATCCCGTCGATGCACCCGGGCCGGGTGGACGTGATCGCGGCCGGCGCGCTGGAGCTGCTGGAGATCATGGAGCGGACGGGCGCGGCCGAGGTGGTCGTGAGCGAGCACGACATCCTGGACGGCATCGCCTGGAGTATGGCCTCCTGACCTCCTGCGAGCCTTACCCGACCGGCCCCGGCACCCCTTTCGGGGGTCCGGGGCCGGGGCGCGCCCGGACCGGTGCGGGAAAGTTCGTGAATTTCTTCACATGGCGATCCAGTCATTCGCTGCAGCTGCTCGCCCGCTACGTCCGAAATGTGGGACCGAAGGTCTGCTCGCCGTGACGACCCCTGGATCGCAGGTCAAGCCTCGGTTGAGGTTTGAAAATCGAAATCACGAGCGGGAACCCGGGCACCGTACGGATCGTTGCTGCTCAGCAGGGTGGTATTCCGGCGTGCGCTCACGAGGGGGCGCCCGAGGCCGTGAGCCGGAGCGCCGGGCCCGGATTTGCGGCCGCGCAGTGTAGCACGGGGTGTCCAGAAGCTTGTGACCGGGCTCACGAAGGCTGCTCCGGACGGTGCTGGATACTTTCGGATATGAGCACCACGGAGCGTCCTCGCATCCTCATTGTCGGCGGTGGTTACGTCGGCCTGTATGCCGCGATGCGCATCCTCAAGAAGATGCGTTACGGCGAAGCGACCGTCACGGTCGTGGACCCGCGGTCGTACATGACGTACCTGCCCTTCCTCCCCGAGGCGGCCGGCGGCAACGTCGCGCCCCGCAACCTCGTCGCGCCGCTGCGCAGCGCCCTCAAGAAGGCGGAGGTGCTCACCGGTGCGGTCACCGGTGTGGACCACGCCCGCAAGGTCGCCACCATCCAGCCCGCGGCCGGCGACAGCTACGAGCTGCCCTTCGAGTACCTGGTCGTCGCGACCGGCTCGGTCTCCCGCACCTTCCCGATCCCGGGTCTGGCGGAGCACGGCATCGGCATGAAGACGGTGGAGGAGGCCATCAGCCTCCGCAACCACGTCATGGCCCAGCTCGACAAGGCCGAGTCCACCGCCGACGAGGAGGTCCGCCGCAAGGCCCTGACCTTCGTCGTCATCGGCGGCGGCTTCGCCGGTGTCGAGACGATCGCCGAGGTCGAGGACATGGCGCGCGACGCCGCCAAGATCTACAAGACCGTCAGCCGTGACGACATGCGCTTCGTCCTGGTGGAGGCGGCCAACCGCATCCTCCCGGAGATGGGCCCGGACCTCGGTCTGTGGACCAAGGAGAAGCTCGAGGAGCGGAAGATCGAGGTCTACATCGAGACCTCGATGGACTCCTGCGTCGACCAGCACGTGGTGCTGAAGAACGGCCTGGAGATGGACGCCTCCACCATCGTGTGGACGGCCGGCGTGAAGCCGAACCCGGTGCTGGCCAACTTCGGCCTGCCGCTGGGCCCGCGCGGCCACGTCGACACCGCGCCGACCCTCCAGGTCCAGGGCTTCGACTACGTCTGGTCCGCCGGCGACAACGCCCAGGTCCCGGACCTCGCCTCCGGCGAGGGCGCCTGGTGCCCGCCGAACGCGCAGCACGCCGTGCGCCAGGCCGCCGTCCTCGGTGACAACGTCATCTCGGGCATGCGGGGCTTCCCGCAGAAGAACTACGAGCACAAGAACCTCGGTGCGGTCGCCGGCCTGGGCCTGCACAAGGGCGTCGCGATCCTCTTCGGCAAGGTCAAGCTGAAGGGCCGTCTGGCCTGGTGGTTCCACCGCGCGTACCACGGCGCCATGGTCCCGACCATGAACCGCAAGGTCCGGGTCTTCACCGACTGGACGCTGGCCATGTTCCTGAAGCGCGAGATGGTCGGCCTCTCCCAGATGGAGCAGCCGCGCCTGCCGATCCAGGAGGTCACGGCGCCCACGAAGCCCGTGGAGGCCGCCAAGCCGGCCGCCGAGAAGGAACTCGCCAGCAAGTAAGCGACTGAGACCCCGGTGTGGGAGCACCGGGGTATGAGTCGGAGGCCCTCCGCCCGGCAGTGTCGCCGGACCACGACCTCCGTGGTGCTCAGCCGGCCGTGCGACCGGGCGGAGTACAGAAGTAGAAGGGCCCCTGCCGAAACCCTCCGGCAGGGGCCCTTTCTCGTCGTCCGCCCGCTGGGCGGGCCCGTGAGGGGCGGTCAGTCGGTCTTGATGCTCGCCAGGATGTCCAGCTTGGACGCCCGGCGGGCGGGCCAGATCGCGGCCACCAGGCCGACCACCCCGGCCAGGGCCAGGAACAGCGCCAGCTGGCCGAAGGGCAGGACGGTGGTCAGGCCGCTCAGGCTGGACTTCAGGGTGCCGTTGATCGCCCAGGCGATGAAGCAGCCGAGCAGCAGGCCGATGCCGGCGCCGAACAGCGAGATCACCACGGACTCCAGGCGGACCATCCGCTTGATGCCCCGGCGGTCCAGGCCGATCGCCCGCAGCATCCCGATCTCGCGCTTGCGCTCGAAGACCGACATCGCCAGCGTGTTGATCACGCCCAGGATCGCGACCAGCACGGACATCGCCAGCAGGCCGTACATCAGGTTCAGCGCGAAGGTGATGGTCTGGCTGAAGTCGTCGCGGACGTCCTGCTTGGACTTGACGTCGATCACCGGGTTGGCGCCGGTGGCGTCCTTGAGGGACTGCTTGAGCGCGGCGGTGGCGCCGTCCTTGCCCTTGACCAGGACGTCGGTGATGTAGGGCTTCGGCTCGTGCTTGGCGACCTCGCTGTTGGCCAGCAGGACCGGGCCGAGCATGCCGCCCTTCTCGTACACGCCGCCGACGGTGAGCTGACCGGTGGACTGGTCCGGGTAGGAGACCGCCACCGTCGAGCCGGCGGTGAGGTGGAGCTTCGTGGCGAGGTCCTGGTCCACCAGGACCTCGCCCTGGCCGAGCGTGGCGGTGGCGCCGCTGGTCAGCTTGACCTCGGCGAGCTGGTCGAAGGAGCCGGCGTCCATGCCGGTGATCGTCACGCCGCTGCCGTCGAACTTCCAGTCGGCGGTCGTCACCGCGGAGGAGGCGGCCACCCCGGGGGCCTTGGCGATCTGCCCGGGCACCTGCTCGGACAGGCTCATGTGGTTGGCGCCCGAGACCATGTAGTCGGACTTCATCGAGCTGGTGACGGCCTTGTCGATCGCGCCGCCGACCGAGGCACCGATCACGGTGAGGCCGCTGACCAGGGTCAGGCCGATGGTGAGCGCGGCGGCGGTGGACGCGGTGCGGCGCGGGTTGCGGACCGCGTTCTGCTGGGCGAGCTTGCCCGGAGTGCCGCCGAGCCCGCGCAGCAGCGGGCCGATCAGCGCGACCACCGGGCGGGAGAGCAGCGGCAGCAGGACGAACACGCCGATCAGGGCGAGCAGGGCGCCGAGGCCGACCGGCAGGCGGCCGCTGTCGTTGCCGGTGGAGGCGCCGAAGCCGATCAGCGCGAGGCCGCCGGCGGTGAGCGCCGAGCCGATCGCGTTGCGGACCAGCAGGCTCTTCTGGCTGGTCGGCTGGTCGCCGCTGCTCATCGCGGCCACCGGGGCGATCCGGGCGGCGCGCACGGCCGGCAGCAGGGCGGACAGCACCGTCACCAGGACGCCGACGGCCAGGGTCACCGCGATGGTGAGCGGCTTGATGACCAGCGTGCCGTGCGGCATGTTCTCGTTCAGCCGGCTCATCAGGGACTGCATGCCGGCGCCGATCCCGATGCCGGCGAGCAGCCCGGCCAGCGCCGCGACGGTGCCGATCGCCAGGGCCTCGACCAGCACCGAGCGGGTGACCTGCTTGCGGCTGGCGCCGATCGCCCGCAGCAGCGCGAGTTCCTTGGTGCGCTGGGCGACCAGCATGGTGAAGGTGTTGGCGATGATGAAGATGCCGACGAAGAGTGAGATCCCGGCGAAGACCAGCAGCATGGTGCGCATGCTGTCGGTGGCCTTGGTGATCATCTCCTGCTCGTCGGCCTTGAGCTTGGCGCCCGTCTCGACGTCGAAGTGCCGGTCGGACGGCACCTTGGGCTGGACCTGGGCGAGCAGCGCGTCCTCGCTGGTGCCGGGCTTGGCGGTGAGCACGATGCTGCTGAAGTGGCCGGGCTCCAGCAGCAGTTGCTGGGCGGTGGCGCGGTCGAACAGGGTGAGGGTGCCGCCGCTGTTCACCACCGGGTCGTCGGTGGTGAAGACGCCGGTGAGCTTCGCCTCGATCACCGGGCCGTTGATGGCGATCCGGACGGTGTCGCCGATCCTGTAGCCGGCCTTGTCGGCGGTCTTGCGGTCGAGGGCGATCTCCTTGCCGTTCTTCGGGCCCTGGCCCTCGGCCATCGGGTAGCGCGGGTCCTTGCCGTCCGCGGCCGGGGCGAAGTTGGCGCCCTTGGCGGCCCAGAACTGGCCGATCAGGTTGCCGCTCCGGTCGGCGACCCCGGTGAAGCCGCTGACCACGCCGCGGGCGTTGGCGGTGCCCGGCAGGGCGGCCAGCTGCTGGACGGTGGCGTCGGTGAGCGAGGCGTTGCCGCTCTCGCCCTTCGGCTTGGCGCTGGTGCGGGAGCCGGCCGAGTAGTCCACGACCTGGACCGAGACGTCCGAGTAGCTCTTGGAGTTGTTGTCCCGCATGGCCTTGCCGAAGGTGTCGGAGAAGACCATGGTGCCGGCGACGAAGGCGGTGCCGAGCATGACGGCCAGCGCCGTCATGAGGAGTCGGCCCTTGTGGGCCAGCACGTTGCGCAGTGCGGTGCGGTACATGGGGTGTCCTGGGTTTCGCGTAGGGGCGGCGGCTGGGCTGGCGGGCCCTGGCTGGTGGTGGCTCTAGCTGGTGCGGCCCTTGGCGTCGAAGCGGCGCATGCGGTCCAGGACGGTGTCGGCGGTGGGGTGGTGGAGTTCGTCGACGATGCGGCCGT
>NZ_JBWKER010000075.1:0-11966 GCF_056435345.1 Kitasatospora sp. NPDC043950
GGGGCGGCGGCGAAGTGCTACGCGTCGGATGCGGCGATGGAGATCACGACGGACGCGGTGCAGTTGCTGGGTGGGTACGGGTACACGCGGGACTATCCGGTGGAGCGGATGATGCGGGACGCGAAGATCACCCAGATCTACGAGGGGACCAACCAGGTCCAGCGCATCGTCATGGCCCGCAACCTGCCGTAGCCGGACGGCGCTTCGGCCTCGACCGCACCTCGGCCCCGAAAACCGGGCGACGGCGGGCGGCCCCGCTTCGTAGGCTGCCCGCCATGTCCTCCGCACTGAGCCTGGCCCGGATCACCCCCGACACCATCGACGCCGCCCTCGCCCTGAAGGTGCGCCCCGACCAGGA
Organism: Kitasatospora sp. NPDC043950; assembly: GCF_056435345.1. Classification (NCBI taxonomy): domain Bacteria; kingdom Bacillati; phylum Actinomycetota; class Actinomycetes; order Kitasatosporales; family Streptomycetaceae; genus Kitasatospora; species Kitasatospora sp. NPDC043950. Next base: position 359 of record NZ_JBWKER010000075.1, read on the forward strand.
GGCCCTGGTCGCGCCGGTGGCGACGTCGCTGGCCGAGGCGTACGCCCACGGGGACACCGCCTGGCCCCGGCTGATCATGGACGGGGAGCGGCCGGTCGGCTTCGTGATGGCGTTCTTCGACATCAGGTTCAACCCCGAGCAGCCGGACGACCGCCCCCGCTCCGGCCTCTGGCGCCTGCTCGTCGACGCCGACCGGCAGCGCGGCGGCTACGGCCGCTTCGCCGTCGAGCAGGTCTGCGCCGAGATCCGCCGCCGCGGCGGCACCCGCGCCACCGTCACGTACGTCCCCGGCCCGGAGGGCCCCGCCGCCTTCTACGCCGGGCTGGGCTTCCGCCCGACCGGCGAGACGAGCGGCGACCAGACGGTGGCGGAGCTGGAGTTGGAGCCGGGGCTGGAGCTGGAGCCGGCCGCGCGCTGACCGCCGCGGCGATGCTGCGGCCCGGCGGTGACGAGTAGGGTGCCGGACCATGACCGAGCCGGACTTCCTCGCCACGACCAGGGCGTTCTACGACGCCATCGCCGTCGACTACGCCGACCGCTTCCGCGACGAACTGGCCGGCGAACCGCTGTCCCGGGCGGTGCTCGCGGCCTTCGCCGAGCTGGTCCGCGCCGAGCGCGCCGACGGACTGGCAGCCGAACTGGGCTGTGGCCCCGGCCGGGTGACGCACCACCTGCACGGCCTGGGCCTCGACGTCCGCGGCATCGACCTGTCGCCGAGGATGGTCGAGCTGGCCCGCGCGACGTACCCCGGGCTGGACTTCACCGAGGGTTCGCTGTTCGACCTCCCGCTGCGGGACGGCGAGTTGACCGGCGCGGTCGCCTGGTACTCGATCATCCACACCCCGGCGGAGCGCCTGCCGGAGGTGTTCGCCGAGTTCGCGCGGGTGCTCGCCCCGGGCGGCCACCTGCTGCTCGCCTTCCAGGTCGGTGACGAGCCCCTGCGGATCGACCAGCCCTTCGGCCACCCGGTGGCGCTGGACTTCCGCCGCCAGCAGCCGGACCGGATCGCGGAATTGGTCCGCGCGGCCGGCCTGCGGCTCACCTCCTGCACGCTCCGCGAGCCGGAGGAGGGCGTGCAGCCGACCCCGCAGGCCTACCTGCTGGCCCGCAAGCCCGCCTGAGCCGCGCGGGGCGGCGGTGACAGCGGCATGACAGTGGTGCCGGTGGGATGTGAGAGGTCTGGCAGCGGGCGCCCCGACCCTTGGTGACTGCACGTCAGTCCACCGAAACGGGAGGCCCTGCCCATGCCCCGACCCCGTCTCACCTCCGCCCTCAGAACCGGCGCCGCCGCGGCCACCGGGCTGCTGCTGGCCGGTCTCGCCCCGGCCGCCGCGGCGGCGGATGCCCTCGCGGCGCCGGTGCCCCGGCTGGACTGGCGGTCCTGCGTACCGGACTTCGACTGCGCCCGCGCCACGGTGCCGATGGACTACCGCGACCCGGCCGGGCGCACCGTCGAGCTGGCCGTCATCCGGCACCCCGCGACCGACCCGGCGCACCGGATCGGCTCGCTGTTCTTCAACCCCGGCGGCCCGGGCGTGCCCGGCACCCAGGCGCTGCCCGCCGTGTACGGGATGCTCCCGGAGCAGGTGCGGGAGCGGTTCGACCTGGTCAGCTTCGACCCGCGCGGCGTCGGCGGCTCCACCGTGCCGCAGTGCTTCCCGGACGCGGCGGCCGAGCAGGGCCTGCTCGCCGGGCTGCCGGCCGGCTACCCGGTCGGCGCCGCCCAGGAGTCGGCCTGGGCGACGACGTACGCGCGCTTCGGCCGCCAGTGCGCCGACAACGAGCGGACCGGCCTGCTCGCCCACCTGTCCACCGCCGACACGGCCCGCGACCTGGACCTGCTGCGCGCCGCCGTCGGCGACCGCCGGCTGAGCTACCTCGGCACCTCGTACGGCAGCTACCTGGGCGCCACCTACGCCAACCTCTTCCCGACCCGGGTGCGTGCGATGGTGCTGGACAGCGCCCCCGACCCGGTCGCCTGGTCCACCGGGCGCTCGCCGCAGCAGCGCGCCCTGCCGCCGTTCCTGCGCACCGGCAGCGACCTCGCCGGCGTCCGCACCCTCGACGCCTTCCTCGACCAGTGCGCCGACGCCGGCCCCGCCGCCTGCGCCTTCGCGGCGGCGGACCGGGACGCCACCCGCGCCAAGTTCGCCGAACTGCTCGACCGGCTGGGCCGGACGCCGGTGACGCTCGGCACCCCGCCGGCGGCGGTCACCTTCGACCAGGCCTCCACCGCCTCCACCGTCCTGCCGATGCTCTACGCCGCCACCCCGGTGCCGAACGCCCCCGGCACCGGCTGGCCGGCGCTGGGCGGACTGCTCCAGCAGCTGTGGACCGCCGCCCCGGACGCCTCGGCGCCGCTGCCGACCGGCGGCCAGCCCAAGCAGGCGCAGACCCTCGGGGCGCTCTGCGCCGACACCGTCAACCCGCCTGTCTCCGGTGCCGACCCGGCCGCCGACACCACGTACCCGGCGCTGTCCGCCCTCGCCCGGGCCCGCGCGGGCGCCACCGGCCCGTACCTGGTCTGGCAGAACCAGCGCTGCGCCGCCTGGCCGGCCGAGGCCGCCCGGGACCGCTACACCGGCCCGTGGAACCGGCCGACCTCCGCGCCGATCCTGGTCGTGGCCCTCACCGGCGACCCGGCCTGGCCCTACGAAGGGTCCCGCGCGCTGGCCGACACCCTCGCCCGCGGCCGCCTGCTGACCGTCCACGGCTACGGCCACACGGCGCTGGGCAACCCGAGCGCCTGCGCCTGGGACCGCGAGCAGCGGTACCTGGTCAGCGGTGAACTCCCGCCGCCCGGCACGGTCTGCGAGCCGGACCACCAGGCGTTCTAGCCAGGACGCTCTGGCGGTGCAGCCGCCGGAGTCGTGCGCGTGCGCGGAGTCCGTGCACGCGCACGCACCTCGGTACGATGAACGTCATGAACCGTGCTGACCTTTCCCTGGGCCCGCTGTCCGAGCAGGACCACGCCTTCTACGGCCTGGTCTGGGCCGGCACCACCCTCGCCGCCCAGGTGGACCGCGAGCTCACCCGGGTGCACGGGCTGTCGCTGTCCTGGTTCGAGGTGATGCTCTGGCTCAACGGGCAGCAGGAGCCGGTCGCCGCCTCCGACCTGGGCGCGAAGACGATGCTCAGCCGCAGCCAGGTCTCCCGGGTGGTCGACGCCCTGGCCGCACGCGGCCTGGTGGCCCGCACGCCCTCCGCCTCCGACGCCCGGTCGGTGCGGATCGAACTGACCGGGCAGGGCCGCGCCGCCTTCGCCGAGGCCGACGCCACCCGGCGGGCCGTCCTCGCGCCGGTCTTCACCGACCGGCTCGACGAGGGCGACATCGCGGCCCTGGAGGCGGTCTGGCGCAAGCTGAAGGCCTGAGCCCTGAGCCCTGAGCCCCGGGCCTCCGCAGTCTCGGCTACACCGCGTCGGCCTCCGCCGCTCCGGCCCGCGGTCGGCCGGAGGCGGTCGCGATCACCTCGTCCAGCACCTCGCGGGAGCGGAGCAGGTCGGTGATCATCCGGTCGATCCGGTCCCGTTCGGAGGCCAGCTCCTCGACCAGCAGCGGGGTGGCGATCTCGTTCGGGCCGCCGTCGGAGTCGCGCATGCAGGGGAGGATCTTGTAGATCGTGCGGCTGTGCAGCCCGGCCGCGAACAGCTCCTGGATCAGCACGACCCGGTCCACCGCCGGCTCCGGGTACTCCCGGTGCCCGCCGTCGGTCCGCCGGGCGACCAGCAGGCCCTGCTGCTCGTAGTAGCGCAGCGAGCGCTCGCTCACGCCCGTCCGCCTGGCCAGTTCACCGATCCGCATGCCGTCCACCCCGTCGCCGTGACCGAACGCCTGAACCCGACGGCGATGGTAGCTTCCGCGGTCCTCGCGCCGGCCGGATAACACGGGGACGCCACCCGGCGGCGGGCCGGGGGTGACGCGCGTCGGCCGACGGGTCGTGCCATGATCCCTGCATGGCTTCCAACGTTTTCTTCGACATCGAGATCGACGGCGTTCCGTCGGGCCGCATCGTCTTCAAGCTGTACGACGACGTCGTCCCCAAGACCGCCCGGAACTTCCGCGAGCTCGCGACCGGCCAGAACGGCTTCGGCTACGAGGGCTCCGGCTTCCACCGCGTGATCCCGCAGTTCATGCTGCAGGGCGGTGACTTCACCAACCACAACGGCACCGGTGGCAAGAGCATCTACGGCGAGAAGTTCGCCGACGAGAACTTCAAGATCAAGCACACCCGCCCGGGCCTGCTGTCGATGGCCAACGCCGGCCGCAACACCAACGGCTCGCAGTTCTTCATCACCACCATCGTCACCGACTGGCTGGACGGCAAGCACGTCGTCTTCGGCGAGGTCGTCGAGGGCATGGACGTCGTGACGGCGGTCGAGAAGCTCGGCTCGCAGAGCGGCCGCACCTCGGCGAAGGTCACCATCGCCAAGTCCGGCATCGTCGAGTAGTCACCGGTTCATCAGTTCGAAACCGCACACCGCCCCGGCCGGGGAAGTCCGATCAGCCGACTTCCCGCTCCGGGGCGGTGGCGTGTCCGGGGGCAGGGTAGCCCGGTGAGCAGGCGGGCGGGCCGGAACCGCGCAATCACTCCGTGTGCCGACCCGGTCGCTCTAGGCTCTCCGTGCGCGGTCGGAGCCGCGGCGAACTCGACACTCCGGCAAGGTGGTTCACCGATGGAACAGGACGTCGACGACGGCGCGGTGACGTACGAGCAGGTGACGGTGGTCTCGCTGGCCTCGTGCGAGCCGGTCAATCCGGCGCGGATCGCGGTGCGGGTCGCCTGCGAGGTCATGACGGTCAAGCGGGTGGCGGGCTACTGGGTGCGCTGGGACGAGCGCTGGGGGCCGGAGGAGATCCGCCACCACTCGCGCTGGGTGCCGGACGAGGAGTACGTGCGGCCGGGCACCGGCGGGGTGGACGGCGCGCTCACCGTGACGGTGGCCGCGTACTGGACGTACCGGGAGGGCGGCAGCCCGCGCCGGCCGGCCACGGAGACCGCGGTGGCCTTCCGGCCGGGCGAGGCCGAGCACGAACTGGTGCTGGAGCGGCCCGACCCGCACCGCCCGGCGGCCCTGACCGTGCACCTGACCGGCGCCCGCTGGCTGGCGGGCGGCGAGGGGCGGCTGATCCACTACGGCTACGCGGGCGCCACCGAGGCCGCCGGCGGCGAGGGGGAGTGGCTGGTCCGCTTCCCCGAGTGCGGCACCGGCCTGCTCCCGCAGGCGGGTTAGGCGACCGCGGCCCTCGGCCCGGGCCGACATCCACCCATGGTGTCGGCGTGGCCACTTCACGTCACGGCGGGCTACTTGATGTCCGGTACCGCGGTGTCGTTCTTGAAGGCGTCGAAGACCTGCTTGGACTTGGCGGCGTCCCACAGCACCGCCGACTCCCCGGTCTTGGTCCGGTAGTCCGGGTTGCCGATCGGGACGGTCAGGGTCTTGCCGCCGCCGCCGTTGACGTCCTTCATGGCGAGGAAGAGCGAGCCGAGGTCGGTGAGGCCGGCGTCGTCGTCGACGATGAGGGTGCCGAGGGCGGAGTCGACCAGCGGGTAGAAGGTGAACGGGTTCAGCACGGTGCCGGGGGAGGCCGCCTGGTGGGCGAGGGCGCCGAGGAACTTCTGCTGGTTGCGCATCCGGCCGAGGTCCTGGTCGGCCATCTGGTGGCGCTGGCGGACGAAGGCGAGGGCCTGCTTGCCGCTGAGGGTCTGGTCGCCGGCCTTGAGGTCGAGACCGGAGTCCTTGTCCTTGAGGTCCTGGTCGATGTGCATCTCGACGCCGCCGATGGAGTCGACGATGCCGACGAAGCCGGCGAAGCCGATCTCGGCGTAGTGGTCGATGCGGATGCCGGTGTTCAGCTCGACGGTCTGGACGAGGAGGCGGCCGCCGCCGTTGCCGAAGGCCGAGTTGATCTTCGAGGTGGTGCCCTTGAGGGTCTTGCCGCTGCTGCTCTTGTACTCGGGGATCGGCACCCAGGAGTCGCGCGGGATGCTCATCAGGGTGTTCCCGTTGTCCCCGACGTGCAGGATCATCATCGAGTCGCTGCGCTTGCCCTCGGTGTCGTGACCGGTGTGCAGGTCGTCCTGTTCCGAGTCGGTGAGGCCCTGGCGGCTGTCGGAGCCGACGATCAGCCAGTTGGTGCCCTTGCCGGCCGGCGGGCGGCCGGGGTAGTCGGCGAGCACGTTCTCGTGGTTGAGCTTGGAGTCGGCCCAGAACCAGGTCGAGACGGCGGTGACCATGACGGCGATCAGGAGGCCGAAGACCGACCACTTGACGATCCGGCGCCGCGGCCACCGCTTGGTCTGTATACCGCCCGGCTGGGCGCCGCCCGGGCCCCCGGGCCCACCCGGTCGTCCGGGACCGCCGGGACCGCCGGGACCGCCGGGGCCCCCAGGCCCACCGGGGCGGACGGCGGGCTGCCCGCCCGGACCCTGCGGCGGGACGCCGCCGAGCCGGGACGGCTCCGGCTGTCGTGGCGCGGGCGCACCCGGCCCGCGCGGGTTCATCGACGACGGCAGCGGCGGTTCGGCCGCCGCGCCGCCCCCGCCGCGCCCGTACGCGCCGCCGTTGCCGCCGCCCCCATACGGGTTCCCGTCTCGGTACGGGTTCCCGCCGCCTCCCGGGCGGCCCTCCTGCCACGTGTTCATGTCGTCGAGGATGCCCGACCCCGCTCGTGCTGACTCCCCCCGGGGTACTCCACCAGGTCGCTTGTAGCAGTTTTGATGCACGGGTCGGATCGTTCCGCCGCAACTTCCGCGCCGCCGTACGACGGTGGGGACGGGCGGCGCGGGCGCCGGGTCGACGTGAGCCCGGTCACCACGCGTCACGTCACCCGCCGTTCAACTGGCGAAACGATTCTTGACCGGCTCGAACGCAGCGTGTTTGCATTTCGGGTATGGATCAGCGTTGGGCACTCACGCGTCGGCGGCACGTCGACCTGCGGCGTGGTGTGGCCTGTTCGCTCTGTCGCGGCTGAAGCGCGCGCCCACCGGATCACCTCGGCGTCACCCCACCCGCGCCGAGCACCTCACCTCGAACGCGTCGAACGCGTCGAACGCGTCGAACGCGTCGAGCACGTCGAGCACGTCGAGCACGTCGAAACACCTTCCAGGGCTCCGACCCGCAGCGGTCCTCCTGCGCCGCGTGGCGCCGCCCCCGCTTCCAGCCAAAGGTGAACCCCATGGCCACCGTCCTGTCCGTTTCCGGCTCCCCGTCCGCCACCTCCCGCACCACCCGCCTGCTGCGCCACGTCGACGCCGGGCTGGAGGCCCGCGGCCACCACGTCGTCCCGTTCGAGGCGCGCAGCCTGCCCGCGCACGCGCTGCTGTCGGGCGACTTCGACCACCCGGAGATCGTCGCCGTGACCGAGTTGTTCGCCCGGGCGGACGGCGTCGTGATCGGCACCCCCGTCTACAAGGCCGCCTACTCGGGCCTGTTGAAGGCCCTGCTGGACGTGCTCCCGCAGTACGCGCTGGCCGGCAAGGCCGTCCTGCCGCTGGCCACCGGAGGCTCGCCCGCGCACGTGCTGGCGGTGGACTACGCGCTGCGCCCGGTGCTCAGCTCGATGGGCGCCGGCCACATCACCCAGGGCTGGTTCGTGCTCGACCGCCACATCACCACCGGGGAGGACGGGACGACCCTGGTCGAGCGTGAGACCGACGCCCTGCTGGCCCCGGTCGTGGAGGGTTTCGCGCAGGCCCTGGAGCGGCTGGCCGTACCGGCGCTGACCGGCTGAGGAACCGGGGCCCGGGCCCCGTACGGGGCGTCCCCGAGACGGGGCGCGGCACCCCTTAGGGGGAGGGGGTGTCGCGCCCCGTAGATCCTTGGTTGGACGGCTTCATTCCGGCGGATGACGAGAGCGCCCGCCGTTACTCCTAACGTTGTGGACGTCCCCGCTCGTGCCGACGAGGGGCGAGGTTCTCCCGGGAGCCGGCGCCCGCCGGGCCCGGTGGGTGGGGTCAACTCCCGGTCGACGACCCTTCCCGCGCCATGCCCGCGTCCTGCGGCATGCCCGCGCACGGAGGGCCGGCCGGGGTCGACGGTCGGGCCCACTTCTTAGGAGACTCCAGTGACGACGGCAGCCACAGCCGTGTACGACCCCCAGCTTCCCGGCGGCGCACCCGCCGTCGCCGCCGCGGCCCGTCAGGTCAGCAAGGCGTACGGCGCGGGCGAGACCAGGGTCACCGCGCTCGACGCGGTGGACGTCGACATCCAGCGTGGCCGCTTCACCGCGATCATGGGCCCGTCGGGCTCCGGGAAGTCGACCCTGATGCACTGCCTGGCCGGCCTGGACACGGTCAGCGACGGGCGGATCTGGATCGGCGACACCGAGATCACCGGCCTCAAGGACAAGCAGCTGACCAGGCTGCGCCGGGACAAGATCGGCTTCATCTTCCAGGCGTTCAACCTGCTCCCGACGCTGTCCGCGCTGGAGAACATCACGCTGCCGATGGACATCGCCGGCCGTCGGCCGGACCAGGCCTGGCTGGACCAGGTGGTGGAGACCGTCGGCCTGGCCGGCCGGCTCAAGCACCGCCCGGCGCAGCTCTCCGGCGGCCAGCAGCAGCGCGTCGCGGTGGCCCGGGCGCTGGCCGCCCGGCCCGAGATCATCTTCGGCGACGAGCCCACCGGCAACCTGGACTCCCGGGCCGGCGCCGAGGTGCTCACCTTCCTGCGCCGCTCGGTCGACGAACTGGGCCAGACCATCGTGATGGTGACCCACGACCCGGTCGCCGCGGGCTACGCGGACCGCGTGCTCTTCCTCGCCGACGGCGTGATCGTCGACGAGATGCACGCGCCCACCGCCGACTCCGTCCTCGAACGCATGCGCCGTTTCGACGGCAAGCGGACCAGCTGAGCGGGCGGGACGGGACAGATGCTGCTCAAGACCGCTCTGCGGAGCTTCTTCGCCCACAAGGGCCGCATGGCGCTCTCCCTGATCGCCGTGATGCTGTCGGTCGCGTTCGTCTCCGGCACCCTGGTCTTCTCCGACACCGCGACCAGCACCTTCGACAAGCTGTTCGCCGCGACCGCCTCCGACGTCTCCGTCCAGCCGCCCAAGCCGGCCGAGGACGACGACCAGCAGGCCTCCGACAAGCCGCGGACCGTCCCGGTGGCGGCCGCGCAGCAGGTCGCCGCGGTGCCGGGGGTGAAGTCGGCGGTCGGCCAGGTCATGGTCGAGAACGCGACCCTGGTCGACCCGGCCACCAACAAGCTGGTCGGCCCGACGTCCGGCGCGCCGACCCTGGTCGGCAACTGGACCGAGACCCCGCGCAGCGCGGTGCACCTCACCCAGGGTCACGCTCCCCAGAACGCGGGCGAGTCGGTGCTGGACGCGGACACCGCGAAGAAGGCCGGGCTCGGCCTCGGCGCCAAGCTCCGGGTCGACAACGCCGACGGCCGGCACGAGTTCACGATCTCCGGCATCGCCTCCTTCACCACCACCAACCCCGGTGCGGCGCTGGCCTTCCTGGACACCCCGACCGCCCAGCAGGTGCTGCTCGGCGAGCAGGCGTACACCTCGGTCGAGGCGTTCGGCGACGGCAGCCGCGGCAACGACCGGCTCAAGGCCGACGCCCTGGCCAAGCTGGGCGCCGGCTACCAGGTGAAGACCGCGGCCGAGCAGAAGGACGAGAACACCAAGAGCATCGGCAGCGGCCTCGGCTTCATGAAGAACGCGATGCTCGGCTTCTCGCTCATCTCGGCGTTCGTCGGCTGCTTCCTGATCATCAACACCTTCTCGATGCTGGTCGCCCAGCGCACCCGGGAGATCGGCCTGCTGCGCGCCATCGGCGGCAGCCGCCGGCAGGTGAACCGCTCGGTCCTGGTCGAGGCGCTGATCCTCGGCGTGCTCGGCTCGACCCTCGGGGTCGCGGCCGGTCTGGGCATCGCGGTCGGCCTGATCAAGCTGATGAACGCGATCGGCATGAAGCTCGACGCGGGCGACCTGAAGATCGGTCCGACGGTGTTCCTCGCCGGGTACGCCCTGGGCATCGTGGTGACCCTGGTGGCGGCCTGGGTCCCGGCCCGCCGGGCGAGCCGGATCGCGCCGATGGCCGCGCTGCGCGACCACGGCACGCCGGCCGAGGGCCGCGCCAACCTGGTCCGCACGGTGGTCGGCCTGGTCCTGACGGCGGGCGGCGGCGGTCTGCTGGTGCTGGCCGCGCAGGCGGAGAAGGCGGCCACCGGCGGCCAGTACCTGGGTCTCGGCGTGCTGCTCACCCTGGTCGGCTTCGTGGTGCTCGGCCCGCTGCTGGCCACCGCCGTGGTGCGGGTGCTGGGCGCGCTGCTGCCGGCGCTGTTCGGTCCGTCCGGCCGGCTCGCCCAGCGCAACGCGATGCGCAACCCGCGTCGTACCGGGGCCACCGCAGCCGCGCTGATGATCGGACTGGCGCTGGTGATCGGCTCCTCGGTGTTCAGCGCCTCGACGGTCACCTCGGCCAACGCGCAGATCGACCGGTCGGTGGGCGCGGACTACATCGTCCAGGGCGGCCGCACCTCGATCACCCCCGAGATGCTGGACGCCGTCCGCCGGACCCCGGGCATCGACCACGTCACCACCCAGAAGTTCTTCAGCCCCAAGCTCCAGCTGCCGGACGGCCGGAGCGTGAAGACCAACCTCACCGCCGCGCCGCCCGCCTTCTTCGGCACCGACTTCCACCTCCCGGTCACCGCCGGTTCGGTGGACGCGATCGGGCGGGGCGAGCTGGGGATCGGCGAGGCCTTCGCGAAGGACCACGGCCTGAAGGTCGGCGACCAGGTGACCGTCGCCTACGGCAAGGGCCGCACCCAGGTGCTGCCGGTGGGCGCCGTGTTCGCGAAGGGCTCGCTGTTCGGCGACGGCTCCTTCGTCGACTTCGACACCATGGCCAAGGCCGTGCCCGCCGCCGAGCAGCCGCCGGTCTGGACGTTCTTCGCCAAGGCCTCCTCCGGAGCCGACGTCGCGAAGACGCTGACCGCCCTGGAGGGCGCGCTCAAGGAGTACCCGCAGCTGACCATCAAGGACCAGGCCGGCTACAAGGAGGTCGTGCAGTCCCAGGTCAACACCCTGCTCTACCTGATCTACGGCCTGGTCGGCCTCTCCATCACGGTCGCCGTGCTCGGGGTGGTCAACACCCTGGCGCTGTCGGTGGTCGAGCGGACCAGGGAGATCGGCCTGCTGCGGGCGATCGGGCTCTCCCGCCGCCAGCTGCGCCGGATGATCCGGCTGGAGGCCGTGGTGATCTCGGTGTTCGGCGCGGTCCTGGGCACCGGGCTCGGGCTGGCCTGGGGCGTCACCGCCCAACGGGTACTGCGTGACCAGGGTCTGGCCACGCTCTCCGTCCCGACCACCACGCTCGCGGTGACGCTGGTCGCCTCGGTGGTGATCGGACTGGTCGCCGCCCTCGTCCCGGCCTTCCGGGCCGGGCGGATGAACGTCCTCGCGGCCATCGCGACGGACTGACCGGGGCCGTCGCGACGGACCGACCGCGGCCATCGCGACGGACCGACCGGGCGGCGCGGGCCGCAGGACCCGGCGGTGGGGGGCCGCCGAGGGGGGGAACGGGGGCAGGGGGGGGGGGCGGGGCGACACCAGCACCCTCCGCCACGGGCCCCCCCCGCCAAAAGAAA
>NZ_JBWKER010000075.1:11976-33245 GCF_056435345.1 Kitasatospora sp. NPDC043950
TATAGGCGATGGAGCCTATCCGCGACCCCGACATAACCATGGCGGGTGGCAGCATCAAACGGGCCTGTGGGTGTGGGGGGGGGGGGGGGGGGGAGGGGGGGGGGGGGGGGGGGGGGGAAACCCCCCCCCCCCTGCGGCACGGGCCGCCCCCGGCCGACTGAGATGATCGTCCGATGTTCGCCCCGGATACCCCGGACGCCCCGCCGCTGCCCAGCGCCGCGCCCCTCACCGCCGCCGCTGCCACCCGCTGGCGCGCCGCCCGCACCGCCTGGCGCCTGGACAGCCGCTGGTCGGCGCTGCTGCCGGCCGCCTTCGTCATCCTGGCCACCGCGGTGGAGCCGACCCCCGGTGACTGCAACGTCCAGGGCGTCTGCCGGGACACCTGGGGCTCCTCGCTGGCCGCCTGGTCGGTGCTCGCCGAAGTGGCCCTGCTGGCCGGCCGGTTCTGCGGCCGGGCGCTGGTCCCGCCAGCCGTCCTCGCGGTGCTCTGGTACGCCCCGCACGGCCTGGTCACCCCGCTCGGCCGCTGGACGGCCGTCCTGGTCCACCTGCTGCTCTCCGCCGCGCTGATCGGCGCCGAGCTCGGCCGCCGCCGCGCCCGCCAGCAGCTCGACGAACTGATGGCCCCGCCCGTCCCCTTCCCCTGGACCGCCGCCGGAGCGCCCTCACCCGTCCACCCCGACGGCCCGCCGGTGCTGCGCCGCGCGCTCGGCGGCCTGCTGCTCGCCGCCGCCCTGGCGTTCCCGCTGTACGGGCTGTGGGGACAGGCCCGGCAGCAGGCGAGCGCCGAACGGGCCGACCAGGTCACCGGCACCGCGGGCGACACCGACCAGGACGGCGTCCTGACCGTCCGCTTCCACCCGCCCGGCGGCGGCCCGGAACGCACCGCCCGGCTGGACGTCTGGTGGGCCCGGCCGCCGCAGCCCGGCGAGGCCGTCCCGCTGCTGGTGGACGGCGCAGCCGTCCGCGCCGCCGGCGACGACTACGACCTCACCGGCGCGCTGACCGCCGGCGGCCTGCTCGCCCTGCCCGGATTGCTGCTGCTCGGCTCGGCCGCCACCGCGAACGCCCGCCGCTCCCGGCCCTCCTTCGCGGGCTCCGCGCCCGCCCTCGCCGTCCGGGTCCGCGCCGACGCCCGGGGCGACCTGCTGGTGCAGCCGCTGGACGGCCCGCCGGACGGCCCCGCGCTCTGGCGGCTGGTCGAGCGCGACCGCTACCGCTGGGCCCGCTACGGCGCCCCGGGCGGCGAGGGCCCGGCCTGGGTGCCCGAACACCTGGAGACCGAGGACGACGACGCCGACCACCTCGATCTCGAGGTCTCCTACGACGAGGAAGAGGAGGAGCTCGGGGACGTCTTCGACCGGCTGACCCCGGAGCAGGCCGCCGCCTGGCTCGCCCGCGCCGGCCGGAGCGTGCCGGCCGTGCTGTACCGGGGGCCCGACGGGCCGGAGCAGCAGCTCCTGGTCCGCCCCGGACTGCTGGACCACGACCCGCGCTGGGTGGCGGCCGTGGTCGCCCCCGCCGCCCGGGCCCCACGGTCGGGCCGGCGCACCGAGGGCTACCGGGAGCGGGAACTGGCCGTCGCCGCCCTGACAGCGGGGACGGTGGCCGCCGCCCCCGCGGCCGGGCCGGACGCCGAACCGGTGCCCGCCCGGCGCTGGGAGATGCCGCTGCCGCTGCGGGCGGTGGCCGGTCCGGTGCCCGCACTGCTGCTCGCGGGCCTCGTCGCGCTGCTCGGCAGGAGCGGCTGGTGGGGCGGGCTGGTGCACCCGCTCCTGACCGGCACGGTGGCGATCCTCGCCTGCGGCCGCACCCTCTCCTGGCAGATGGTCGTCGACCGGGACGGCCTGCGGATGGCCACCGCGCTGCGCACCCGGACCTTCCGGTGGCAGGAGATCAACGCGGCCGCGGTCCACCGCAACCTGCTCACCGTCCAGCTGCGCTCGGGCGAGGAGGTCACCGTCGGCAGCCGCCCGGCCGCCTGGCTGGCCGGACACTTCGGGGACCGCTACGACCCGGTGGAGCTGGCCCGGGCCGTCGCGACCGCCGCCCACCGGCCGGACCTGCGCCCGCACCGGTCGCTGCCGGACCGGCTGGGCGGCCCGCAGCACCTGCTGAACCGGTTGTCGCTGGCCGGCTACGCGCTCTTCACCATCGTTCACCACCTGCTCTGAACCTGCGCCGAACCTGCACCGAACCCGCGCGGCCACCGCCGAACCCCGCCGGGGGCGCCCTCCCGGGCTCCGTCCCGTCCTCCGGAAACCGCCCGTTCCGACCCGGCTGCGGGCCCGTACGGGGAGCGGAGTACGGTGGGCGTGATCAAGGAGCTCAACCGGGCGTCGCGGGTTGCGTGCAGCGGCCCGGACCGGGACAAGACGGAGACGTGTCCGCACCGGTACGGTTGGCCCCGATGAACACCAAGGCTGCTGAGGAGCTGCCGGCTGTCTCCGTGATCATGCCGGTGCTCAACGAGGAACGACACCTGCGGACGGCGGTCCGGCGCATCCTGGACCAGGAGTACCCCGGGCCGATGGAGGTGGTGATCGCCCTCGGTCCGTCCACCGACCGGACCGCGGAGATCGCGGCCGAACTGGTGGCGGAGGACCCGCGGGTACGGACCGTGCCGAATCCCACCGGTCGCACCCCTGCGGGGCTGAACGCCGCGATCCGCGGCTCGCGCCATCCGATAGTGGTGCGCGTGGACGGCCACGGCCTGCTCACCCCCGGCTACATCACCACCGCGGTCCGGCTGCTCGACGAGATGGACGCCGCCAACGTCGGTGGCATCATGCACGCCGAGGGCGAGACCGAGTGGGAGAACGCGGTCGCCGCCGCGATGACCTCCAAGATCGGTGTCGGCAACGCCGCCTTCCACACCGGCGGCCTGGCCGGCCCGGCGGACACCGTCTACCTCGGGGTGTTCCGGCGCGAGGTGCTGGAGAAGCTCGGCGGCTACAACGAGGAGTTCATCCGCGCCCAGGACTGGGAGCTCAACTACCGGATCCGCCAGGACGGCGGGCTGGTCTGGTTCACCCCGCAGCTCAAGGTGACCTACCGGCCCCGGCCGTCGGTGAAGGCGCTGGCCAAGCAGTACAAGGACTACGGCCGTTGGCGCCGGGTGGTCACCCGCTACCACCGCGGCTCGGTCAACCTCCGCTACCTGGCCCCGCCGACCGCCCTGCTGGCCGTCACCCTCGGGCTGGTGCTGGGCGTCGCCGTCCACCCGGCCCTCCTCGCGGTGCCCGGCGCCTACCTGCTGGGCATCCTCGGCGGCGGGCTGGTCGGCGGCCGCGGCCTGTCCTTCAAGGCCAGGGCGATGCTGCCGGTGGCGCTCGCCACCATGCACCTCAGCTGGGGCTTCGGCTTCCTCACCTCGCCCCGCTCACTGGCCCGCCGGGTGATAGGCAGCGTCGGACCGGCCGCCAAGGACGTGCTCTCCAGGGCGAGCTGACGCCGACCCGGCAGGGTTCGTCCGACAATTTCCGCCGGGCGCGCGAATTGTCGGACGAATCCTGAGAGTCGAGCCCGCGCCGCTATCGTCGGTGCGCATGGCGACAGTTGAGGGCGGGCCCGGCGTGGCCCGGATCGAGCCGAGCGCGGACGTCGACGAACGGGCCGTCATCGGCGCGGGGACGACGGTCTGGCACCTCGCCCAGGTCCGCGAGGACGCGGTGATCGGCGCCGAGTGCGTGATCGGCCGCGGCGCCTACGTCGGCCCGGGCGTCCGGATCGGGGACCGGGTCAAACTGCAGAACCACGCGCTGGTGTACGAGCCCGCGCTGGTCGAGGACGGGGTGTTCATCGGCCCCGCGGCCGTCCTCACCAACGACCGCCACCCCCGCGCGGTGACCCCGGACGGTCGGCCCAAGCGTCAACAGGACTGGCGCGCCGAAGGGGTGACGCTCCGTCAGGGCTGTTCGATCGGCGGCCGGGCGGTCCTGGTCGCCGGGGTGACGGTCGGCCGCTGGGCGCTGGTCGCGGCCGGCGCGGTGGTCCACCGGGACGTCCCGGACTTCGCCCTGGCCGCCGGCGTCCCGGCCCGCCGGATCGGCTGGGTCGGCCGCGCCGGCGAGCCGCTGGAGCCCGCCGGCGACGGCCGCTGGCACTGCCCCCGCACCGGCGAGCACTACCGGGAGACGGACGGAACCCTCGCGCCGGCGTAGGGCCTGACCACTCGGCGCACACGTCCTACTTGGCGCACGCGTCGGTGTCGTCCGCCTGCACCCGCTGGAGGTCCTTCGGTGCCTCGGTCGGGGCCGCCGCCGGAGCGGCGAGGACGTCCTTGCCCAGCACCAGCACCAGCGGGCCCTTCGGATCCGCCTTCGGGTCCGGCCGGACGGCGTCGCCCGGCAGGCCGAGCGCGGCGGCCAGGGCGGCGGCCGCGGCGTCCTGCCCGGCCGGGAAGGACACCGCGGTGGTCGCGGTGACGGGCGCGTCGGGGGCGGTCGTGGCCTTGGCGAAGCCCTTGCTGCGGAGCTTGTCCACGGTGGGCCCCGACTGTCCGCGCGTCCCGCTGCCGTTGCGCACCGTCACCCGGACGTCCTTGGGGTCCACCGTCGGGGCGGCGGCGGTCGGGGCCGCCGCCGCGGTCTCCGGTGCGGCCGTGGCGGCGTCGGCGGGCGCGGCGGTCTCGGTCAGCGAGCGGTCGCCCGCGACCATCGAGAACAGCTGCCCGGCGTCCGGCTGCTTGAGCACCAGCCGGTCCTTGTCCTTGGGGTCGTCCAGGACCGGCACGGTGGCGAAGGTGATGTTCTTGGTGTCGACCTTGCTGAGGTCCAGCGCGAGGTCCTTGAGCTTGTCGACGCTGCCGATCCCGGAGTCCACGGTGAGCGCCTTGGTGGCGGCGTCGGCGAGCTTGTAGAGCTTGCTCGGGCTGGTCAGGGTGTCGTCGCTCTTGATCTTGCGGATCATCGAGCTGATGAACTGCTGCTGGAGCGGGATGCGGGTGAGGTCGCCCCCGAAGCCGACGGCGTGCCGGGTGCGGACGAAGGCCAGCGCCTCGTCGCCCTGGACCACGTGCCGGCCCTTGCTCATCTTCAGGTGCGAGTCCGTGTCGTTGATGTCCTTGGCCGCGCAGACCTCGACCCCGCCGACGGCGCTGGACAGCGTCTTCACCGCCTCGAAGTTGACCTGCACGAAGTGGTCGACCCGGATCCCGGTCATCTTCTCGACGGTCTTCCAGGTGCAGCCCGGGTCGCGCCCCTCCTGGCCGAGGCTGTTGTTGAACATGTCCCGCGCGGAGCCGGGGATCTTCTTGCCGTTGCTGCTCTGGCACTCCGGGATCGGCACCATCAGGTCGCGCGGGATGCTGATCGCGGTCGCGTTGGAGCGGTCCTTGGAGATGTGGAACAGCAGCGTGGTGTCGGCGTGCCCGGCGCTGCCCTCGTCGCCGTAGTCGCGGCCGAGGCCCTGCCGGCTGTCGGTGCCCAGCACCAGGATGTTGAGCGCGTCCCCGGCGGCCTTGGGCCGCTCCTCCTCGTTGCCCAGCTGGACCTTGACGGAGGTCAGGTTGCTGTTGAAGTGCTGGTACAGGTAGTACGCCCCGCCGCAGCCCGCGACCATCACCAGGGCGCCGGCCCCGGCGGTCCACTTGAGCGCCCGGCGGCGCCGGGTCCGCTTGGCGGCGGCGGCCGCCCGGCGCCGGGAGTCGCGGCGGCCCGGCCCGGGGGTGCCGGCGGTCCCGATCCCGGACTCGGTGGCCGGCGTCTCCTCGGCGGCTCTCCGTTCGGCCGTCCGGCGGCGCTGCCCGGGGATTCCGGCGGCCGGGTCGAGGCGGTACTGGCCGGTTTCCGGGTCGCGCGTCCACTGGTCGGCGGGATCGACCTCCGGTTTGTCCTGCTGCACGGGGGTTCCCTACCTCCGACCGGTCACGGCTCCGGCTCGCCCGTTCGGCGGGCCGATCCGGACACACTAGACGAGCCGAACGGCGGAATCGCGCCGGTGTGATCTGCGCCATGTTCAGGTAATGGCCGGGTAAAGTTCCCTGGGTGTGCGGGATTTCCGGAAAACCCGTGCCGACCTGCGGCGCAGCCGCGGTCAGTGCTGCGCGCAGGCGTCCACGTCGGCCGTGCGTCCCTCGAAGGTGGGCGAGGCGTCCGCCGAAGGTGACGCCTTCGCCGGTGCCCCCGCAGCCCCCACGGCCCCGGCCGCCCCGTCCGACCCCGCGCCCGCACCTGCACCCGTCGCCACCGGGCTCGGGCTCGCACCCGCCCCGGCCCCGACGCCCGCCCCGGCCCCGACGCCTGCCCCGGCGAAGGCGCTCGGCGACGGCGCCGAACCGGGCGGCCGGACGGCGACCGACCGGTCGTCCCGCAGCGCGGTGAACAGCTGGGTGGTCTGCGGCTGCACGAACTCGTCCCGGTCCGAGTCGTACCGGTACGGGCGGCGCGGCGCGGTCAGGAGCACCACGTCCGCCGAGGGGATGTCCCGCAGGTCCTGGGTGAGGTCGTACAGCGCCCCGAGCGAGGACAGCCCCCCGTCCGCCTTGACCGAGGAGGTGGCCGCGTCCAGCACCGGCCACAGCCGCGCCGGGTTCAGCAGCACGCCCTGCGACTGCACCTTGCGGATCAGCGCGGCCAGGAACTGCTGCTGACGGCCCATCCGCTGGGTGTCGCTGCCGTCGCCCAGGCTCTCCCGGGCCCGGACGTAGCCGAGTGCCTGCTCGCCGTGCAGGGTCTGCCGCCCGGCGGGCAGGTCGAGTCTGGCGTCCTTGTCGTGGATCGCCTGCGGGACGCACACCTCGACCCCGCCGATCGCGTTCACCATCGTCTTGAAGCCGTTGAAGTCGAGGATCACGTAGTGGTCGATCCGGATGCCGCTGAGCTGCTCGACGGTGCGGATCGAGCAGGCCGCGCCGCCCATCTCGAACGCCCAGTTGAACTGCATCAGCCCGGCCTTGCTGCGGGTGCCGTCCGGCTTCTCGCAGACGGGGACGGTGACCATGACGTCGCGCGGGAGGGAGACCGCCGTCGCGTGCTTCCGGTCGGCGGCCAGGTGCAGCAGGATCGTGGTGTCCGAGCGCTGGGTGCCCGGCTCGCCGCCGTACGAGGAGTTGGTGCCGGAGCGGTCGTCGCTGCCGATCAGCAGGATGTTCTCGGAGCCCTTGGCCCCGGCGGTCCGGCTCGGCCGCTCGGCCTCCAGTCGGGCGAGCAACCGGTCGGTGGCCGAGTCGGTGCGGATGTTGCCGTCCAGCTTGCGGTAGGCGATCCAGAGCAGTGCCCCGGTGGCGACCAGCAGGAACGCGACGACGCCGGCGGTGATCATCAGCCACCGCCGGCGCCGACGCGGGCGTTCGGGTTCGGAAGGGTGCGCATCCGTCGGGGGCGGGTCGGTCGGGAGGTGCGCGGTGTCGTCCTCGGCCATGGCAGGGATCCCTACCCGCCCGGTCCGACCCGGGGGTTACCCGAGGCGCAGTGTCACCCGTTCGGATTCGGTCCGCTTCTCCCACTGCTCGGGTTCGAGCCCCTGCGAGTTGCGGCACAGCACCACCGAGGCGCCGGCCGCCAGCGGCGCCAGCAGACCGGCCTCCAGACCGGTCCAGTCGTCGAACGAGAGGGTGGACAGCACCCGGTCGCCGGGCTTGAGCCCGAGCCGGGCGGCCCCCTCCCGGGCCAGCGCGACGGTCTGCTCGCCGGTCAGCTTCAGCGGCAGTCCGTCCACGGCGGTCTCCAGCGCGTGGCCGTCCGGGGCGACGGGCGAGTACGGCGCGAAGCGGTCGCCCTGGCCGGGCACCTCGGCGGCGTAGTCGAGGAAGCCGTCGGGGCGCTGCGGGAAGCGTCCGCCGAGCGGGCGCAGGGCCAGGGCCACCCGCTCGCCCTCGCAGGCCTGGGCGGCCGCCAGTCCGTCCGGACCGCTGACCACCAGGTCGGCGTCGGCCGGGTCGCCGCCGGGCACCGCCGTCACCCCGACCGACCAGCAGGCCAGCAGCCAGACGGCGCTCTGCCAGTGGGCGGGGAGCAGCAGTACGGCCCGGTCGCCCGGGCCGGCGTTCAACTCGTCCTGGAGGAGGTTGGCCGTCTTGGCCACCCAGTTGTCGAAGGTCCGGGCGGACAGCTCCACCCGTTCGCCGGTGGCGTCGTCGTAGAAGGTGACCAGCGGGGCCGCGGGATCGACCGTGGGCGTGCCGCCTCGCAGATATGCGTGCAGCAGTTCGACGGGGGTGCGGGCATCGGCAGCGAAATGCGCAGTCATGGTGCGCCCCAGCCTACGGCCTTCGAGTGGGCCGTCGGGAGGGGTGGCGGACCGGGCGCGAGGCGACGTGGCGAGCGGCCCGATTTGCCGCCACCATCCGGTTTATGCGCCTTTCCCTCCCGGCCGCCGTGCTCGCCGGCTGCACCGTCGCCCTGCTCCTCCAGCCCGCCGCCACCGCCGGCCCGGCCGACCCCGACGGCGCCCGGCGCCGCGGCTCCGCCGGCGGCGGGTCGGTCACCTCGCTGCCGCTCGGCCCCGGCCCCGCCCTGGCCCCGCGCACCACCCGGCCGTTCGAACTCCTCGGCGTCGGCTGGGACGGCCCGGCGGACGCGCTGGCCGGCGGCGCCGTCCGGGTCCGCACCCGGGACGCGGCCACCGGCCGCTGGGGCGACTGGCACGACCTGGAGGCCGACACCGAGGACGGCCCCGACCGCGCCCCGCGCGGCGCCACCGCGCCCCTGTGGACGGGCCGCAGCGACGGCGTCGCCGTCGAGGTGCGTCCCGGCCCCGCCGGGCCCCCGCCCGGCCTGCGGCTCGACCTGGTCGACCCCGGTCAGGGCGCGCCCTCGCCCGCCGCCCGGGTCCTGCCCCGCCGCCCCGCCGACGGCCGCCAGGCCCCGCGCCCCGCCATCGTCGCCCGGGCCGGCTGGGGCGCGGACGAGTCCCTGCGCGACCGGACCTTCGAGTACACCGGCCCGGTCCACGAGGTGTTCATCCACCACACCGCCACCGCCACCGACTACGCCTGCTCCGACGCCCCCCGGGTGATCAGGTCGATCTACCAGTACCACGTTCAGAGCAGCGGCTGGCGGGACATCGGCTACAACTTCCTGGTCGACCGTTGCGGCACCGTCTACGAGGGCCGGGCCGGCGGCGTCGACCTGCCCGTCCACGGCGCCCACACCCTCGGCTTCAACACCGACTCGGCCGGCGTCGCCGCCATCGGCACCTACGTCGGCGACGCCCCGCCCCAGCCCCTCCTGGACGGCCTGGCCGCCATCGCAGGCTGGAAGCTCGGCCTCGCCGGCCACCCCGCCGACGGCCGCACCAAGCTCACCTCCGCCTCCGACGCCAGCCGCTACCCCAAGGGCACCGTCGTCGACTTCGACGCCGTCTCCGGCCACCGCGACGCCTTCAACACCGAATGCCCCGGCAACGCCCTCTACGCCCGGCTCCCCGCCCTCCGCACGGCCGCGGCCCACCTCCAGGCCCCCTGACGCGCCGCACCGCACCGCCCTACGCCGGCCCGGGCCCCCGCCCGACCAGCCCCCGCAGCTCCGCCGTCAACGCCGCCGCCAGGTCCGGCCGGAGGTCGTAGCGCGCCGGCGTGTTCTGCAGCAGTCCGATCCGCCAGCCCGCCCCGGCGTTCACCGCGATCACCGTCTGCACCGCGTTGAGCGCCGGGTCCAGGTCCTCCGCGGCGTCCGGCACCAGCCCCGCGACGGCGTCCAGCTGCGCCACCCCGGGCCCCAGCGCGCGGACCCGGCGCACCCTGGCCACGTACTCCGGCGTCGCGTGGTCCGCGAAGAGCCGCCCCAGTTCGGCGGCGATCACCGACCGCCCGCAGTGCCGGGTGCCGTCGAAGCCGATCACCTCCCCGTCCTCGGCGAACGGCCCGGCGAAGGCCGAACCGTCCCGCTGGTTCCACCCGTCCAGCGCCCGGTGGTACAGCGCCCGCACCGCGCTCTCGTCCCCGGAGGACAGCTCCGGCAGCCGCGTATCGTTCATATCCCCATGGTCGACGAAGGCGGTGGAGCCGGACAGCGGAGGAGGTGCGCGGCGGTGACGGGCGAGTCGGTACGGCGCTGGCGGCCGGGTTTCCCGCTGGACGTCGCCCGGACGCTGCTGCCGCTGCGCCGGGGCCCCGCCGACCCGGCGTACCGCACCACCGGCGACGGCGCGCTCTGGCGGGCGTCCCGGACCCCGGCCGGGATCGGCACGCTGCGGGTGCTGGCGCGCCCGGCCGCCGGCGAGGTGGAGGCGACCGCCTGGGGCCCGGGTGCGCCGTGGCTGTTGGAGCGGCTGCCGGTGCTGCTGGGCGCGCAGGACGACCCGGAGGCCCTGGTGCTGCCGCCCGGCCCGCTGCGGGACGCCCAGCGCCGCACCGCCGCGGTCCGCCTCACCCGCACCGGGCTGGTCCTGGAGTCCCTCGTCCCGGCGATCCTGGAACAGAAGGTGACCACCGACGAGGCCTACCGCGCCTGGCGCACCCTGCTACGGGACTTCGGCACCGCGGCGCCGGGCCCGGCCGAGGGCATGCGGGTGGCGCCGTCGGCCCGGGAGTGGGCGCTGGTGCCGAGCTGGGAGTGGCACCGCGCGGGGGTGGACCCGAAGCGCTCGGCGACGGTCATGCGCGCCGTCCGGCTGGCGCCCCGGCTGGAGGAGGCCGCCGCGATGGACCACGCCGAGGCCTTCGCCCGGCTCACCGCCGTCCCGGGGATCGGCCCCTGGACGGCCGCCGAGACCCTGCAACGCAGCAACGGCGATCCGGACGCGGTCTCGGTCGGCGACTTCCACCTGCCCAACCTGGTCGGCTGGGCCCTGGCCGGCCGCCCCCGCAGCGACGACGCCCAGATGCTCGCCCTGCTGGAGCCCTACCGCCCGCACCGCCACCGCCTCTGCCGCCTCCTGCTGGCCACCACCCCCCACGCCCCCCGCTACGGCCCCCGCCTCACCCCCAACGACCACCGGCGGCGATGAGCCGGAAGCGCTGTGCGGTGTACACGCCGGTGTGTACGCTCGACGCGTGACTGACGCACTGAGCATCCGGGAACTGCGTGCGAACATCGCCGAGGTGGTCAACCAGGCCGAGGCCGGCGAGATCACGGTGATCACTCGGAAGGGCGAGCGGGTCGGAGCGGTCGTGCCGATCGAGATCCTCGACGCCATCGAGGATGCCGCCGACGAACTGCTCGCCCGTGAGGCCGAGCAGCACCGGAACGATCCCACCGTGACCATGGCCGAGCTCCTGGCCGACCTGTTCGACTCGCCCAGGGACCCGTCCGGGAGCGCTGCGTGAAGTACGCGTTCCGCTTCACCGCGCATGCCAGGCGCCAGCTGCGTGACATCAGCCAGGTCGACGCGATGCGGATCCTCACCGCACTCACCGTTCTCGGCGAGGACCCGTACGTCGATGGCCCGGATGCCAAGATGCTGGCGGGTCACGTCGGCCTCTACCGTCTCCGCGTCGGCGTCCACCGCGTGGCCTACGAGATCCACGACGGCGTGTTGGTGATCCTCGTGGTGGCCGTTGGAAATCGCCGCGAGATCCATCGCGGTCTCTGAACCGCTACCGCACCTCGACGAAGGCGTCGGCGTCGCGTTCCGGGCGTTCGCGCGGGGGTTCGGCGGGGCGGCCGACGGCGATGGCGCCCATCGGGTCCCAGCCGTCCGGGAGGTCGAGGGCCGCGCGGACGGTGTCGCGGCAGAACATGGTGGACGACACCCAGGCGGAGCCGTAGCCCTCGCCGGTGAGGGCGACCAGGAGGTTCTGCACGGCGGCGCCGGCGGCGACGGTGAACATCTCCCGTTCGGCGGCGGCGCGCCGCTGGTCGGGGTAGTGGTGCGAGCCGTCCATGACGAGGCAGGGCACCACCAGGTAGGGCGCGTCGCGCAGGACGTCGCCGCGGGCGGTGCGGCGGGCGATCCGGGCGTCGTCCCAGCCGTCGAGTTCGCGCAGGTCGCGCTGCCAGGCGGCGAGCATCGCGTCGAGCAGCCGGGTGCGGGCCCGCGCCGTCTCCAGCAGGACGAACCGCCACGGCGTGGTGTGGTGCGGGGCGGGCGCGGTGACGGCGGCGGCGACGGCGCGGCGCACGGCGCCGGGGTCGACCGGGGCGTCGGTGAAGGAGCGGACGGTGCGCCGCAGGGTGACGGCCCGGCGCAGCGCCTCGGAGGTGCCGAGCCGGAACATGTCGTCGACGGCGGGGCGGACCAGCGGCCGGGTGCCGTCGCCGTCCTCGGCGGTGACGAGGTGGCCGAGCCCGCGGACGACGGCGACCGGCACGCCGCTGGTCTTGCCCTTCACCAGGTCGGCGGCGGCGGCGAGTTCGTCGGCGGTGGCGGTGACGGTGAGCGCCAGCTCGTTGCCGTGGCTGTCGGTGCGCCCGCGGTGGTCCTCCAGCACGGACAGCCCGGCGGCGCCGATGGCGACGTCGGTGAGCCCGTTGCGCCAGGGCCGGCCGAAGGTGTCGGTGACGACGACGGCGAGCCGGCGGCCGGTGAGCTGCTGGAGCCGCCCGCGCAGGGCGCGGGCGGAGGCGTCCGGGTCCTCGGGCAGCAGCAGGACGGTGCCGGGGGCGGTGTTGGAGGCGTCGACGCCGGCGGCGGCCATGACGAAGCCGTTGCGGTTCTCGACGATCCGGGCGTGGCCGCGCCGGGCGACCACCCGGACGGTCTCGGCCTCGATCGCGGCCTCGCGGTCGGCGGCGTGCAGCAGCCGGCCCTCGGCCTTGCTGACGATCTTCGAGGTGACGATCAGGATGTCGCCGTCCTGGTACTCGCCGGCCTTGGCGAGCAGCGCGGCGAGGTCGGTCCCGGCGTCGATCTCCGGCAGCCCCTCGACCGGCAGGATCCGCAGGCTCATGCGCCCGCCCCGCTGCGCCCGCGCCCGCTCACTTGCGCACCTGCTCGGCGAGGGCGAGGGCGGCCCGGGCCATCTCGGCGGTGGCCTCGACGTCGGTCATCAGCAGCGGGACGGCCCGGCAGGCGATCCCGGCGGCTTCGACGGCGGCGACCGAGGCCTGGTCGGCGGTGTCGACGAGCCAGCCGTCGATGAGTGCGGCGCCGTAGTTCAGCGCGACCGCCTCCGCGGTGGCCTCGACGCCGACGGCGGCGAGCACCTTGTCGGCCATGCCGCGCACCGGGGCGCCGCCGATGATCGGGGAGAGCCCGACGACGGGGGCGGGGGCGGCGGCGACGGCCTCCCGGATGCCGGGGACGGCGAGGATGGTGCCGATGGAGACGACCGGGTTGGACGGCGGGAAGAGGATGACGTCGGCGGCGGCGAGGGCCTCCAGGACGCCGGGCGCGGGCTTCGCGGTGTCGGCGCCGACCGGGATGATCGCCTCGGCGTCGACGGCGGCGTGCAGCCTGACCCAGTACTCCTGGAAGTGGATCGCCCGGGTGCCCTGCTCGTCGGTGATCCGCACGTGGGTCTCGACCCGGTCGTCGCTCATCGGCAGCAGCCGTACGCCGGGCTTCCAGCGCACGCACAACGCCTCGGTGACCTGGCTGAGGCTGTAGCCGGCGGTGAGCATCTGGCTGCGGACGAGGTGGGTGGCGAAGTCGCGGTCGCCGAGCCCGAACCACTCGGGGCCGACGCCGTACTCCTTCATCTCGGCCTTGATCGACCAGGTCTCGTCGGTACGGCCCCAGCCCTGCTCCTCGTGGATGCCGCCGCCGAGGGTGTACATCACGGTGTCGAGGTCGGGACAGACCTTGAGGCCGTAGAGGTGGATGTCGTCGCCGGTGTTGCCGATGACGGTGATCTCGTCCTGCGGTCCGACCGCCGCGAGGAGTCCGCGCAGGAAGCGCGCTCCGCCGATTCCGCCTGCCAGTGCCACGATGCGCATGGGTTCATCCTGCCACGGTCCGACTGCCCGTCAGCCCGGTCGCCGGCCCGGCCGTCGGCGGGTGCGACGGCCGGGCCGACGTGGGCGGGTGCTCAGTGCGCCTCGGCCTGGGCCTGCGGGTGCTGCTCGGGGACGGCGGTGCCGCCGTACTGGTTCATCTCGGTGAGGCCCGGGGTGTAGAGGTGGATGGAGACGGCGGGTTCGAGCGTGCCGTTGACCACCTCGTGGAGGTAGCCGGAGGAGAAGACCCGCTGCCCGCCGGGGCGCAGGGTGCGGGCTCCCTCGCCGGCGCGGGTGAGCGAGCGTTCGATCAGCTCGCCCTGGACGACGGTCATCACGCCGGAGGACTCGCCGTGGTCGTGGAAGCCGCTGCTCTGGCCGGGCAGCCAGCTGAGCAGCCAGACCTCGTAGCCGGGGCCGGTCTCCAGCCGGGCGTACCAGCGGGTGAGCGCGTCGTAGCGGACCAGGGGTTCCCAGCGGGCGCGGTCGGCGGCGATCTCGCGGATCAGCCGGGCGTGGCCGGCCACGGTGGTGGGGTGGCGGGGCAGGTCGGTGCGGGCCAGGTGCGGGAAGGCGAGCGGGTCGCCGGCGATGGAGACGTCGCTGAGACCGTCGGTCCAGCCCCGGGCGGGCGCGGTGGGGGCGGTGGGCGCGGGGCTTCGGCGGGCGATTTTGCTGCGGTCGCGGTTCCGCTTGCGGATACGGGTCATACGCACGGGAGTCGTCCTCGGAGTGGCGGCTGTTCGTCGGGGATCAGCCGGATCCGGGATGTCCTGGGACGGGAATCGCGGGCGGCCTCTGTGCTTCCTGGGGGCGGCGCGCGGTGGGACGCGGGCGCCTAGATACAGCAGGAACAGAGGCGACAACAAGAGCTCACGGCACGGCGGAGCGTGGAACCGCTCCGGGGGCTGGCGAACTCTGACATAGGGGAAAGGAGACCGCATCCGTGGGGCCGGTGTCAAACACAGGGATGCGGCATTCGAGGGGGTTACGCCAAGAAGTTGCCCGGATGGGGTGATAAATCACGCTCTATGTTTCGATGGGAAGATCGCCGGGAAGGCAGGGCGATGACCGGCCTGTGATGGTGACCGAGCGTCACTCGCCGAATGGTTGTGGCTGGTTCGACGCCGTTCGGGGCTTTCGGATCGAAGGTCCAATGTGTCCGAATATGTACACTATTCGTAACGGCTTGGTGCCGGGGAGTGAATCCTCGCCCCAATACCAGAGCTCGGCTTGACTGAGCCAGAGTGACGCAACTGTAATTTCACTCGTGTCGTCGGCCGCACGAGGCAACGGCAACCACGGGGACGCCAAGTAGGGGCAGAGGAGGCGCGCCACATGAGCGAGCTCTTTGAGCTGTTGATCGGTGACGGCATCACGGAGGAGGAAGAGGAACTCGGTTGGCAGGAGCGCGCGTTGTGCGCCCAGACCGACCCCGAGTCCTTCTTCCCCGAGAAGGGCGGCTCCACGCGCGAGGCCAAGAAGGTCTGCCTCGCCTGCGAGGTCCGTTCGGAATGCCTGGAGTACGCCCTCGCCAATGACGAGCGGTTCGGCATCTGGGGCGGCCTCTCCGAGCGCGAGCGCCGCCGGCTCAAGAAGAGCGCGGTCTGACCGGGGCGGCCGCCGACCCCCGCTGACCCTTCGACAACCACACGGCAGTACGGGCGCCTCACCGCGGCGGTGGGGCGCTTTCGTGTTCCCTGCCGGCTCTTCACCGGTCCCGCACCGGCACCGCGGACGAAGCCGCCATCCGGAGCCGTTAGTGTGGTGCGCCATCCGGTTGCCGTTCACCGGCTGTGTCCACCGAGAACTGAGGCCCGCGCACTCGATGACCGTCTACAGCCACCAGAGCGGCTTCACCGCTGCCAGGCCGCCCGCCTACCCGCGCCACCTGGTCACCGCGGTGATCGTCTCGCACGACGGGGCCCGCTGGCTGCCGCAGGCCCTCGCCGGCCTGCTCGGCCAGGACCGCCAGGTCCAGCGGGTGCTCGCGGTCGACACCGGTTCCACCGACAACTCTCCGCAACTGCTGGCGGACACCCTCGCGGACTGGCTGCCCGAGAGCGGCCCGCTGCTCCTCGGCCGCCGGGCCGGCTTCGGCACCGCCGTCGCCGAAGCCGTCTTCGGCAGCCCGCCGCTGCGCCCGGAGGACCTGCCGTACCGGCTCGACCCCTCCGGCTACGACCCGGTCACCGGCGGCTGGGACGACTTCGGCGACCCGCTCGCCCAGGAGGACGACCTCGGCCGCGGCGGCCCGCGCGAGACCCAGCCCGTCGAATGGCTCTGGCTGCTGCACGACGACTGCGAGCCGCAGACCGACGCGCTGCGCCGGCTGCTCCAGGTCGCCGACTCCACCCCCAGCGCCGCCGTGGTCGGCCCCAAGCTGCGCAGCTGGTACGACCGCCGCCAGCTGCTGGAGGTCGGCGTCACCATCGCCCGCTCCGGCCGCCGCTGGACCGGCCTCGACCGCCGCGAGCAGGACCAGGGCCAGCACGACCAGGTCCGCCCGGTGCTCGCCGTCTCCAGCGCCGGCATGCTGGTGCGCCGCGACGTCTTCGAGGAACTCGGCGGCTTCGACAAGGCGCTGCCGCTGATGCGCGACGACGCCGACTTCTGCTGGCGGGTCAACGCCGCCGGCCACCGCGTGGTGATCGCCCCCGACGCCGTGCTGCGGCACGCCGAGGCGGCCAGCCGCGAGCGCCGCGCCATCGACTGCGGCCCCGCCCACCCGCACCGGGTGGACAAGGCCGGCGCCGTCTACACCCTGCTCGCCAACTGCAAGGGCGCGCTCTTCCCCTACGTCCTGCTGCGGCTGGTGCTCGGCACCCTGCTGCGGGCCGCCACCAACCTGCTCGGCAAGGACCCGCGCCAGGCCTTCGACGAGCTCACCGGCCTCGGCCACGAACTCGTCCGCTTCCCCCGGCTGCTGGCCGCGCGCAAGCAGCGCGCCCGCACCCGGGCCGCCGACGCCCTGGACGATCGCACGCTCTTCCCGCCGCCCGGCGCCACCGCCCGGCTCGCCGTCGAGGGCGTGATCGGCTCCCTCGGCATAGGGGGAGAGGACGACACCGGCCGGCACGGCTCGGTCGAGGCCGGGCCGGGCGGCGAGGACGACGAGGACCTGGTCGTCGAGCAGTTCACGCTGATCAAGAAGCTGGCCCGGCGTCCGGCGCCGGTGCTGTTCGCGGCCCTGCTGGTGTTCGCCCTGATCGCCTGCCGAGGCCTGTTCGGCAGCGGCGAGCTGTTCGGCGGCGCCCTGCTGCCGGCCACCGACGGCGCCGGCGGCCTCTGGTCGATGTACGCGGACGCCTGGCATCCGATCGGCACCGGCTCCACCGCCGCCGCGCCGCCGTACCTCGGCGTGCTCGCGGTGCTGTCCTGGGTGCTGTTCGACCACGCCGACCTCGCGCTCACCCTGCTGGTCGTGCTCACCGTGCCGCTGTCGGCGGTCAGCGCCTACCTGGTGTCCCGGCCGCTGCTGGACTCCAAGCTGGTCCGGGCCTGGGCCAGCGCCGCCTACGCGCTGCTGCCCGCCGCGACCGGCGCGCTCGCCCAGGGCCGGATCGGCACCGCCGTCCTCGCCGTGCTGCTGCCGCCGCTGGCCCGCGCCGCCGCGATCGCGGCCGGTCTCGGCATCCGCGACGAGAGCGCCGCTAAGGGCGCCCGCCCGGGGTGGCGGCCGGTCTGGATGACCGTCCTGCTGCTCACCCTGGCCACCTCCTTCGTGCCGTTGACCTGGGCGCTCGCGCTGCCGCTGTGCCTGGCGACGCTGGTCGTCGCGGTGGTCCGCGGCGGCGCCTTCGGCTCGGGCGGCGCCGCGCTGCGCCTGCTCGGCCTGCGCGTCCTGGCGATCCTCGCGCTGCCCGTCCTGGTGCTGGCGCCGTGGTCGCTGACGGTGCTGACGCACCCGCAGTGGCTGCTGCTGGAGGCCGGCCTGCCCGGCCTGCACGGCACCGGTGCGAGCGCGGCCGGCCTGCTGCTGGTCAACCCCGGCGGCGCCGGGGTGCCGCCGGTCTGGCTGTCGGCCGGCGTGGTGCTCGCCGCGCTCGCCGCACTGCTGCGCGCCGACCGCCGCCGCGCGGTGCTGGCCGCCTGGGGCGCGGCCGGTGCGGGCCTGGTCTTCGCGGTCGCGGTGGCGGGCACCTCCGTCACCCCGGCCTCCGGCGGCCCGGCGGTGCCCGCCTGGGCCGGCCCGGCCTCGCTGATCGCCGGGATCGCCCTGCTGGCGGCCGCCGCGATCGGTGCCGACGGCGCCAACGCCCGCGTGGCCGGGATCGCCTTCGGCTGGCGCCAGCCGGTGGCCGCGCTGGTGGTGGCCGCCGCGGTGCTGGCCCCGCTGGGCACCGGCCTGTGGTGGGCGCTCACCGGCGCCGGCAAGCCGCTGCACCGGGCCCAGGCCGGCCAGGTGCCCGCGTTCATCGCGGAGGAGGCCGGCACCACCGACCGGTCCCGCACCCTGGTCGTCACCGGCGACCCGGGCGGCGGCGCGGTCCGCTACACCGTGGTCCGCGGCGCGGGCCTGACGCTCGGCCAGGCCGAGTCCACCGTCGACCCGGCGACCGGCACCCAGGACGGCCTGAACAAGATGGTCGGCAGCCTGCTGGCCGGTTCCGGCGCCGACCAGGCCGGTGCGCTCTCCGGCTACGGCATCGCCTACGTGCTGGTCCAGAAGTCGGTGATCGCCACCTACAAGGACGTCCTGGACACCACCCCCGGCCTGGTCAAGGCCAACCAGGACGGCGACTCCGCGCTCTGGCAGGTCACCGGCGCCCCCGCCGTCCGCGCGGTGATCACCGCCCCGGGCGCCGCCCCGGTGGTCGTCCCGGCCGGGGCCCGCGACCTCACCGCCACCGTCCCGGCCGGCCCGGACGGCCGGGTGCTGCGGCTCGCCGAGTCCGCCGCCCCCGAGTGGAAGGCCACCGTGGGCGGCACCGCGCTGGAGTCCGTCACGGTCGACGGCTGGGCGCAGGGCTTCAAGCTCCCGGCGGGCGGCGGCAAGCTGTCCGTCACCCGGGAGGACGGCTTCGCGCACACCGGCTGGATCTGGGCCCAGGTGCTGCTCGGCCTGACCATCCTCGTGCTGGCCCTGCCCGGACGCCGCAGCCACAAGGACGACGACCTGCCCGAGGAGGTGGTGGCCGCCGCCGCGCTGGCCGCCGCGGCCCAGGCGCAGGCGCCCGCCCCCGGCAGCCGCCGGGCCCGCCGGATGGCCGAGCGCGGCGAGGGCGGCGAGGACGGCGGGGTGTACGAGGGCCCGCCGGGCGCGATCCCGGCGCAGCCCGCCGGCGAGCCGGTGGCCGAAGCGGTCCAGGCGGCCGCGGCCGTCCAGGAGACCGAGCCGTACACCGACCCGTACCAGACGTACCAGCAGGCCGACCCGTACAGCTACGACCAGTACGCGGCCCAGCAGCCGGTGGCCGCGCCGTACGGCGGCCAGGGGTACGACGGCCAGGGCTACGAGGGCTACCAGCCGCAGGCGTACCCGCAGCAGGGCTACGAGCAGCAGCCGTACCCGCAGGAGCAGCAGTACGGCTACGAGCAGCAGCCCTACCAGCAGACGGAGCACCAGCAGCCGTGGGTGCCGGGGCAGCCGCAGGCCGAGCCCTACTACGACCCCAACGACCCGAACGACCCCAACGGCACGGGCCGGTACCCGCACCAGCACGGATCGGGGAGCTGACCCGCGATGAAGAAGCCCGCATTCAGGAAGAAGTCCGCGCCCGAGGCCGTCGAGCCGACGGAGGCCGCCGAGGCCGGGCAGTCCGGGCACGCCCCGGCCCAGGCGCCGGAGCCCGCGGCCTCCGCCCGGCCGGCCGGGCGGTCCGGGGGCACCAGGACCACGCAGTCCCTGCTGGCCGCGGCCGTCGTGCTCGCGGCGGTGTTCGGGATCGCCGAGACGCGCCCGCCGGCCGCCCCCGCCAAGGCGGACGGTGGCGTCGCCCCGACCACCGCGCAGGTCGAGCGGACGGCGGCGGTCTGCCCGCAGCCGCTCCAGGGCCTGACCGGCTCGACCACGCTCACCGCCTACACCCCGCCCGGGACGGGCGGCGCCACCGGCGGGGCCGGCTGGCTCTCCGACGCCGCCGCGCCCGCGACCCCGCCGACCACCGCGCCCTCCGCCCCGGCGGCCGGCGCCCCCGCCGCGCCGTCCGGCTCGGCCGCCCCGGCCGCCCCGGACAAGGGCGCCGCGCCCGCCGACGCCCGGCTGACCCTGGCCAAGCCCGGCACCCCGGCCACCGGCCCGGCCGCCAACGGCGACACCGCGCCCGGCACCGGGGCCGTCGCCACCGGCGCCCTCGCCCCCGGCTTCACCGTCACCCAGACCACCGTGGTCACCGAGCAGCGCGGCCTCGGCCTGTCCGGCCTCACCTGCACCCCCGCGGGGACCAGCTTCTGGTTCGCCGGGGCCAGCACGGCCGGCGACCGGGTCGACTACGTCAGCCTGGTGAACACCGAGTCCTCCGCCGCCGTGGTCGACATCAAGCTGTACGGCGACAAGGGCCTGATCGAGAACGACGCCGCCAACGGCATCACCGTCGCCCCCGGCAGCTCCCAGTCCGTGCTGCTGCCGACGATCAGCAAGGGCGCGGTCAACGACCTCGCCGTGCACGTGGTCGCCCGCAGCGGACGGGTCGGCGCCGCGCTGCACGCCGCCGACGGCGGCAGGGGCGCCGACTGGATCCCGGCCTCGGCCGAGCCGGCGGCCACCCAGGTGCTGCCCGGCCTGCCCGCCGACACCTCCGCCGCCCACCTGGTGGTCTGGGCGCCGCCGGAGGACGACGCCGACCTGAAGATCCAGCTGTCCGGCAAGAACGGCTGGTTCACCCCGGCCGGCAACGAGTCCATCCACATCAAGGCGGGCATGGTGGCCGCCGTCGACCTCGGCAAGGTCACCCGCGACGAGGTCGCCGGGCTGCGGCTGTCGCCCACCGACGACAAGCACCCGACCCCGGTCGTGGCCGGCCTGCGGGTCGACCGGGCCGGGGGCGGCGGCAAGAGCGACGCCGCCTGGCTCACCGGCACCGGCCCGGTCGGCGCCCGCGCCACGGTCGCCGACAACCGGGCCGGCGCGTCCACGCTGTTCCTGACCTCCGCCGGCGACGCCGCCACCGTCCGGGTCACCGCCTCGGCCGGCAGCGGCGGCGGCACCCCGGTGAGCAAGGACGTCCAGCTGCCGGCCGGCGGCACGGTCGCCCTCCCGGCGCCCGAGCCCGGCGGGCTGAACGGCAGCTTCGCGCTCACCGTCGAGACCGTCTCCGGCGGCCCGGTGATGGCCGCCCGGATGCTCTCGCTGCCCGCCAAGGACGTGCCGATGTTCACCATCCAGTCGCTGCGCGACGACCACAGCACCGTCAGGGTCCCGCGGGCCGGGCAGGATCCGGGCGTCGTCCTGCGCTGACCGGTCGGGGGGGGGGGGGGGGGGGGGGGGGGGGGGGGGGGGGGGGGGGGGGGTGGGGGGGTGTTGTGGTTGTGGGGGGGGGCGGGTGGGGGGGGGGTGCAGACACACGC
>NZ_JBWKER010000076.1:0-32148 GCF_056435345.1 Kitasatospora sp. NPDC043950
CCCCCCCCCCCCCCCCCCCCCCCCCCCCCCCCCCCCCCCCCCCCCCCCCCTCCCCTCCCCCCCCCCCCCCCCCCCCCCCCCCCCCCCCGTGCGCCCCCCCCCCCCCCCCCGGACCGGGAACCATCCCGGGATCTGTCGAGTCTTGGTAAATGCTTTACCATTTCATTGCCAAGACTCGACCCCCAGGAGTGTCCGCCCGTGACCAGCCTCGCCCTCGGCCCGTCCTGGCTCGATCCGACCAACCTGATCTCCGCCTTCGGTCTGATCGGCATCCTGGCCATCGTCTTCGCCGAGTCCGGCCTGCTGATCGGCTTCTTCCTGCCGGGGGACTCGCTGCTGTTCACCACCGGCCTGCTGGTGGCCGGCGGCACCTACCTGCACCAGCCGCTCTGGCTGGTCTGCGCGCTGATCGTGGCCGCCGCGGTGGCGGGGGACCAGGTCGGCTACCTGTTCGGCCGCAAGGTCGGGCCGAGCCTGTTCCGCCGCGCCGACTCCCGGCTCTTCAAGCAGGAGAACGTGGAGAAGGCCGCCGCCTTCTTCGACCGGCACGGTCCCAAGGCGATCGTGCTGGCCCGCTTCGTGCCGATCGTGCGCACCTTCACCCCGATCGTCGCCGGGGTGAGCAGGATGAACTACCGCACCTTCGTGGTCTTCAACCTCGTCGGCGGCGTGCTGTGGGGCGCCGGTGTCACCGTGCTCGGCTACTTCCTGGGTCAGATCCCGTTCGTCCGGGAGAACATCGAGGCGATCCTGGTCGGCATCGTGCTGGTCTCGGTGGTCCCGGTGGCGGTCGAACTGCTGCGGGCCCGCCGTTCCGGCGCGGCGTCCGCCGACCGCCACCGCGCCGGGTAGGCGTCCGCGGCCCCCGCCGGGGTACGCCACGTACATGTGCGTCCGGCAGTTCGATCAGGCAAGGTGTAACCCGAGATCGAACGGTGGCCGACGGCCACCAGGGGCGGCAAGGAGCGGAAGTGCCTAAGCGGGGCCGACCGGGCGCAGGCAAGCGGGCGAGGGGAGGCCGGGCGGTCCGTCAGACCCGGCGGACGCCGCCGGTACGGCCGGTGAACCCCGCCGAGGCGCCGCCCACCGAGGGCCTGCTGGGCCATCCGGCCCCGACCGTCGAGCCCGCCACCGTCGTCCCCTTCGTCCCGCCGATCACGGAGACCAGGGGCCTGCTGTCCCCGGAGCCGGAGCCGGAGCCGGCCCCCGAGTCCGGGGCGCCCGCCGGGTCCGGGCCGCACCCCGCGCTCGGGCCGCACCCCGTGCCCGGGCAGGCGCCCGGCCCGGAGGACGCGCGCCCGGCCCGCCGCCGATCGGTCGCCGAGGACACCCTCACCCCCGAGGAGTGGCGGGCCGCCGGCTACACCCCGCCGATGGGCATCCCGGTCCCGGAGCTGACCGCCGGTGCCCCCGGCGAGGCGCCCTGGCCGGACCGGATGCGCACCCTGCTGCGCATGCCGATGTCCGAGCGCCCCGCCTTCGAACGGACCGCCCGCGAGCTGCACCCCTCCGCGGGTGCGACCCGCAACGTCCCCCGCATCCTCGACCTGACGCTGCGCATCGGCGAGCTGCTGCTCGCCAGCGGCGAGGCCGCCGAGGACGTCGAGGCGGCGATGCTCGGCATCGCGCACGCCTACCGGCTGGACCGCTGCGAGCCGCAGGTGACCTTCACCCTGATCGGCATCTCGCACCAGCCCTCGCTGGTCGAGCCGCCGATCACCGCCGACCGGGTGGTGCGCCGCCGCACCTCCGACTACACCCGGCTGAACGCGGTCTACGAGCTGGTCGCGGACATCACCGCGGAGAAGGTCACGGTCAACGACGCCTACCGCCGGCTCGCCCTGATCCGCCGCAACCGGCACCCGTACCCGGGCTGGATGCTCGCGCTGACCACGGGTCTGCTGGCCGGCGCGGCCACCTTCCTGGTGGGCGGGCGGATCGACGACAAGGCCTGGCTGGTGTTCGCCAGCGCCTTCGTCGCGGCCGTCCTCGGCGACCGGCTGGCCTCCACGCTGGCCCGGCGCCGGCTGCCGGAGTTCTACCAGTTCGTGGCGGCCGCGATGCCGGCCGCCGCCTCCGGGATCATCCTGTCCTTCAACGACTGGGGCCTGCGCGGCTCGGTGGTGATCACCGGTGGCCTGTTCGCGCTGCTGCCCGGCCGGGCGCTGGTCGCCGCCGTCCAGGACGGCCTGACCGGCTTCTACATCACCGCCGCGGCCCGTCTGCTGGAGGTGATCTACCTGGTCGCGGGCATCGTGATCGGCGTGATGCTGATCCTCTACCTGGGGGTCGGCTTCGAGGCGAAGCTGCGGCCGGACGAGAGCCTGGCGGGCGTCACCTACCCGCCGGTCCAGATGATCGCCGCGATGCTGCTGACCCTGGCCTTCGCCACGCTGCTGCAGACCGACCGCCGCTCGCTCGCGCTGGTCACCCTGAACAGCGGCATCGGCTGGGCCAGCTACGGCGTGCTGGCGTACAACGCGGGCATCTCCCCGATCGTGGCGACGGGGGTGGCGGCCGGCCTGGTCGGCCTGTTCGGCCAGCTGATGGCGCGCTACCGCAACGGCTCCGCGCTGCCGTACGTGACCGCCGCGATCGGCCCGCTGATGCCCGGTTCGGCGCTCTACCTGGGGATGCTGTCCTTCGCCCAGGGCCACGCCAGCGCGGGCCTGGTGTCCGTCTCCCGGGCGGCGGCGATCGCGATGGCGCTGGCGATCGGGGTGAACCTCGGCGGTGAGATCGCCCGGATGTTCATGAAGCTGCCGGTCGGCGGCGAGCGCCCGTCGCTGTACCCGGTCGTGCCGCGCCGGGCGGCCAAACGCACCCGCGGGTTCTGACCGCGCGTTGGACCGGTGTTGGGCTCCGGGCCATGTCACGGCAGGCCGCACGCAGGACCAGGAACGAAGGTAAGACGCATGACCACACTGCTGGACGGCTACCGCGAGCACATCGTCGCCGCGCACAAACAGCCGCTGTTCCTGCTGCTGGTCGGCTTCATCACCTCCTTCGTGTGCATCCGGTTCAGCGTCCGGATGATCCGCGCCGAGGTGCGGTGGTGGTTCGGCAACGTCACCCCCGGCGGCCTGCACATCCATCACATGGTGTTCGGCCTGGGCTTCCTGCTGGTCGGCGGCGTCGGGGTGTTCGCCACGTACGGCGGGCACCCGTGGATCGACTGGTTCGGGCTGGTCTTCGGCATCGGCTGCGGCCTGGTGCTGGACGAGTTCGCGCTGATCCTGCACCTGGACGACGTGTACTGGAGCGAGCAGGGCCGCAAGTCGGTGGACGCGGTGATCTTCGGGATCCTGTTCACCGCCCTCCTGCTGGTCGGGTACGTGCCGCTCGGCGTGGTGCCCAGCCAGGAGACCAGGTGGGGCCTGATCACGGTGATCTCGGTGAACGCCCTGGCCTCGGTGATCACCCTGATCAAGGGCAAGATGTGGACCGGCCTGCTCGGCATCATGGTCCCCGGCCTGTCCTGGATCGGGGCGATCCGGCTGGCCCGCCCGAGCAGCCCGTGGGCCCGCTGGCGGTACGCCACGCGCCCGCGCCGCCGGGCGCGTGCGCTCCGGCGCGAGCGCCTGCTGCACCGGCGTGCGGACCGGGCCCGTACCTGGCTTTTCGACCTGATCGCCGGCGCCCCCGACAAGGTGCCCGCGAACCACCCCGCCGCCCACCGGGTGGCCGAGCGGATGTCCGCCCGGGCCACCGCCCACCTCGACGCGCACGCCGCCCGGGCGCTGGCCCGGCGTCAGGCGCGGCTGGCGGACCGCCGCTCGGCGGCCGCCGCCGGGGCCGGGGCGGCGAACTCCCCGGCGGCGGGTGGGCCGTACGGCGCGGGCGGCCCCGGCGCGGGCCCGTCCCTCGGGGCGCAGCAGCGCCGTCGCGCGATCCGGGCGGGGCGCAATCGGACGTACGCGGTTCGTCCGACCGGGGTGGAGCACCGGTCCGGGCGACACCCCCACCTGCGGCCGCACACCCGCCGGATCCACCGGTAGTTCGCAGACCCTGTGCGCCCGGCTGAAGGTGACTCGTGGTCAGATCATCTGATGGTCACCCGCCCGGCGGAGTGCGTCCGAGGTGTGAAAAGCGCCGGAGTTGAGAACATGATCGGCGAGTGACCGTTCTGTCATGTGATGGGATGATTCGTCGGACCTGCTCCGCCCGGCCGCCCCGCCCGAGCGCCGCGGACCGTCCGCCGCCGTCCCCTCCGGACCCGTGAGAAGGGGATGTCTCGTGGCGCGCAGGCTCCTGCCGACCCTCCTGTTGTCCCTCACCGCCCTGCTCGGGCTGCTCCCCGCAGCCCAGGCGGCCCCGGCGGACCCCGAACCGGCCGCCGGCCCCGCCCGGACGGAGGACCCGTACCCGACCACCGGGGAGATCGACCGGGCCCGTGCCGAGGCCGACCGCACCGCCGCCTCCGTCACCGCCATCGAAGCCGGCCTCGCCGCCGCCCGGACCGAACTCGACCAGGCCGGCCGCAGCGCCGAACAGGCCGTCGAGGCCTACAACGGCGCCCAGCTCGCCCTCGTCCGGGCCCGCGCCGACGAGACCGCCGCCGCCCGGAGCGCCACCGCCGCCGAGGCCGACCGCACCGTGGCCGCCGAGGACGCCGCCCAGCTCGCCGCCGAAACGTACCGCCAGGGCGCGGGCGCCGCACTCTCCGCCCTCAACGCCCTGCTCGGCGCCCACGGCCCGCGCGAAGCCGGCGACCGCGCCGCCGTGATCGGCGTCGCCAGTGAGCGCACCCGGCAGATCCTCGACGCCGCCACCTCCACCGCCGCCGCCGCGACCCGCGCCTCCGCCGCCGCCCGCGCCGCCACCGAGAACGCCGAGAAGGCCGCCGCCGAGGTCGGCGCCGCCAAGGCCAGGGCCGAGGCCAGGCTCGCGGCCCAGCAGGAGGCGGTCACCGCCGCCGACCGCCGCCGCGAACAACTGCTCACCGACCTGGCCGCCGCCCGGCACACCACCGTCGACCTGGAGCGCCGGCGCAGCGAGGCCCTGGAGGCGATCGCCGCCCGCGAGGCCGAGGCCGCCGCCCGCGCCGCCGCCGAGAAGGCCGCCGCCGAAGCGGCCGCCGCGGCCGAGGCCGCCGCCAAGGCCACCCCGGCCGCACCTCCCGCCGCCGGCGGCGCGTGGTCCGCCGAGGGCGCCGCCGCCGCCATCGCCTTCGCCCGCTCCAAGATCGGCCTGCCCTACATCTGGGGCGGCGAGGGCCCGGCCGGCTACGACTGCTCCGGGCTCACCATGATGGCCTGGCGCGAGGGCGGCAAACAGCTCAACCACTTCGCCGCCGACCAGTACGCCCAGAGCACCCCGGTCAGCTACCGCCAGCTGCGCCCCGGCGACCTCGTGTTCTGGACGGACACCGGCCGCGCCGTCGACATCCACCACGTCGGCCTCTACATCGGCGACGACCAGATGATCGAGGCCCCCCGCGTCGGCATGCCGGTCAAACAGGCCAGCCTCTGGATCATGGGCACCCCCGACTTCTACGCCCGCCCGTAGCGCCCGGCCCGCTTCCACGCCCGCCCGCAGGGCCCGATGTGCGCGCCCGGCTCGCGTCGGGGCTGTCGGCGGCGGGCGCTAGCGTGGCCGCGTCGATCACTCGGGAGGAGACGCGATGAGGCTGCGGGACGTCGAGGCGGGGGACGTCGGGGCGTACGTCCGGATGCGGTGCGACGCGGTGATGATGGCCCAGCTGGGCGGGCCGCTGCCGGAGGAGCGGGTGCGGGAGCGGCTGCGCAAGGACGTCGTGGAGGTCGCCGAGGACCGTTCGTGGATCAAGGTGATCGTCCCGGACGGCGCCGGGCCGGAGGTGGTGGCCGGCTCCGTCACGCTCTGGTCGCACGAGGAGGACGGCGCCGCCGTGGCCGAGATCGGCTGGATGGTGCTGCCCGAGTTCCAGGGGCGCGGCCTCGCCAAGGCGGCCGTCCGGGAGCTGCTGGACGCGGCCGCCCGGGACGGCCGGTGGGGCCCGGTGCACGCCTTCCCGGCGACGGCCAACGGCCCGTCCAACGGGATCTGCCGGGCGCTCGGCTTCC
Source organism: Kitasatospora sp. NPDC043950 (assembly GCF_056435345.1). Taxonomy (NCBI): domain Bacteria; kingdom Bacillati; phylum Actinomycetota; class Actinomycetes; order Kitasatosporales; family Streptomycetaceae; genus Kitasatospora; species Kitasatospora sp. NPDC043950. Next base: position 6,045 of record NZ_JBWKER010000076.1, read on the forward strand.
GGCTGCTCGGCGAGCTGGACGTCGACTTCGCCGACCGAGTCCTGCACTGCAACCACTGGGTGGTGGTGCCGGGGGAGCACCACGCATCGGGCACGGAATAAATGGGATGCCGCCCGAAAGCGGCGCCCGTACGGTGGCCCGATGGGCAACACAACCGATGACGGGGCCGTCGACATCGTGAACGGCCTCCAGATCCGCGCGATCGCCGAGAGCGAGGTGGCCGCGTGGGACCGGGCGCTCGCTCTGGGCTTCCTGCGCTCGCACGCGGAGAGCACGGCCGACTTCCGCCGCCTGCAGTGGGAGCCGGGCCGGATGCTGGCTGGCTTCGACGGCGACCGCTGCATCGCCACCTTCCGCAGCTTCGACGTCGAGCTGACCGTCCCGGGCGGGGCCACCGTCCGGGCCGACGCCGTCACCGCCGTGACGGTCAGCACCACCCACCGCCGCCGCGGCCTGCTCGGCACGTTGATGCGCCGCGACCTCGCGGCCGCCGCCGAGCGGGGTTCGGCGGTCGCCATCCTGATCGCCGCCGAGTACAACATCTACGGCCGCTACGGCTTCGGCCCGGCCACCCGCGGCCACGGCTGGAACATCGACCTGCACCGCACCCGCGGTCTGCGCGACGGCCTGCCCACCGTGCCCGGCGGGCGGATCGACTTCGTGACCATGGCGCAGGCCCGCGAGCTGGGCCCCGACCTGCACGAGCGCTGGCGGCGCACCCAGCCGGGCGCGATCGCCCGCGACGAGCTGTGGTGGAAGCGGAACACCGGCGAACTCAAGGTGCCGGGGAACGAGTTCAAGGAGCCGTTCGCGGCCGTCCACCGGGACGCCGACGGTACGGTCACCGGCCTGGTGGCCTACCGGGTCGACGACACCTGGGACGGCAGCTACCCGAACTGCACCCTGACCGTGGCCGACTTCCTCGCCCTCGACCGGGCGACCGCCGCCGAGCTGTGGCGCTTCGTCCTCTCCGTCGACTGGGTGCACAAGGTCGTCGCGGAGAACATCGGCCCGGACGACCCGCTGCCGCTGCTGCTCCAGGACCCGCGCGCCGCCACCCCGTACGTGGACAACGCCGACTTCACCTGGCTGCGGGTGCTGGACGTGGCGGCCGCGTTCGACGCCCGGACGTACGGCGCGCCCGGCCGGGTGGTCCTGGAGGTCGAGGACCGGCTCGGCTACGCCTCCGGCCGCTGGGCGATCGAGGTCGCTGCGGACGGCACCGGCCGCTGCACCCGGACCACGGACGACGCCGACCTCGCCCTGGACGCCTCCGAGCTGGCGTCGCTCTACCTGGGCGGCGAGACGGCGCCCCGGCTGCTCGCGGCCGGTCTGCTCACCGAACTGCGCCCCGGCGCGGCGGCCGCCGCCGACCTGCTGCTGCGCACGCCGCTGCAGCCCTGGAACCCGGACGGCTTCTGAGCGGCCGCCACGCCGAGGGCCGGATCGCACCGCTGCGGTCCGGCCCTCGACGCGTCCGAGCTGCCCTCGGGCGGGTTACTTGACGGCGGTTTTCCCGATGGTGGGCAGGATGAAGTCCTGAATGAGGCCCTTGGCATCGCGGACGATCGGGCGGAACACCCGATAACGCGAGAGGTTGATCACCCGGGCCGCCATGGGAGTGGACCGGCGGACGAATTCCCGCGTCCGCTCGGTGTCCTCGGTCCGGTCGAAGACCCAGTAGAGCACCACGACCATCAGGTGCAGCCAGAGCACGTCGGGCAGCAGCTCGCCCAGCTCGGCGTCCAGCTTGGGGGCCAGCTCCGATCCCTGCAACACGTCGCGGAACAGTTCCACGGCGGTCGCTCGCGCCGGGTGGGACTCGTCGGAGAACGGGCTCAGCGAGCTGGTGGGGTCGGCGGCCGTGCGGAAGAACTGCGCGGCGAACTCGTGGTACGGCGCGGCCGTGTCGAGCCAGGAGGTCAGCGCGATTTCCAGGCGCTCGGCAAAGTTCCGCGTATGGGCCATGCGGTTCCTGGCATCCGCCGCATGGTCGTACGTCATTCGGTCATAGAACCCTTGAATCAGGAATTCCTTCGCCGAGAAATAGTAGTAAGCATTGCCGACCGAGACGCCCGCCTCGGTGGCGATCGCGCGCATGGTGGTCTTCTCGTAGCCGCGCTCCTGGAAGAGCCGCATCGCGGTCTCCAGGATCAGTGCCCGGGTCTGCTCGCTCTTGTCGGTCTTCGGCTGCGCCCGGCCGCCGGGCATGGGCCCGCTGTCGGCCGCACCGCTCGTGCCGTCCGTTCGGTTCGTCGCTGCCAGGTCGTCCACGGGCACGAGCCTAACCGGAGACGAAGCTCCGACCCGTGTCGGTGGACGCGGCACCGGGCGTCCCCTCCGTGCTCGGTGCCACATCCACCACCCCCGCCATTTCGAACGCGTTCAAAATGATGTGAGCACTGTAGAGGTTTCGCTTGAACATGTTCAACTCCAATCTGTGGGAGGCTCGTCACATGATCAGTCCCGTGCAGACCACCATCCGGCGCGGCGGAGCGCAGGACGCCGCGGCCGTCGCCGACCTGCACGCCCACAGCTGGAGCACCGCCTACCGCGGGATCGTCCCCGCGGACGCACTCGGCGACGGGCTGCCCGTCCAGCGGCGCGAGCTGTGGGAGCTGCGGTTGACCGTCGACTACGGCGATCCGGCCGCCGAGCCCGAACTCCTGATCGCCGAACAGGCCGGGGAGGCGGTCGGGTTCATCTACCTCGTCCCGCAGCCGGACGGCCGGGTACTGGTCGACAACCTGCACGTCCGCCCCGGGCGCACCGGCGGCGGCGTCGGCCGCGCGCTGTTCGCCGCGGCCCGCGCCCACGTCGCCGAACGGCACCCCGGGGCCGAGCTGTACCTGGAGGTGCTGCGCGACAACGTCCGCGCGATCGCCTTCTACGAGCGCGAGGGCGGCGTGCGGACGCGGGTGCAGGAGGGTGTGTTCCCGGGCGGGTACGTGCTGCCCGAGTGCGTGTACAGCTGGTCCGCCGAGAGCCTCGCGGCGCAGGCGATGTCAGCGCAGGCGGCGCCGGCTCAGCCGACGTCGTAGACCGTCACCGGCACCCCTCGCTCCACCAGCCGCGCGGACACCAGCGGTTCGACCCGCTCCCAGCGCCCGCCGGCCAGCCCGCAGCCGATCCGCGGCATGTGGACGGAGGCGCCGAGTTCCCGCGCGTGGTCGCCCAGCGCGGCCAGCGCGGTGTCGATCGCCTCGTACCGGACCGGCACCCCGGTGGAGCGCCCCGTCCGGATGCCGCGCTGGCCGACCAGGTTGGCCACCCAGACGTACGGCTCGACCCGCACCAGTTGCAGGGCGCCGAGCCCGAAGTCGTTCCCCGCCCGCTCCCGGTGCCAGCGCCGGAACGCGGCCTCGGGCTCGGGCCAGCGTCTGGACAGCGCGAGCACGAAGCCCTTGCCCCAGCCGCCGAGGTCGTTGCAGACGTGCGCGATCACCTTCACGCCCTTGCCCTGCGGCGCGGTGGCATCGCCCCGGACATAGGTGATTTCCGCCATGCCTCGAACGCTAGACCGAGGCTCTGACAGTCCGCTCGGCATTTTCCGCAGGGGCCCCGGCGGCGGGTGCCGCCCCGACCCCGCCGGCGCGCAGGTGCCGCCGCCCGGCCAGGGCGATCAGCAGGGCGAGCGCGGCGGCGCAGGCCGGCAGCGCGTAGCCGGTGCCGGGGGCGGCGTGCTCGGCGACCGCGCCGGCGAGCGCCGCGCCGCCCGAGATGCCGACCACGATGCCGGACACCGCGACCGCCATCCCCTCGTTGAACTGCCGCCCCGGCAGCAGCTCCTGGACCAGCGTCATGCCGGTCACCATGGTCGGCGCGGTGGCCGTGCCGGCCGCGAACAGCGCGACCCCGAGCAGGCCGAGCCCGGCCCCGCCCAGCCCGGCGGCGAGCGGCAGCAGCAGCACCCCGGCCATCGCCGCGGCCCCGGACAGGAAGCGCACCCCGGTCGCCCGACGCGGCGTCAGCAGTCCGAACAGCAGCCCGGCCAGGCAGGATCCGCCCGCGACCAGGGCCAGCAGCGCGCCCGCCGCCGCCTTGTGCCCGAGCGCGTCGGCGTACGCGACGGTGGTGATCTCGGTCGAGCCGAAGACGACGCCGGTGGCGAGGAAGGCGAGCAGCAGCACCCGCAGCCCGGGCACCCGCAGCGGCGAGCCGTGGCGGTCGCCCTCCGAGCGGGCGGGCAACGGTGGTTCGGTGCGCCGCTGGGCCGCGAACAGGAGGGCGCCGGTGGTGCCGAGCGCCCCGGCGGCGAGCAGTCCGGCCTCCGGGGCGACCGCCGTGCAGAGCGTCATGGCGAGGACGGGCCCGGCCGTGAAGCAGAGTTCGTCCAGGGCCTGTTCGAGGGAGTTGGCCAGGTGCCGGGCGGCCGGGTCGGCCCGGTACAGGTGTGCCCAGCGGGCCCGGGCCATGCCGCCGAGGTTGGGCGCGGCCGCGCCGGCCGCCCAGCAGGCGTAGAGCGTCCAGTCGGGTGCGCCGAGCCGGAGGCAGAGCAGCAGGGCGGCGAGCGGGGCGGCGTTGTAGAGCGCGGCCGGTACGGTCACCCGCGCCTGCCCGTACCGGTCCACCAGCCGACCGAGCAGCGGCATCCCGATCGCGCCGGTGATCAGCCCGGCCGCCGAGACGGTGCCGGCCAGCGCGTAGGAGCCGCGCCGTTCGGCGAGCAGCACGACCAGCGAGACGCCGTTCATCGACAACGCGAGCCGGCCGAGCAGCCCGGCGAGGGTGAAGGCGGCTGCGCCGGGGGCCGCGAACAGCCGCCGGTAGGAGGTGAGGAGGGCGCGCGAGGGCATCGGGCTCCTGGGGAGGGTGAGGGGGGTGCCCATCAGCCTCCCGTCGGTGCCCGGCGGCGGTCCAACACCTGTTCCGTCGCATTCACAGCAGGTTGTTGTTAATCTGCCGCCCATGCCCCGTGACCTGCACCCCCGACTGCTCCGCGGCTTCGTCGCGACCGCCGAGAGCCTGCACTTCGGCCGGGCCGCTGGGCGGCTGCACGTCGCCCAGCAGGCGCTCAGCCGGGACATCCGGACCTTGGAAGGGCTGCTCGGCGACGCGCTGTTCACCCGCACCACCCGCAGCGTCGAACTCACCCCGGCCGGGCAGCGGTTGTTGCCCCGGGCGCGCCGGCTCCTCGCCCTGCACGACGAGATCCTGGCGGGCGCCGCGGCCCGGCCGCTGCTGCTGGACCTCAACAGCGACGTCACCGGCCCGGACCTCACCGCCGACCGGGTGCTCGAACGCGCCCGCGCCGCCTGGCCGGAGGGCGAACTGCTGGCCCGCTTCCACGGCGGCCTCGCCGCGGCCGCCGCCGAACTGCTGGCCCACCGGCTGGACGTGTCCTTCGGCCGGTTCGCCGGACTGCCCGCCCCGCTGCGCGACCAACTCGCCCAGCGGCCGGTCCGGTTGGAGCGGATCTCGGTGATGATGGCGGACACCCACCCGCTGGCCGGCCGTCCGGTGCTGCGGGTCGCCGAGCTGACCGGGCACCCCGTCGACGTCTGCGCCGGCAACCCGGCCACCACCGAGTGGGCCGATCTCGGCGTCCGCCTGCTGCGCGAGCACGGCCTGACGCCGGCCGCGCCGTACGTGCCGCCGGTGGGCGTGGACGAGACGGCCCGCTACCTGGCCCGGCACGGCGATCCGATGCTGACCACCGTCGGCGGGCCGAGGATTCCGGGGGCGGTGAACGTGCCGCTGGTGGAGCCGGTGCCGCTGAGCCTGGTCAGCCTGGTGCACCGGCCCGGCGAGCGCCACCCGGGGCTGGCCGCACTGGGCGCCGCGGCCGCCGGGCTCGGTGCGGCCGAGGGCTGGCTGCGCCGGCCGGCGGGCAGCTGGCTGCCGGTGGCGGACGCGGCGCTGCTCGGGTGAGACCGGGCCGTCGGGACGGGCCGCCGGAAACTCTGGGACGCGACACCGCCCCTGCCGTCGGGGGTCGGCAGGGGCGGCGGGTGGGCGGACCGGACCGCGCGGCGGGTCCGGCGGCCCGGGTGGCAGTCGTGGACGGCCGGGTCAGGCCGCCTTGACGGCGGAGATGTCGAAGCTGAGCTTGACCTTCTCGCTGATCAGCACGCCGCCGGTCTCCAGGGCCGCGTTGTAGGTCAGGCCGAACTCGGTGCGGTCGAGGACGGCGCTGCCCTCGAAGCCGACCCGCTCGGCGCCGTAGGCGTCGGTGGCGCTGCCGGTGTACTCCAGGTCCAGGACCACCGGGCGGGTGGTGTCCTTGATGGTCAGCTCGCCGCTCATCCGGTACGTGTCGCCGCGCAGCCGTTCGGCCGAGGTGCTGCGGAAGCGGATCTCCGGGTAGGTGTCGGCGGCGAAGAAGTCGCCGGTGCGCAGGTGCTCGTCGCGCTGGGCCTGGTTGGTGTCGATGCTGGCGACCTTGATCATCAGGTCGGCGGAGGAGTTGCCCGGGGTGCTGCCGTCCAGGTGCAGCTTGCCGTCGTACTCGGTGAAGCGGCCCTTGACGTTCGTCACCATGGCGTGGCGCACCGAGAAGGCGACCTCGCTGTGCGTGGTGTCGATGGTCCAGTCGCCGGTCAGGTGGGCGAGGTCCGGGCCGGTCGGGGTCTCGGCGACGGCGGTGGGGGTGGCGGTCTTGGTGCGGTTGAACAGGCCCATGGCTCCTCCTCGGGTCCGAAGCCATTTGTTTAGGCTTCAACTTGTTGGGTTCAGCGTAGGCCGCTTTCGTTCAAATTTCAACCACAGCCCTCGGCGTTTCGCGAAAGACTTGGCGGAGCGGCACTGTCGGACCGCCCGGTTAGGCTGCGAAGGACGGTTCCGCCGACCGGAAGGCCTCCCGCATGTTCGTCCTGCACGCGCTCTGGCGGGCGGGCGGACGGCTGGCCCTGTGGGCCGAGGACGCCCGCGCCCATCCGGGCGCCGCCGAGCCCCGCCCCGGCCGGGCGGCCCCGCGCGCCCACCCCTACGCCTGCCCGGCCGGCGAACTCGCCGCCGTTCTCGGCGGCATCGGGCCCGGCCTCGGCTGGCTCGCCGGCCAGGCCCCCGAACGCTGGGCCACCCTGCTGCTGCCCACCACCGGCGCCCTGCCCGCGCCCTCGCCGGACCTGCCGGTCACCCCGGTCCGGGGCGCGGCGGTCCTGGCGCCCTGGCGCGTCCCCGCGCTGCTCTTCGACACCGGCGCGGCCGCCCAACTGCTCGGCGAGGTCTTCGACCCGCACTGGGCCGTCACCAGCACCGATCTGCCCGGCACCGGGCGCGTCGAGGTCGTCCAGGGCCCCTCGCTGCGCTGGCTGACCGGCGTGCACGACCTCGCCTGGCGAACGGTCGGCCGGGGCCGGGTGCTGCCGCTGCCCGTCCTGGCGGACGGCCGCCCGCAGGCCCGTTGGCGACCCGACCCCACCCCGGCGGGCCGCCGGGAGGCCGCCGCACTGGCGGACGGCTGCCCGCCCGTCCTGCTGGGGGAGTGGCCGACCGGCGCCGCCGGCACCGGCGAGGTCCTGCTGGACGCCGCGCTGGGCGCGCTGGTGGACGCCGAGGCCCGGGCCGCCCTGGCCGGCACGCCCCCGTTGGGCCCGGGCGGTGCCCGGACCGGCGACGCCCGAACCGGTGGCGCTCCGGCGCCCGCCCCGACGGCCGCCGCGCTGGGAGCCGACGCCCCGACGGCCGCTGCGATGGGGACCGCCGCGGTGGGGGCCGCCGCCGAACGCTGGCTGCACGCCCTGACCACCCCGGACGGCGGCCTCGCGAACGTCCAGTCCGAGGGCTTCGCCGAACTGCGCCGCCGGCTCGCCGCCTGGTACGCCGCCGCCGAGCCCACCGCGCCCGCGCTCCGGCTCTGCTTCCGCCTGCTGGAGCCGCTCGGTCCCGACCCGGACGACCCCGAGGGCCGGCCCTCCGACGACGCCTGGCAACTGGAGTTCCTGCTCCAGGCCGTCGACGAGCCCTCCCTGCTGGTCCGCGCCGCCGACCTGCACGAAGGCGGCGCCGCCCACGCCGCGCTGGCCCGCAAGGCGCCGGACCCGGCCGACGTCCTGGTCACCGAGCTCGCCCGCGCCGCCCACCGCTGGCCGGCCCTGGACGGCCTGCGGCACCGCTCCCGCCCGGCCGCCCTGCCGCTCGACCGGGCCGGCGCGCTGGACTTCCTGCGCACCGCCGCGCCCGCCCTCGCCGAGGGCGGCTTCGGCGTGCTGCTGCCCGCCTGGTGGCGCCGCCGGCCCAGGCTCGGGCTCGCCCTGCGGGCCACCACCCCGCCAGCGCCGGGCTCGCTCGCCGTCGCCTCCCAGGTGGACCGGGACGCCGTGGTCGCCTTCCGCTGGCAGGCCGCGCTCGGCCCGGAGGGGGCGCCGCTGACCGAGCAGGAACTGGCCGAACTCGCCGCCGCCAAGCAGGGGTTGGTCCGGGTCCGCGGCACCTGGCTGGAGGCCGACCCGGAGCAGATCGCCGCCGCGCTCGCCTTCCTCGCCGACCGGCGCGACGGCGTGCTGGCCACCGCCGACCTGCTGCGGCTGGCCCTCGATCCGGAGGCGACCGTCGCCGGGCTGTCCGTCACCGCCGTCCGCGCGGACGGCCCGCTCGGCGACCTGCTGGCCGGGCGCGCCGCCCCGGCCCCCGCCCCCGTGCTGCCGCCCGACTTCCGGGCCACCCTGCGCCCCTACCAGGAGCGCGGCCTGGCCTGGCTGCGGGCGATGGCCGGGCTCGGCCTCGGGGCCGTGCTGGCCGACGACATGGGCCTCGGCAAGACCGTCCAGACCCTCGCCCTGCTGGCCACCGAGCAGGCCGAGGGGGCGGTCGGCCCCACCCTGCTGGTCTGCCCGATGTCCCTGGTCGGCAACTGGCAGCGCGAGGCCGAGCGCTTCGCCCCCGCGCTGCGGCGCCACGTCCACCACGGCTCCGGCCGCCTCGGCGCCGACCGACTCGCCGAAGCCGTACGGGGTGTGGACCTCGTCATCACCACCTACGGGCTGGTCCAGCGCGACCTCGCCGCGCTGCGGGCGATCCGCTGGCGCCGGGTGGTCGCCGACGAGGCGCAGTACGTCAAGAACGCCGGCACCGCACAGTCCCGGGCCGTCCGCGCGCTGCCCGTCACCCGCCACCGGATCGCCCTGACCGGCACCCCGGTGGAGAACCGGCTCGCCGAACTGCACGCCGTCCTGGACTTCGCCAATCCCGGGCTGCTCGGCCCGGCCGAGCGCTTCAAGGAGCGCTACGCGATCCCGGTCGAACTGCACCGCAGCCCCGAGCGCACCGCCGAACTCCAGCGCCGTACCGCCCCGTTCGTGCTGCGCCGGCTCAAGTCCGACCCGGCGGTGGCCGCCGAGCTGCCGGCCAAGCAGGAGATGACCGTCTGGTGCAGCCTCACCGCCGAGCAGGCGGGCCTCTACCAGGCCGTGGTGGCCGACCTGCTGCAGCGGGTCGAGGGGATCCGGGGCGTGGAGCGGCGCGGCACCGCGCTGGCCGCGATCGGCAAGCTCAAGCAGGTGTGCAACCACCCGGCCCAACTGCTGCACGACGGCTCGGCGTTGGGCGATCGCTCGGGCAAGGTGGCCCGGCTGGCGGAGCTGCTGGAGGAGGCGCTGGCCGAGGGCGACCGGACGCTGGTCTTCACCCAGTACGCCGAGTTCGGCACGATGCTCCGCCCCTACCTGGCCCGCCGGCTCGGGGAGAAGGTGCTCTACCTGCACGGCGGCGTCCCCCGGGCCCGCCGCGAGGAGATGGTCGAGCGCTTCCAGTCCACAGACGGGCCAAGGGTGTTCCTGCTCTCGCTGCGGGCCGGCGGCACCGGCCTCAACCTGACCGCCGCCAACCAGGTGATCCACCTGGACCGCTGGTGGAACCCGGCGGTCGAGGAGCAGGCCACGGACCGCGCGTTCCGGATCGGCCAGCGCCGGGACGTCCAGGTCCGCCGACTGGTCTGCGTCGGCACCGTCGAGGAGCGGATCGACGAACTCCTCGCCGCCAAGCGCTCGTTGGCCGCAGCGGTGGTGGGGGAGGGGGAGCGCTGGCTCACCGACCTGCCGGTCGAGGCGCTGCGTGAACTGGTCGCGCTCACCCGTGAGGACGCCGTCGCCGAGGAGGACGCATGACACCCGACCGCCCCGCCCCCGTCCCGCCGGGGAACGCCGCCGCCGGGAACGCCCAACCCGGGAACGCCCAACCCGGGAACGCCCAACCCGGGAACGCCCCCGCCGTGAACGCCGCCGCCGTGAACGTCGCCGCCTACTGGGGCGGCGGCTTCACCCTGCGCCCGGCCCCGCCCGGGCCCGAGGACGAGCCCGACGAGCCCTCGCTGCGCCGTCTCGGCCGCTCCGGCGTCACCGTGCGCGGCCGCGACCTCGCCACCCTGCTCGCCCCCGCGTACGAGGCGTTCCGCGGCTGACGAGGCCTCGGCTCGCCACGGCCCGTGCGGTAGCGTCGGAGCGGTGACCGACACTCTCACCGACCCCGCCCTCGACGACTTCGAGCGGCACCGCCGGATGATCTTCGGTATCGCTTACCGGATGCTCGGCAGCGTCGCCGACGCCGAGGACCTGGTCCAGGACACCTGGCTGCGCTGGAGCGGGGTCACCGGCCCGGTCGCCAACCCGGGCGGCTACCTGGCCCGGACGGTCACCAACCTCGCGCTCAACCGGCTCGACTCGGCCGCCGTCCGCCGCGAGGCCTACGTCGGCCCCTGGCTGCCCGAGCCGCTTGTCGCCGAACCGGACGCGACCGCCGACGTCGAGCGCGCCGAGACGGTCTCGTTCGCCCTGCTGGTGGTGCTGGAGAGCCTGTCCCCGCTGGAGCGGGCCGTCTTCGTCCTCAACGAGGCCTTCGGCTTCTCCTACCGGGAGATCGCCGAGGCGCTGGAGCGCACCGAGGCCGCCTGCCGGCAGGTCGGCAGCCGGGCCAAGGCGCACGTCCGGGCCCGTCGGCCGCGCTACGACGCCCCGCCGGAGCTGCGCCGCCGCGCCACCGACGAGTTCCTCGCGGCCTGCGTCGGCGGCGACCTCAACCGGATGCTGGACCTGCTCGCCCCCGACGTCACCTCCTGGACCGACGGCGGCGGCGTGGTCCGCGCCGCGCTGCGCCCGGTCACCGGCGCCGGCAACGTCGCCCGCTTCCTGCTCGGGGTGCTCGGCCAGCTGGGCGAGGGCGTCGAGCTCCGGCCGGTCCTGGTCAACGGCCAGCCCGGGCTGCTGGTCACCCAGGACGGCGCGATCGACGCCGTCTCGGTGTTCGACTTCGTCGAGGGGCCCGACGGTCGGCCCCGGATCGCCGAGCTGCGCATCGTCCGCAACCCGTCGAAGCTCGCCCACCTCACCGGCCGGGCTTGACCCTCGACCTGGTCGAGCCCGCAGAGTCACCGGCATGGAGAGCGAGCTGCACAGCATCGGCGAGCTGGCCCGCGCCAGCGGCCTGGGCGTCGGCACCCTGCGCTACTACGACGGCGCCGAGGTGCTCACCCCCGCCTGGGTCGACCCGCAGACGGGCTACCGCTGGTACCGGCCCGGGCAACTCGCCGACGCCCGCCTGCTGGCCCGGCTGCGCCGGGTCGGCCTGCCGCTGGCCGGCATCCGCGCCGTGCTCGGCGCGGCGCCCGGCTCCGGCGAGGCCGCGCGGGTGCTCGACGCGCACCTGCGCCGGCTGGAGGACGGCCTCGCCGACGCCCGCCGCGAGCTCTCCCTGATCCGCGTGATGATCGACCAGAGGGAGCAACCGATGAGCACCACCCCCGCCGAAGTCCGCTTCACCGTCCCCGCCGAGGAACTGGCCGCCGCACTGGACGCGGTCCGCTTCGCCGTCGGCGGCGACCCCGGAACCCCGGCGCTCGCCGGGGTGCTGTTCGAACCGGACGGCCCGGTGCTGCGCCTGGTCGCCACCGACCGCTACCGGATGGCGCTCGCCGAGGTGCCCGCCACCACGGCGCCCGCCCGGCCGGACGGCGGCACGATCGTCCCCACCGCCCTGGTCGACGCCCTGCGCGCGCTGCTCGGCGCGGGCGCGGGCGCGGCCGAGGTCGCGGTGACCCTCGGCGGCGGCCTGGTCCGGGCCGAGACCGGCGGCCACCGGATCGAGGGCGCCGCCCTGGACTTCGACTACCCCGACCACCGGGTGCTGACCCGGCTCGAACCGGAGCACCGGATCGACCTGTCCGCCGCCGAACTGCGCGGCGCCGTCGAGACCGGCGCCACCCGCACCCTGCCCTCCGGCCCGAACGGCGCGGACTGCGTGGTCACCGTCCTCACCCTCACGGCGGACGGCCGCCTGGCGGTGGCCGGTGCCGAGCCCGGCCCCGAATCCGCGTCCGGAGACCTGAGGGTGGCGGTCAACCGCGACTTCCTGCTGGACGCCCTGCGGGTCGGCCGGCCCGAGCAACTGGTGCTCGAACTCGGCGGCCCGATCGCCCCCTTGGCGATCCGCACGCCGGGCCGGGAGGGCACCTTCTCGCTCCTGATGCCGGTCCGCGTCCCCGACCTCGGCTGAGCCCGCCCGCCGTTTGCTGTTGTTAACATCCTGCTTGCATCTGCAAGCAGGATGTTGCAGTCTGCTGGCATGGCCTCACTGAACGTCGGCTCGCTGGGCGAGTACATCCGCGAGCAGCGCCGGAACGCGCAGTACTCACTGCGCCAGCTGGCGGAGGCCGCAGGCGTGTCGAACCCGTACCTCAGCCAGATCGAGCGCGGGTTGCGCAAGCCGAGCGCGGAGATCCTGCAGCAGATCGCGAAGGCGCTGCGGATCTCGGCGGAGACGCTGTACGTCCAGGCCGGGATCCTGGAGGAGCGGCGTGGTGAGGGCCTGGAGCTGCGGGCCTCGATCCTGGCCGATCCGCTGGTCAACGAGCAGCAGAAGCAGGCGTTGCTCGCGGTCTACGACGCCTTCCTGAAGGAGAACGCCGTCCAGCGGGGCGCGGTGGCCGAGCGGTCGCCCGCGGCCGGCACCGGCACCGGCGTTCCACCAGCCTCCGGCCCGACGACCGACGGCTCAGCCACCCAGAACATCCACCGGGAGGACCGGTAAGCATGCCGATCACCGACGAGATCAAGAAGACCCTGAGCGACCCGACCCCGCTGTACGCCATCGCCGGCGCCGGGGATCTCGCGTACGAGAAGCTGCGCGAGGTGCCGGGCCGGGTGGAGGCGCTCACCGCGGACCGCAAGGGCGCGCAGGAGAAGGCCACCGCCCGGTTCCAGGAGGCGCAGACGAAGCTGGCCGAGGCGCAGGCCAAGGTCACCGAGACCGTCACGACGCTCCCCGTCGACCTGCGGACCCTCCAGGAGCGGGCGCAGGGCTTCGCCCTCCAGCAGGTCGGCCGCGCGGTCGAGCTGGCGGTGAAAGCCAAGGAGACGTACGACGAGCTGGCCGAGCGCGGCAAGGTCGTGGTGGATCGGGCCCGCCCGGGCGCGCCCGCCGAGCCGGGGCAGCCGGCCGGGGAATCGGAGCTCGCCCGGGCGTCCGAGCCGGTCGAGGCCGAGCTGGTCGAGGACGACACCGACACTGACACCCCGGCCGCCGACGCCCGGCCCGCCCCGAAGAAGGCCGCCCGCGCCCGGAAGGCCACCGACCGCGCGGAGTGAGGGTAGGGCCGCCGGACGGGCACATCCGGTGACCGTAGGACGTTGACAGGAGAGCGGACGGTCGACCGTGCCAGGATGGGCGGTGGCCGGAGCGCCGGAGGCGAGAGACAGAGGAGAGCGTGATGGGCGGAGTGGCCCAGATTCTGGACTTGGCCTATCTGAACCCGATCTGGTGGCTGTCCGTCGCCATCCTGGGCTTCAAGCTGTTCGCCCTGGGCGACGCGGTCACCCGCCGTGAGGACGCCTACCGGGCGGCGGACAAGAAGACCAAGCCGTTCTGGCTGGCGATCCTGGCGATCGCCTTCGGCTGGGACCTGCTGTTCGGGGTGAACTTCTTCACCGGCATCGGGACGCTCGCCGGGCTGGTCGCGTCGATCGTCTACATGGTGGACGTGCGTCCGGCGATCCGGGAGCTGACCGGTGGTGGCGGCCGTGGCGGCCGCAGCAACACCGGTCCGTACGGCCCCTGGTAGGCCGCGCGATCGGGCGACGACCAGGCAACGGCGAGGCCCGGGCGGGGAGTTCACCCGCCCGGGCCTCGCCGTACCCGGCTCCGGCCGGCTCAGCCGAGGATCAGCTGCACCGGGTTGCGTTCCAGCAGCAGCACCGCGACGTCGTCCGTCAGCGCGCCGCCGTTCAACTCCTCGACCTCGGCGATGGCGCTGTCGACGAGCCGGCCCCGGGTGAGCCCGGCGGACTGGTGGTCGCCGATGAGGTCGGCCAGGCCGTCCTGGCCGAGGCGGCGGGAGCCGGCCCCGACCCGGCCCTCGATCAGCCCGTCGGTGTAGAGCAACAGCCGCCAGCCGGGCTGGAGTTCGATCTGGTGGGCGGGCCACGCGGCCTGCCCGTCGTGGCACGGCAGCAGGCCGAGCGCCGGACCGGCGAGGTCGGCGGGCAGGGTGACCGGCTGGTGGTCGCGGCCGAGCAGCAGCGGCGCCGGGTGCCCGGCGAGGTAGAGCCGGGCAGGCTCGCCGGCGCCGAGCGAGTCGAGGCCGCCGCTGGCGCCGCCCGGCTCGATGACGAGCATGCAGAGCGTCGCGAAGATCTCGTCGCTGCGCCGCTCGTGTTCCAGCACGTGCTGGAGGGTGGTCAGCAGGGCCTCGCCGGTGAGGCCCGCGAAGACGAGGGTGCGCCACGCTATCCGGAGGGCGACGCCGAGCGCGGCCTCGTCCGGGCCGTGGCCGCAGACGTCGCCGATCACGACGTGGACGGTGCCGTCGTCGGTGCGGACGGCGTCGTAGAAGTCGCCGCCGAGCAGGGCGCGGCGGCGGCCCGGGCGGTAGCGCCGGGTGAAGGAGAGGCCCGCGCCGTCGAGCAGCGGGGTGGGCAGCAGGTGGCGTTGGAGCCGGGCGTTCTCCTGGCCGCGCAGTTCGGCCTCGACGAGGCGGCGCTGCGACTCGTCGGCGCGCTTGCGCTCGACGGCGTAGCGCAGGGCGCGGCCCAGCAGCGGGCCGTCCGTCGCGTGCTTGATCAGGAAGTCCTGGGCGCCCGCGGCGACGGCGGCCGCGCCCAGTTCGGCGCCGGCCGCGTCGGTGAGCACCACGACCGCGGTGTGCGGGGCGCGGCGGAGCAGTTCGTGCAGGCCTTCGAGGCCGTCGGAGTCGTCGGACGGGTGCGGCAGGTCGGCGGGGGCGGCGAGGTCGAGCAGCACGCAGCTGAACTCGCTGCCGCGGGAGCGCCCGCGCCGGGTGCCGGACGGGGACACGGCGAGCAGTTCGGTGGCCTGTTCCAGCCCGCGGGCCCAGTGGATCTCGATCGAGGTGCCGCTGTCGGCGACCGCCGCCTTGATCAGCTGGGCGTCGGAGGCGTCGTCCTCGATCACCAGCAGTTTGAGCGGAGCGGTGCTGCTGGCGGCCACCGCGGCGGGGGCGTCGGCGGGGGCCGAGGTGTGTCCGGTCTGGTGCCGGGGGTGCGGTATCGGGGGAGCGGCCGTCACCGGGCCGGCCGGCGTCGGGCCGGTCAGGGCCGGGCGGTTGCGGGCATGGTCAACGGGGGCGCCGGCCTGGGCGCCCGACAGGCTCGTGGCACCAGGTGCCCGCCCGTCTCCCGTTGCGGGCATCGGTGGTTCCTCCCTTTCCCCGAGTGCGTAACGGTCAGCGCCCGTCCGCAGTGCCCGCCTGGCACCGTGCGCCGGGGAACTTCTCGCGACCATAACGTGATCTCCGGGGATTTCTCTGGCCGACCGGCGCCGTTGTGGTTTTTGCCACGCCGGTGGCGGTGCGGTGATCTGACTCGGACGACGGCTGGGATCCCCGCGTCGGCGGGGAAGGAAGGGGGACGGGCGAGGGTGACGCGGATCACCCTGGTCGAGGGTGACGTCGGGGGCCGCAGGTGGACGCCGTGGCACCGGGCGGCGACGGCGCACGGGCGGGTCGTCCGGCGGCGTCCATCGTGACGTGATGGGGCGTCAACACGCCAGTGGTATTCGATAACTCGTTCGAGTGAATGCGGCGAGTCGCTCACCCGCACCGGCCCCGGTCCGTGCCTGGCCGGCGGCTCCGGCCGCGCGACCCACTACGGTGCGAGCGCGCTCCAGGGCACCGTGACCTCGCCCTGCCGCCACCGCCCGCGCGCGTCCACCAGCGGCCAGTCGCCCGCCAGTGCCGTGCAGGCTGCCACCCAGCGCTGCCGCGCCCCGAACGCCCCGTACGGCGCGGCCGCCGCCCAGGCCCGGTCGAAGTCGGCCAGGAAGGCGTGCACCGGTCGGCCCGGCACGTTGTGGTGGATCAGCGCCTTCGGCAGCCGTTCGGCCAGGTCGGAGGGCTGGCCGAGGCCGCTCAGCCGGGCCGCGAAGGTCACCGTCCGGGGCCCCTCCGGGCCGAGCGCGACCCAGACGTGCCGCCGTCCGATCTCGTCGCAGGTGCCCTCCACCAGCAGCCCGTCCGGGGCCAGCCGGGCGCAGAGCCGCTCCCAGACCCCGGCCACCGCCGACTCGTCGTACTGCCGCAGCACGTTGGCGGCCCGGATCAGCTGGGCCGGCGCGCCGCCGTCCAGCGGAACCTCGAAGCCGCCGCGCCGGAAGGTGAGCAGTGGCGGTTCGGCGTACGGCAGCGCGGCCGTGACCCGCTCCGGCTCGATCTCGATCCCGACCACCCGGACGTCCGGGCGCACCGTGCGCAGCCGCCCGGCCAGTTCGACGGCCGTCCACGGCGCGGCGCCGTAGCCGAGGTCGACCGCCACCGGCGGGCGGCCACCGGCGCGCAGCGTGCGGCCGAGGGTGTGGGCGATCCAGCGGTCCATCCGCCGCAGCCGATTGGTGTTGGTGGTGCCCCGGGTGACCGTCCCCACCGGCCGTCCGGTCCGCCCACGGGTGGGTGCGGTCGCGGAGTCGAAGGAGGCAGCCATGCCTGGAAGGGTAGTCGGGTCCGCGTCGGCACCGCTGTGACCTGGGACGTCACCCCGTCCGACATCTCGTCCGGCATCTCGTCCGCCGGACCGGGAATGCCGGACGCGGGCCGGGTGGTTGGCTGTCTGGTGGTGATGTGTGCCCGGGACGGGGCAGCGCACACCGGACAGCGGGCGGCCCGTGCGCGGGCCGCCGAGACGGGCCGCACAGAGGAGGCTTCAGCCAGGTGATCCAGCACCCCGTCCGTTCGGTACGCCGTGCCCAGCCCGCCGCGCCCGCGCGGGGCCGGCTCCAGTCGCTCGTCCCGGGCCGCCGCCGCCCGCGCCGGATAGCGATGCTGAGTGTCCACACCTCGCCGCTGCACCAGCCCGGCACGGGGGACGCCGGCGGGATGAACGTCTACATCGTCGAGCTGGCCAAGCGCCTGGCCGCGCTCAACATCGAGGTCGAGGTGTTCACCCGGGCGATCTGCTCGGACGACGCCCCCACCGTCGAGCTGGCCCCCGGCGTGCTGGTCCGGCACGTCACCGCCGGCCCGTACGAGGGCCTGCTGAAGGAGGACCTGCCCGCCCAGCTGTGCGCCTTCACCCACGGGGTGCTGCGGACGGAGGCGGGCCACCGCCCCGGCCACTACGACCTGGTGCACTCGCACTACTGGCTCTCCGGGCAGGTCGGCTGGCTGGCCGCGCAGCGCTGGGGGGTGCCGCTGGTGCACACCATGCACACCATGGCGAAGGTGAAGAACGCCGCGCTGGCCGAGGGTGACACGCCCGAGCCCGCGGCCCGGGTGATCGGCGAGACCCAGGTGGTCGAGGCGGCCGACCGGCTGATCGCCAACACCACCGAGGAGGCCGCCGAGCTGGCGCTGCACTACGCTGCCCGGCCGGACCAGCTGGCCGTCGTCCACCCCGGCGTCAACCTGGACGTCTTCCGCCCCGGCGGGGCGTCGGCGCGGGCCGCCGCCCGGGCCCGGCTGGGCCTGCCGCAGGACGCCGCGGTGCTGCTCTTCGCGGGCCGGATCCAGCCGCTGAAGGCCCCGGACGTGCTGCTGCGGGCGGTCGCCGAGCTGCTGGCGCGCCGCCCGGGGCTGCGCGAGCACCTGCTGGTGCCGGTGGTCGGCGGTCCGTCCGGCACCGGACTGGCCCGGCCGGAGAGCCTGCACAAGCTCGCCGCCCAGCTGGGCATCGGCGACGTGGTGCGGTTCCATCCGCCGGTCGGCCAGGCCGAGCTCGCGCAGTGGTACCACGCGGCGACGGCGCTGGTGATGCCCTCGTACAGCGAGTCCTTCGGGCTGGTCGCTCTGGAGGCGCAGGCCTGCGGCACCCCGGTGGTGGCGGCCTCGGTCGGCGGCCTGCCGGTCGCGGTGCGGGACGGCGAGACGGGCACGCTGGTGCACGGCCACGACCCGGCGGCCTGGGCGCACGCGCTGGAGCCGTACGTCACCGACCGGGGCCTGGTCGCCCGGCGCGGCGCGGCGGCGGCCCGGCACGCGGCCGGCTTCGGCTGGGACACCGCCGCGGCCGGCACCGCCGAGGTGTACGCCGGAAGCCTGGCCCGCCCGGCCGGCCGCTTGGCCGCCGCCCGGCGGCGGCTGGCCTGACCGCGGCCGGACCACGAGCCGACTGCGGCCCGACTGCGGCGGCCGGGGGCACGCACCGCTGGTGCGCGCCCCCGGTACCGCCGAGTAACGTCACCCCCATGGCAATCCGCACCAAGGACGAGGCCCTGACCCTCCTGCGCACCGCCCTGGACGACGCCGGAGCGGCCTGGGAGCCCGCCGCCACCGACCCGTACACGCTGGTGGTGGCGCTCCCGGGCACCCGCAAGCTGAGCACCGCCTGCGCGCTGCGGGTCGGCGACCACACCCTGTCGGTGAACGCCTTCGTGATCCGCCGACCGGACGAGAACCACGAGGCCGTCTACCGCTGGCTGCTGGAGCGCAACACCCGGCTGTACGGCGTCGCGTACGCGATCGACCCGCTCGGCGATGTCTACCTGGCCGGCCGCCTGCCCCTGGAGGCGCTCACCCCGGACGCCGTGGACCGGCTGCTCGGGACGGTGCTGGAGAACGCCGACGAGCCGTTCAACACCCTGCTGGAGCTGGGCTTCGCCTCGGCGATCCGGCGCGAGTGGGAGTGGCGGACCAAGCGCGGGGAGTCCACCCGCAACCTGGCCGCCTTCGCCCACCTGGCCGCCCCGGCGGCCGACTGACCCGGTAGCGGGGCCGACGCCCTCAGATGCCCGCCGGAGCCTTCTTCTCCGCGGCGGGCTCCGTCACCTCGGTCACCGTCACCTCCGTCACCTCCGTCACCTCGGTCACCGCGACCTCCGTCACCGCGACATCCGGCACCGCCCCGGCGCGGCCCGCCGTCGCGTCCGTGCGCCGCCCGAGCACCACGTGCCCGGCCGCCGCGACCGTGCCGCAGACCCCGCACACGATCCAGAGCACCGCGGAGCCGGCGTGCTGCAGCAGCAGACCGCCGATCGCCGGGCCGAGGAACGAGGCGAGCGACCAGGAGAGCGAGTAGACGCCCTGGTAGCGGCCGCGCGCGTGGGTCGGCGCCAGTTCGGCGACCAGTCCCATGATGGTCGGCGCGTTCAGGACCTCGCCGACCGTCCAGACCGCCACCGAGAGGGCGAACAGCCACGCGGACGACCCGGCCAGCGCCGCCAGCCCGAAGCCCCAGCCCGTGATCAGGCAGCTGGCTATCAGCATGGCGGTCCGGGAGCGGGCCTCCATCCACCGGGTGAGCGGGATCTGGAGCACCACGATCAGCAGCCCGTTCAGGCCGATGACCAGCCCGTACTCGGTGGAGCTGATGCCCGCGGCACCCATGTCGACGGCCAGGGTGGTGCTGCCCTGCTGGAGGATCAGGGCGAGCAGCAGGTTGAGCCCGACGACGGCCATGAACCGCCCGTCCCGGAACACCGCGCCGAGGCCGACCGTCGGCTCGTCCGTCCCCTTCCCGTGCTGCGGCGAGTCCTGCGGCTTGGTCTCGGGGATCCGGATGAAGATCACCACCGCGCACACCAGCGTGGAGAGCGCGTCGAGCAGGAAGAGCGTGAGGTAGCCGTGGGTGGCGATCAGGCCGGCCACGGCGGCGGAGAGGCCGAAGCCGATGTTGATCGCCCAGTAGTTCAGCGAGTACGCGCGGACCCGGTCCTCGGCCGGGACGAGGTCGGCGATGATCGCCGAGGTCGCGGGCCGGGTGGCGTTGTTGCAGAGGCCGACCAGGAAGGCCACCGTGGCGATCGCCACCTGGCCGTCCGTGAAGCCGAGTACGGCGGTGAACAGTGCGGTGCCGAGCTGGGCGGCGACCAGGGTCGGGCGCCGGCCGATCCGGTCGGTCAGCACGCCGGCGCCGATCGCGGCGACGGCCGAGCCGAGGCCGTAGAGGGAGGCCACCAGGCCCGCGTAGGAGGCCGAGTACCCCCGGTTGGTGGTCAGGTAGAGCGCGAGGAAGGTGAGCACGAAAGCGCCCAGCTTGTTCACCAGCGTGCTCACCCAGAGCCACCAGAACTCCCGTGGCAGCCCGCCCACCGTCTCCTGTATCAGCCTTCGGATCCGGGGGTTGGTGATCAGGGCGACGGGCATGTGGGGGGCTCCCGGGGCAGGCGTCCGCCGAGCGGCACGGGCAGGTCCGGTCAGCCGACGTATGTAAGTGTCAGATAGGCGGTGCACACATTACACATCTGCCGTAGGTCCGGACCAGCGCTTTTCCTGCCTCCATTAAGCTG
The DNA here is from genome assembly GCF_056435345.1 of Kitasatospora sp. NPDC043950. Classification (NCBI taxonomy): domain Bacteria; kingdom Bacillati; phylum Actinomycetota; class Actinomycetes; order Kitasatosporales; family Streptomycetaceae; genus Kitasatospora; species Kitasatospora sp. NPDC043950. Next base: position 26,646 of record NZ_JBWKER010000076.1, read on the forward strand.
GGGGCCATGGCTGACACGACGTACCGACTCATCCTGCTCCGCCACGGCGAGAGCCAGTGGAACCAGAAGAACCTGTTCACCGGTTGGGTCGACGTCGACCTCAACGAGAAGGGCGAGAAGGAGGCCGCGCGCGGTGGCGAGCTCCTGGCCGCCGAGGGCCTGTTCCCGGACGTGCTGCACACCTCGCTGCTCCGCCGTGCGATCCGCACCTCGCAGATCGCCCTGGACAGGGCCGACCGCCACTGGATCCCGGTCAGCCGCAGCTGGCGCCTGAACGAGCGACACTACGGTGCGCTCCAGGGCAAGGACAAGGCCCAGACCCTGGCCGAGTTCGGCGAGGAGCAGTTCCAGCTGTGGCGCCGCTCGTACGACACCCCGCCGCCGGTGCTGGCCGATGACGCCGAGTACTCGCAGGCCGGTGACGCCCGCTACGCGGACATCCCGAGCGAGCTGCGTCCGCGCACCGAGTGCCTGAAGGACGTCGTCGACCGGATGCTCCCGTACTGGTACGACGCCATCGTCCCGGACCTCGCCGCCGGCAAGACCGTCCTGGTCACCGCCCACGGCAACAGCCTGCGCGCGCTGGTCAAGCACCTCGACGGCATCTCCGACGAGGCCATCGCGGGCCTGAACATCCCGACCGGCATCCCGCTCGTGTACGAGCTCGACGCCGACTTCAAGCCCGTCACCAAGGGCGGCCGCTACCTCGACGCCGACGCCGCCGCCGCGGCCATCGAGGCGGTCAAGAACCAGGGCAAGAAGTAACCCGCCTGGCGAAACGGCCCCGCCTCCCGGTTCGCCGGGGGCGGGGCCTTCGTCGTTCAACCGGCCTGTGCGGAAGTCGAGTTGAGTCCGGATTCGGCGGCCGGATCCGGGCTCGTCCCAATAGTGGTTCAGACCATTGACGGGTGGCGGAGTCCGCTCCTACGGTGAGGGCGCCGGACTGCCGCAGGCATGCCAAGGATCTCCCCGTCCCGGCCGCCGCACCCCCAGCGCGCGCGTCTGCGTCCCGGCGCACTCTCCATCCACCCCCACGGAGGAGCATCATGCGCACACGTCACATCGTCGGGGTGGTGGTCGCCGCCCTCGCGGTGCCGCTCACCCTCGCCGTCCCGGCGCAGTCCCACGGGTACATCTCGACGCCGCCCAGCAGGGCCGCGCTCTGCGGAGCGGGCGGGGTGTCGTGGGACTGCGGCGACATCCAGTGGGAGCCGCAGAGCGTCGAGGGCCCCAAGGGCTTCCCGAACGCCGGGCCCGCCGACGGCACCATCTGCGCCGGCGGCAACTCCCGCTTCGCCGAGCTGGACGACCCGCACGGCGGTGCCTGGCCGACCACCGCGGTGACGGCGGGGCAGCAGCTCACCTTCACCTGGACGTTCACCGCCCGGCACGCGACCACCGACTTCCGCTACTACCTGACCAAGCCGGGCTACGACGCGAGCCAGCCGGTCACCCGGGACAGCCTGGACCTGACGCCCTTCCTGATCGCCCCGTACGGCGGGAAGCAGGTGCCCAGCACGCTCAGCCACACCGCGACCGTCCCGAGCGGGCGCACCGGCCACCAGGTCGTGGTCGCGGTCTGGACGATCGCCGACACCGGGAACGCCTTCTACTCCTGCACCGACGTCCAGTTCTGACGCCCGGGGCGGCACGGTGACGCCGTGCCGCGGACGCGAGGCACCAGGACGCGCAACGAGGTGCACGGCCGACGGAAGGCCGTGCACCTCGGGAACTCCTCGGCGGCGGACCGCTCAGTGGCCGCCGCAGCAGCCGCCGTCCGCGCCGCCGCACTGGCAGGGCGCGCCGGACTGGCAGCCGCAGCCGCAGCCGGGGCCGCAGCCGCAGCCGGCCGCGAGGACGGGCAGGAGCTTCGGGGTGGGCGGCTCGACGGTTTCGTGGGCGCGTGCCGGTCGGGTGGGGTTGGCCTTCATCGAGCTGTTCCCTCCTAGTGACGGGCACAGTCCTGTGCCCCCAACGTCGAGTGAAGCCGCCGATCGGAGGGAGCGTCAACAGGCGCGCAGTGGTGGGATGTACGGGGCGTCGTGCGCCCCCACCACCCCTGTCGCAGGTTTACTCACCCCGCGGGGGGAGCGGCCGCCCCTTGAAGCCCCGAGCCCGATCCCCGAGCCTGAGCCCGTGCCCCGATATACCGAGCCCCGAGACACCGAGCCCCGAGGCGGCCGCACCGCACCCGCACGAGGTCACTCCGCCGCCGCGGCCTCCGAGGCGGCCACGAACTCGGCCACGTGCTCGCCCGTCACCAGGTACACCACGCGCTTGGCGACCGACACCGCGTGGTCCGCGAAGCGCTCGTAGTAGCGGCCGACCAGGGTGATGTCGACGGCGGTCTCGATGCCGTGGTGCCAGCGGTCGTCGATCAGGTGCGACAGCAGCTCGCGGTGCAGGGAGTCGATGGCGTCGTCGTCCTGCTCCAGCTCCAGGGCCTTGTCGACGTCCTTGGTGGCGATCACCAGGCCGGTCTTGGCCACCAGGCGCTGGGCGAGCTGGCCCATCTCCAGGACGGTGGAGTGCAGGTCGCCGGGCACGGCGGAGTCGGGGTAGCGCATCCGCGCGACCTTGGCGACGTGCCGGGCGAGGTCGCCGCAGCGCTCCAGGTCGGAGCTCATCCGCAGCGAGGTGACGACGATGCGCAGGTCGGTGGCGACCGGCTGCTGGCGGGCGAGCAGGTCGATCGCGCGGTTCTCCAGCTCGTGGTGGAGGTCGTTGATCTTCTCGTCGGCGGCGATCACGCTCTCCGCCAGCGCCAGGTCCGCGTCCAGGAGTGCGGTGGTGGCCCGGCCCAGGGCCGAGCCGACCAGTCGGGCCATCTCGACCAGGCTGTCGCCGATCGCATCGAGTTCCTCGTGGTACGCGTCGCGCATGCTCTCTCCTCAGTAGCTGTGTCGGTGGCGGTGCCGACCGGCCGGCCCGTCCGACGATCGTCTTGTCGTCCGGGTGACCGCTGCTGGTGGCGCGAATCGTACGCGCACACCTGAGGCGACGGCCGGTGGTTCGGCCCGCCGCCCACTCCCACACGGGCTGCATGGCCAACTCTGGGCCGTCCGGGCGACGATGCACGGCCGGTGTGGTGAATCAGCAGCCACGTGAAGGTGAATTCTCGGCAACGCGTGGCCGATGCCTTGATCGGGCCCTTGGGGAGTGGCCTGGCCGTGCGCTTACGCTGGCCACATGGACGTGAACGTGGCCGCCGCCGCTGCCTGCGCCATAGCCGGGCTCGGCGTCGGCCTCACGGCCTCCATCGCCTTCCGTTGGAGCGAGCGCGAGCAGGCCAGGGGCAGGTACGGCGGCACCAGCAGCAGACACCACAGTCGGCACCAGGGCCTGGGCGCCGGCACCCCGGAGCCCCCGCTGCCGCCGGGGGTGGACACCGTCCTCTCCGTCCTCCGCTCCTGCGCGATCGTGCTGGGCGAGGGCGACGAGGTGGTCAAGGCCAGCTCCGCGGCGTACGCGATGGGACTGGTGCGCGGCGGCGCGGTCGCCGTGGACCAGATGCTCTCGCTGGCGCGCGCCACCCGCCGGGACGGCGAGATCCGCCAGGTCGAGTTGGAGGTGCCCCGCCCTGGCGTGGCCCGTGCGGGCGAGCCGCTCGCGGTCTCCGTCCGGGTCGCCCCGCTGGGCTCCCGGCTGGTGCTGGTGCTGGTCGAGGACCAGACCGAGCGCCGCCGGGTGGAGGCGGTCCGCCGGGACTTCGTGGCCAACGTCAGCCACGAGCTGAAGACCCCGGTGGGTGCCCTGTCGCTGCTCTCCGAGGCGGTCGCCGACGCGTCCGACGACCCGGAGGCGGTGCAGCGCTTCGCCGGCCGGATGCAGATCGAGGCAACCAGGCTGGCCAGCCTGGTCCAGGAGATCATCGACCTCTCCCGGGTGCAGGACGACCGGCTGATGGTGGACCCGGAGCCCGTCGCGGTGGACGAGCTGATCGCCGAGGCGATCGACCGCTGCCGCCAGCAGGCCGCCGCCAAGCAGATCCTGATCACGGCCGGCGGCATCGCCGGGCTCTACCTGCACGGCAACCGCGGCCAGCTCGCCGCGGCGCTCGGCAACCTGGTCGAGAACGCCGTCAACTACAGTCCTCCCCGTACCCGGGTGGCGATCGCCACCCGCCGGATCTCCAGCGCCGCGGCGCTCGGGGAGGCGGACGGCGAGCTGATCGAGATCTCGGTCACCGACCAGGGCATCGGCATCTCGGAGAAGGACCGCGAGCGCGTCTTCGAGCGCTTCTACCGGGTCGATCCGGCCCGCTCCCGGGCGACCGGCGGAACCGGCCTCGGCCTGTCCATCGTCAAGCACGTCGCCGCCTCGCACGGCGGCACGGTCTCGGTGTGGAGCGTCGAGGGCCAGGGTTCGACCTTCACCATCCGCCTGCCCGCCGGGCAGGCGCCCGAGGCCGAGGACGGCGACGACCTCGACGACACCGGCGACCTCGGCACCCGCGGTGCCACCGGCGGCCGTGGCGCCGCCGCCGCGCCCACCAGAACCCTCACCACGGACCGGACGGCCACCACAGGCCGCACGGACCGTCCGCTCCCCACGGGGGAGCGGGAACACCCCCTGTCAGACGCAACCCCCCAGCTTGCCCCGGAGGCCTGATCGTGACCCGAGTACTGGTGGTCGAGGACGAGGAGTCGTTCAGCGACGCCCTGTCGTACATGCTCCGCAAGGAGGGCTTCGAGGTGGCCGTCGCCGCCACCGGCCCCGACGCCCTGGAGCAGTTCGAGCGCAACGGCGCCGACCTCGTCCTGCTCGACCTGATGCTGCCGGGCCTGCCGGGCACCGAGGTCTGCCGTCAGCTGCGGGTGCGCTCCAACGTGCCGGTGATCATGGTCACCGCCAAGGACAGCGAGATCGACAAGGTGGTCGGTCTGGAAATAGGTGCGGACGACTACGTCACCAAGCCCTACTCCACCCGTGAGCTGGTCGCCCGGATCCGGGCGGTGCTGCGCCGCCGCGGCGAGGACGGCGGTGCCGGCGAGAACGGCGGCGGCCCGGGCGCCCTGGAGGCGGGCCCGGTCCGGATGGACGTCGACCGGCACGTGGTGACCGTGGACGGCGCCAAGGTCGACCTCCCGCTGAAGGAGTTCGACCTGCTGGAGATGCTGCTGCGCAACGCGGGCCGGGTGCTCACCCGCATGCAGCTGATCGACCGGGTGTGGGGCGCGGACTACGTCGGCGACACCAAGACCCTGGACGTCCACGTGAAGCGCCTGCGGGCCAAGATCGAGCCGGACCCGGGCGCCCCGCGCTACCTGGTCACGGTCCGCGGCCTGGGCTACAAGTTCGAGCCGTAAACCGCGGGCGCGGACAGACGCGGAAGGCCCCCGCCGGCAGTTGCCGGAGGGGGCCTTCGCGTTGGTGTCCGGCGGGGGCGGGGGGGGCCCCCAGAAAACGGGGGGGGGGGCGGGGGGGGACGAAGGGCGAAGGGGGCAAAAGGGGGGGGAAGGGGGGGGAACCCCAGAGCGTTCCTGGGATCGCCCCACCCTCC
>NZ_JBWKER010000077.1:0-15287 GCF_056435345.1 Kitasatospora sp. NPDC043950
CCCCCCCCCCCCCCCCCCCCCCCCCCCCCCCCCCCCCCCCCCCCCCCCCCCCCCCCCCCCCCCCCCCCCCCCCCCCCCCCCCCCCCCCCCCCGCCTGGCTGTACCGCCGGCCGTCAGCGCATGGAGCCCGTGCGCAGGAGGGTGCGGATGACGCGCATCGCGACCGAGAGGCTGGACAGCTCGTAGTTGTCCGAACCCCTTATGTCGTCGAGGGTGCTCTTGGCGCGGTTCAGCAGGGTGGCGTTGAGGTCCGCCCAGGCGCTGTAGCGCTCCTCCGGGGTGGCGCCCTCGGGGCCGCAGGCGAGGATGTCGGCGGTCAGCGCCGCGTGCGCCGCGAAGAGGTCCTCGCGGATCGCGGCCCGGGCCATCGACGACCAGCGGTCGGTGCGGGGCAGCTCGATGATGCGGTCGAGCAGGTGGGTGATCTGGAGGCGGTCGGCGAGGTCGTAGTAGAGCTCGGCGACCTCGGCGACGTCCTTGTCGGAGCGGTCCGCGACCTCGCTGATGTCCAGGGTCGGGAAGGTCGAGGAGAGGCCGGCGATCCGGGTGGCCAGTTCCTCCGGCACCCCGGCCGAGGCGAGCTCGTTGTAGACGGCCTCGAACCAGACCAGGTCGTCGCCGCGCAGCGGCTTGGGCAGCGAGCCCCAGACCTGGTCGACCCGGTCGTGGAAGAACTCGATGGTGCCGGCGATGTCGAGCGGCTGGCGGCGGTTGTTGAGCATCCACCGGGTGGCACGCTCGACCAGGCGCCGCGAGTGCAGCCGCATCTTGGTCTGGACCCGGGCCGTGACCTCGTTGTCCAGGCCCTCGATCTCGGCCCAGATGTCCTCCAGGTCGAACACGGCCCTGGCGGCGGTGTGGGTCCGGGCGATCTCCTCGTAGGTCGCGCCGGTCTCCTCCTTCAGCCGGAAGGCGAAGGTGCAGCCGCCGCGGTTGATCGTGTCGTTGACGATCAGGGTGGTGATGATCTCGCGGCGCAGCGCGTGGTTGTCGATCGCGTCGGCGAACCGGGCCCGCAGCGCGCTCGGGAAGTAGTCGTGCAGCGCGGTGCGGAAGTACGGGTCGTCGGGCAGCGCGGTGGCGAGCAGCTCCTCGGCCAGCGTGATCTTGGTGTACGCGAGCAGGACGGACATCTCGGGCTGCGAGAGGCCGCGGCCGTTCTGCTGGCGCTCGCGGATCTGGCGCTCGGTGGGCAGGAACTCCAGGCCCCGGTCGAGCTGGCCGGCCGACTCCAGCCGGTTGATCATCCGGGAGTGGACGTTGACCATGCTGTGCGCCTGGGCGACGGCGTTGGCCAACACCACGTTCTGCGCGTAGTTGTTGCGCAGCACCAGGTGGCCGACCTCGTCGGTCATCTCGGCGAGCAGGACGTTGCGCTGCTTGACCGTCATGTCGCCGTCGGCGACGACCTGGTTGAGCAGGATCTTGATGTTGACCTCGTGGTCCGAGGTGTCCACACCGGCCGAGTTGTCGATGGCGTCGGTGTTGATCCAGCCGCCGGCGCTCTCGGGGCCGCCGACCGCGGCGTACTCGATGCGGCCGAGCTGGGTGCAGCCGAGGTTGCCGCCCTCGCCGATGACGCGGGCCCGGACCTGGTCGCCGTTGACGCGGATGGCGTCGTTGGCCTTGTCGCCGACCTCGGCGTTGGTCTCGGTGGAGGCCTTGACGTAGGTGCCGATGCCGCCGTTCCAGAACAGGTCGACCGGCGCCTGGAGGATCGCCTTCATCAGCTCGGCCGGGGTGAGCCGGGTGTCCTGGACGCCGAGGGCGGCCCGGACCTGCGTGCTGAGCTGGATCGACTTGGCGGTGCGCGGGAAGACGCCGCCGCCGGCCGAGATCAGCGACTTGTCGTAGTCGTCCCAGGAGCTGCGGGGCAGTTCGAAGAGCCGGCGCCGCTCGGCGTAGGAGGCGGCGGCGTCCGGGTTCGGGTCGAGGAAGATGTGGCGGTGGTCGAAGGCGGCGACCAAGCGGATGTGCTCGCTGAGCAGCATGCCGTTGCCGAAGACGTCGCCGGACATGTCGCCGATGCCGATGACCTTGAAGTCCTCGGTCTGGGTGTCGACGCCGAGCTCGCGGAAGTTGCGCTTGACCGACTCCCAGGCGCCGCGGGCCGTGATGCCCATGCCCTTGTGGTCGTAGCCGGCCGAACCGCCGGAGGCGAACGCGTCGCCCAGCCAGAAGCCGTAGGACTCGGCGACGCCGTTGGCGATGTCGGAGAAGGTCGCGGTGCCCTTGTCGGCGGCGACGACGAGGTAGGTGTCGTCCTCGTCGTGGCGGACGACGTCGGCCGGGTGGACGACCTCGCCGGCGACCAGGTTGTCGGTGATGTCGAGCAGCGCGGAGATGAACGTCTTGTACGAGGAGATGCCCTCGGCCAGCCAGGCGTCCCGGTCGACCGACGGGTCCGGCAGCTGCTTGGCGACGAAGCCGCCCTTGGCGCCGACCGGCACGATGACGGTGTTCTTGACCATCTGCGCCTTGACCAGGCCGAGGATCTCGGTGCGGAAGTCCTCGCGCCGGTCGGACCAGCGCAGACCGCCGCGGGCGACCTTGCCGAAGCGCAGGTGCACGCCCTCGACCTGCGGCGAGTACACCCAGATCTCGAACGCGGGGCGCGGGGCCGGCAGGTCCGGGATGGCCTTCGGGTCGAACTTCATCGACACGTAGGAGTGCCAGTCACCGGAGCCGTCGTGCTGGAAGAAGTTGGTCCGCAGGGTGGCCGTGATGAGGTGCAGGAAGGAGCGCAGGATGCGGTCCTCGTCCAGCGAGACGACCTCGTCGAGCGCGCCGGACAGCTCCTCCAGGATGCCCTCGGTCAGCTCGGCGGCGCCCTGCTGGTGGCTGGGGCTCAGCCGGGCCTCGAACAGGTTGACCAGCAGCCGGGTGGTGTGGGTGTTGTTGCGGAGCGCGTCCTCCATGTAGTCCTGGGAGAACGTGGAGCCCGCCTGGCGCAGGTACTTGGCGTACGCGCGCAGCACCGTCGCCTGGCGCCAGGTCAGCCCGGCGGTGAGGACCAGCTCGTTGAAGCCGTCGTTCTCGGCCTTGCCGGTCCAGGTGGCGGCGAAGGTCTCCTGGAAGCGCTCGCGGGCCTCGTCGGTGAGCTCGGTGGCCTCGCGCAGCCTCAGGCCGAAGTCGTACACCCACGCGGTGGTGTCGTCGGAGCGGCGCAGCGCGTACGGGTGCTCGTCCAGCACCTCGACGCCCAGGCGCTGGAGCACCGGCAGGACCTCGGTGAGCGAGATCGGGCCGCCGACCCGGTAGACCTTGAAGCGGCGCTCGTCGTCGCCCGCGCCGACCGGCTGGTACAGGTTGAGGCGGAAGTCGCCCTCGCCGTGCAGCGACTCGATCTGCTTGATGTCGGCGACGGCGGTGCGCGGCGGGAAGTCGGCGCGGTAGCCGTCGGGGAAGGCGTTGGCGTACTTGTGGCCGAGCTCGGCGGCCTTCTCCTCGCCCAGTTCGGTGTGCAGCTGGTCGTGGAAGCCGTCCATCCAGAACCGGGCGGCCTCGGCGAGGCGGTTCTCGATCCGCTCGATGTCGGAGTCGGTGAGCCGCGGCAGTTCGGTGCCGGGGGCGACGCGGACCACGAAGTGCAGACGGGTCAGCACCGACTCGGTGGCGTACACCGTGTAGTCGATGGTGGCGCCGTTCAGCTCCTCCTTGAGGATCTCGGTGAGCAGCAGCCGGATCCGGGTGGTGTAGCGGTCGCGCGGCAGGTAGATGAACGCGGAGAAGTAGCGCCCGTACTCGTCCTGGCGCAGGAAGAGCCGCAGCTTACGGCGCTCCTGGAGGTACAGCACGCTGGTGGCGATGGAGATCAGCTCGGAGGCCGCGGTCTGGAACATCTCGTCCCGCGGGAAGGTCTCCATGATCTGCAGCAGGTCGCGGCCGTCGTGGCTCTCGCTGGAGAAGCCGGAGCCTTCGAGCACCTCCTGCACCTTGCGGCGCACGACCGGGATGCGGGTGACCGACTCGGTGTAGGCGGCGGAGGAGAACAGGCCGAGGAAGCGGCGCTCGCCGATCGGCTCGCCGGCGGCGTTGAACTTCTTGACGCCGACGTAGTCCAGGTAGGACGGGCGGTGCACGGTGGAGCGGCTGTTGGCCTTGGTGAGGACGAGCAGCTTCTTCTCGTGGGCCTTGGCGCGGACCGGCGCGGAGAGGCGGCCGAAGGCCTCGCTGGCCGGGTGGTGGTGGTCGTCGTGGCCGCGCGGGTCGGAGCGCAGGATGCCGAGGCCGGTCCCGGCGACGGCCTTCAGGACCTCCTCGCCCTCGTGCTCGACCAGGTCGTACTCGCGGTAGCCGAGGAAGGTGAAGTGGTCGTCGGCGAGCCAGCGCATCAGCTCCCAGGCCTCGCCGACCTCCTGCTCGGGCAGGCCGGTCGGGGGCTCCTCGGCGAGCTCGTCGGCCAGGCGCAGCGCGCTCTCGCGCATCTTGCTCCAGTCCTCGACGACCTCGCGGACGTCGCCGAGCACCCGGCGCAGGTCGGTCTCGATCGCGCGCAGGTCGTCGCGGTCGGTCTCGCGGTCGATCTCGATGTGCATCCACGACTCGACGGTCGCGTCGGCGGGCCACTCGGTGCCGGCGGCCTGGCTGCGGGAGCAGGCGTCGACGTCCAGGATCTCCAGCAGCTTGCCGGTGATGTCACGGCGGACGACCAGCTGGGGGTGGATCACGACGTGGATGGCGCGGTCCTGGCGGGACAGCTCGTTGGTGACGGAGTCGACCAGGAAGGGCATGTCGTCGGTGACGACCTCGACCACGGTGTGGCCGCAGGACCAGCCGTTCTCCTCGACCGAGGGGGTGTACACCCGCACCTCGGCGGTGCCCTGCGGGCGCTTGAGGCCCAGCCGGTAGTGGGAGGCCGCCGCGCCGTAGACGTCGACCGGGTCGCGGTCGACCAGGTCCTCGGGCGCGGTGTGGAGGTAGTAGTGGTGCAGGTACGCGGTCAGAGCGCCGTTGCTCAGGCCTTCCCCCGGCGCCGCTCCCCCCACCTGGCTGTTCTCAGCGGCTGTGGCTGCCTTCTTGAGCAGGTCGGCCTTGGCTGCGTCCAGCTTGGTCTGCATGACTTCTTGGCTCCTGTCGCGCGCCGTTGCGTGACTCGGTGGTGTGTGGGTGTACACCGACGGGTCACTCGCAATCCTGCCGCACCTTCCAACTGAAAAGGCTTCATGGCACGCATGAAATACCTTCGCAGTGGGTAGGACGATTCGTCCTGCGGAGCCACCCGACGACGCCAGCCAGCCTAACCGGATCAATCGAAGGTGGACAGGGACAGGGAGGCGCAAACCCGCAGGATGATCGGTCCGTCCTGGACACCATGTCCAAACCGGAGCCTCCCGTTCACTCTCAGCCCATGTGCGGGTACCGCAGGTCCGTGGGGGGAACGAAGGTCTCCTTGATCGCGCGGGCCGAGGTCCAGCGCAGGAGGTTCTGGGCGGCGCCCGCCTTGTCGTTGGTCCCGGAGGCCCGGCCGCCGCCGAAGGGCTGCTGGCCGACGACCGCGCCGGTCGGCTTGTCGTTGATGTAGAAGTTCCCGGCGGTGAACCGCAGCGCCTCGACCGCCTGGGCGATGGCGTAACGATCCTGCGCGATCACCGAGCCGGTCAGGCCGTACGGGGCGCCGGAGTCGACCCGGCGCAGCACGTCCTCCCAGCGGGCGTCCTCGTAGACGTGGACGGCCAGGATCGGACCGAAGTACTCCGTCCGGAAGATCTCGTTGCGGTAGTCGGAGGAGACCAGGACGGTCGGCCGGACGAACCAGCCGATCGCGTCGTCGTACTGGCCGCCCGCCGCCAGCTCGATCGTCGGATCGGCCTTGGCCCGCTCGATGGCGTCCCGGTTCTTCTCGAACGCGCGCCGGTCGATGAGGGCGCCCATGAAGTTGGAGAGGTCGGTGACGTCGCCCACCGTCAGCGCGTCCACCTCGGCCACCAGCTCGTCCTTGATCTTCTGCCAGAGGCTGCGCGGCAGGTAGGCCCGGGAGAGCGCCGAGCACTTCTGGCCCTGGTACTCGAACGCGCCGCGGACCAGCGCCGCCTTCAGGATCGCCGGATCGGCCGAGCGGTGGGCCAGCAGGAAGTCCTTGCCGCCGGTCTCGCCGACGATCCGCGGGTACGTCCGGTAGCCGCCGATGTTGGCGCCGATGGTCTGCCAGAGCGACTGGAAGGTGGCGGTGGAGCCGGTGAAGTGCAGCCCGGCGAGCGCCGGGTCGGCGAGGGCGACCGCGGACAGCTGGACGCCGTCGCCGGTGACCAGGTTGACCACCCCGGGCGGCAGACCGGCCGCCTCCAGCAGCCGCATCAGGTAGTACGCGGCCAGGGTCTGGGTCGGCGCGGGCTTCCAGACCACGGTGTTGCCCATCAGCGCGGGCGCGGTCGGCAGGTTGCCGGCGATCGCGGTGAAGTTGAACGGGGTGATCGCGTAGACGAAACCCTCCAGCGGGCGGTGGTCCACCCGGTTCCAGACGCCCGGTGCGGAGATCGGCTGCTCGGCCAGGATCCGCCGGGCGAACTGGACGTTGAACCGCCAGAAGTCGATCAGCTCGCAGGCGGAGTCGATCTCGGCCTGCTGCGCGGTCTTGGACTGACCGAGCATGGTGGCCGCGTTGAGGGTCTCCCGCCAGGGCCCGGCCAGCAGGTCGGCGGCCCGCAGGAAGACCGCCGCCCGGTCGTCGAAGGACAGCGACCGCCACTGCCGGCCCGCCGCGAGCGCCGAGTCCACCGCCGCGCGGGCGTCCTCCCGGGTGGCGTTGCCGAGCACCCCCAGCTTGGCGGCGTGGTGGTGCGGCTGGACGACGTCGATCCGCTCACCGCCGCCGAACCGCTGCTCGCCGCCGATGGTCATCGGCAACGGGATCTGCTCGGCCGCCAGCTCGTCCAGCCGCCGGACCAGCCGGTCCCGCTCCGGGCTGCCGGGCGCGTACCCCAGCACCGGCTCGTTGACCGGGAGGGGCACCTCGGTGACTGCGTCGATCGGCATGGCGGCTCCGTCCTGCTGACTGCTCCGGTGGGAAGGCCCGATCCACCGGACAGGCCCTGGTCCAGCCTGACCAGCGGCCGCGCGATCCGCCCGCTCAGACACGCGGACGGCGGACGTGGCGCCCGCCACGCCCGCCGCGGACGGTCAGCCCCGCCCCAGCCGCCCGGCCAGCTCGACCGCCTCCGCCAGGCTGTCCACCACCGGCACCCCGAGCGGCTCCAGCTTCTCCCGGGTGTGCGAGCCGCCGGTGTAGAGCACCGCGTGCGCACCCGCGCCCAGCGCCGCCCGGGCGTCGTCCGCGGCGTCGCCGATCAGCACCGTACGGGCCGGGTCCACCCGCTCGCCGAGCGCGGCCAGGTGCCGGGCCAGCTGCTCCGCCTTCTGGCCGCCGGACGGGCCGCTGCGGCCGTCCACCCGCAGGAACCGGCCGGTCAGGCCGAAGGCGTCGACCAGCGGCAGCAGCTTCTCGTGCTCGTACATCGACAGCAGCGACTGGCTGTGCCCGGCCTCCCGCCAGCCGTCCATCAGCTCGTGCACGCCGTCCGTCAGCCCGCAGGCCGGGCTCAGCTCCCGGTAGCGGTCGTGGAAGGCCTCGTCCAGCCGGAGCCACTCCTCCTGGGACGGCATCCGGCCGAGCAGCCGCTCGTAGAACCGGGGGATCGGGATCTCGTACTGCTCGCGGTACTCCCGCATGGTCATCGGCCCGACGCCGATGGTCGCGAACGCGGCGTTGCTCGCGCCGAGCACCGCCTCCATGTCGTGGAAGAGCGTGCCGTTCCAGTCCCAAACGATGTGTGTAGCCACGCGCGAAACGGTAACCCCGACCACCGACACGCCGGTAGGACGGGGCTCACGCACCCTGCTGCTCCGCTCCGGCGCGACCGGCCGTTCAGGCCAGCAGCGCGGAGATCTCCTGGGTGGCGAACCAGAGCAGGTCGTGGTCCTCGGCCCCGTCCACGGTGAACTGGGCGTCCTGGTCGCCCGCGTCGGCCGCGGCCACCGCCGCCACCGCCGCCGCGACGTCCTCGACCACCTCGCCGTCGGCGACGTCCGCGTGCACCGCCGCCGCCTTCGCCAGCGACAGCGGGCCGGCCAGCACCACCCGGCCGAGCGAGGCCTGGTCCTGGTACTCGTCGCCGGGGAACGGCCGGACGGCCGAGTCGGCCACGTCCAGGGCCACCACGACCCGGCGGCGCGGGGCGTCCGGGTCGGCGGCCAGCAGCCGCAGGGAGGACTGCGCGGCCCGGTTCAGCGCCGCGTACTCCAGTTCCTCCAGGTCGTCACTGACGTACCACTCGCGCAGCGCGGGCGTCACGGCGTAGGCCGCGGACTGGTCCAGGGCACCACCCGGGTGCGCCGCCGCCAGGCCGTTCAGGGTGGTGGGCACGTACACGCGCATCGGTGGCACTCTCCGGTTCGTCCAGCGGCACAGCTTCCAGCGCCCCAAGAATAAGCGCCGCCGGGCCGGGCGTGATCACCTCGGCCCGACTCAGCGGGCGGCCCGCAGGGCCTCACCGCACGTGCGCAGGGCGCTCTCCAGCACCGCGTCGCGGCGGGCCGGGTCCATCATGTTCGGGCCCATCACGGCCAGGTCGGCCGGCGTCGGCGCGAGCAGCCGCACCCGTACGCCCTCGGCCCGCAGCAGCACGGCCTCGCGCAGCAGCTGCCGGGTGACGGCGCGGCGGTAGCGACTGACCAGCTGGGCCAGCACGCCGCGCGGGCGGTCCCGGGCGCGCCACTCGCGCAGCGCGGCGAGGGAGCCCGCGAGCCCGCTGGTGCCGGCGACCCCGCCGGCGTCGGCGTCGGCGTCGGCGCGGTCGGCACGGTCGGCACGGGGGCGCAGCCGCAGGGCCATCGGGGCGAGCACGTACACCTCGTCCAGGCCGCGGCCGAGCAGCAGGTCGGCGTTGGTGGCGGACCAGCAGCCGCCGTCCACGTACGCCGAGCCGTTCAGCCGCACCGGCGCGAACCAGCCGGGGATCGAGCAGGAGGCCATCACCGCGTCGGCGACCGCGACCGCCGGGGCGTCCGGGTCCCCGAAGACCACCCGGCGGCCGCTGCGGTAGTCCACGGCCGCCACCCGCAGCGCCGCGGCCCCGGCGCCGGCCTCGCCGTCGGCGCCCGGCGGCGGCCAGCCGCCCGGGCCGAGCAGGCCGCGCACCAGCTCGCCGACCGGGGCCAGCGAACCGCGGCCGGGCGGCGCCATCGCCGACACCATGGTCAGCAGCGGGTACTCGCGCGGGTGCCGGACGGCGTCCCGCAGCAGGCCGGGCGAGCCGATGCCCGCCCCGGGGCGGGGCGGCAGCGCGCCGCCGGCGGCCGTGTCGTAGTCGAAGTCCACCCCGGCCAGCGGGCCGTCGGTGATCGGCAGGCCGCGCTGGTGGTCACGCAGTTGCTCGGTGCGGACCCCGCCGGCCAGCATCGCGCCGAGGATCGAGCCCGCCGAGGTGCCGAGCAGCACGTCCGCGTGGCCCGGCCGCCAGCCGGTGGCCTCCTCGACGGCGCAGAGCGCGCCGACCGTCCAGGCCGCACCGAGCATCCCGCCGCCGCCCAGCACCAGGCCGCGCCGGGGTGCGTCCCCGGTCGGCGGGGCGGTGCCCGCGACTGCCGGAGCCGGAACCGCCGCTACCCGTGTCGTCATCGCGGCCGCCCGTCGTCGTGGGTGCGGTCGTGGCCGCCCGGCCCCGTCCCGCTCCGCGCGGTTCCCGATCAGGCTCCGATGGTGCGCGCCGACGGCCGGGCACCGCAACGGGGGCGGCGATTCGGGCCACCCGGTCCGGCGCATCGAACCGTCCTCTTTCGGACCGTACGGCCCGCCCACGCACGTCAATCGGGCACCGTGCGACCGCGCGCCGGGCCCGGCACCGCACTGATCGATTCACTCGGATAGGTGAACTTGCCGGTCACTCCGGGGGCAGCGGCAAAAGCCCTTGCCGCCCGACACGGCCCACCGCTAGCAAGGACCCGTCCGCACCCGCACCACCGTGTCGAGGAGCCCACCGTGACCGCACCGCTCACCGCCCGCCCGCACCGCCGGCCGCGCACGACCGCCGCCCACGACCCGGCCGGGCGCCGCCCGCGCCACCCCCGCGCCGCCTGCACCGGCCCGGGCGGCCACGACCCCCGGGCGCTGGCCTCCCGCTTCGCCCACCAGCTGGTCGAGGTGCTCACCGGCGCCCGGCCCTCCGGCCAGCTGATGCGGCACACCAGCCTGGACGGCTACGGGCAGCTCGCCTCCCTGGTCCGGGCCGGCGCGCTGCGCCGCGGCGGCGCCGCCGACCGGCCCCGGCTGGGCCCGGTGCACGACCGGTCGCCCTCGCCCGACGCGGTCGAGGCCTGCGTCCGGGTCGACCTCGGCCGGCGGCACCACATGGTGGCCTTCCGGCTGGAGCAGCGCGGCCAGGCCGGGCAGTGGCAGTGCACCGCCGTGGAGGCCCGATGACCACGGCCGTCACGGCGACCACGGTCGTCACAGCGGCCAGGGCGGCCACAGCGGCCCCCACGACCGCGTGCCGGCCCGGGACGGCACAGGGCGCCGCCCCCGTCCGGGAGCGGCGCCCTGTGCGGCGTCCTGCGGCCTGCTCAGCCCTTGCGGCGGCGGCCCTTGGCCGACTTCGCGGCCTTGCGGCGCTCGGCGCGGGTCAGCCCGTCGCCCTCGTCCTCCGGCGCGAGGTCCTCGAAGTCGCCCTCGATGACACCGCCGCCGACCTCGTCCGAGGGGGCCGTGTAGTGCAGCCGCTGCGGCTTCGGGGCCTCCAGGCCCTTGGCCTTGATCTCCGGGCGGGCGGCGTCCTTCTCCAGCTTGTCGAGCAGCACCTCGGCGTCCGCGACCGGGACCTCCTCGACCTGCTGCTCGACCTGGACCTCCAGGTTGAACAGGTAGCCGACGGACTCCTCCTTGATGCCCTCCATCATCGCGGTGAACATGTCGAAGCCCTCGCGCTGGTACTCGATCAGCGGGTCGCGCTGCGCCATGGCCCGCAGGCCGATGCCCTCCTGGAGGTAGTCCATCTCGTAGAGGTGCTCGCGCCAGCGGCGGTCCAGCACCGACAGCACGACCCGGCGCTCCAGCTCACGCATGATCTCGGCGCCGAGCTGGTCCTCGCGGGCGCCGTACTGCGCCTGGATGTCCTCCTGGACGACCTTGACCAGGAACTCGGAGGTCATCCCGGCGGAGCCGCCGGCCTCCTCCTCCAGCTCCTCCAGGTCAAGGGTGAGCGGGTAGAGCTGCTTGAGCGCGGTCCAGAGCTTCTCCAGGTCCCAGTCGTCCTCGAAGCCCTCGCCGGTGGCCGCCTTGACGTAGGCCTCGACGGTGTCGTCCATGAAGTGGCCGACCTGCTCCTGCAGGTCCTCGCCCTCCAGCACGCGGCGGCGCTCGCCGTAGATGACCTCGCGCTGGCGGTTCAGCACCTCGTCGTACTTGAGGACGTTCTTGCGGATCTCGAAGTTCTGCTGCTCGACCTGGGTCTGCGCGGAGGCGATCGCCCGGGTGACCATCTTGGACTCGATCGGCACGTCCTCGGGCACGTTGGCCATCGACAGCACGCGCTCGACCATGCCGGCCTTGAACAGGCGCATCAGGTCGTCGCCCAGCGACAGGTAGAAGCGGGACTCGCCCGGGTCGCCCTGACGGCCGGAGCGGCCGCGCAGCTGGTTGTCGATCCGGCGGGACTCGTGCCGCTCGGTGCCCAGCACGTAGAGGCCGCCGGCCTCCTTGACCTCGTCCTGCTCCGCCTTGACCGAGGCCTTGGCCTTCTCCAGGGCGGCGGGGAACGCGGCCTCGTACTCCTCCGGGGTCTCGGTCGGGGTGAGCCCGCGCTGCGCCAGCTCGGCCGCCGCGAGGTGGTCGGAGTTGCCGCCGAGCATGATGTCGGTACCGCGGCCGGCCATGTTGGTGGCGACAGTCACGGCGCCCTTGCGGCCCGCCTGCGCGACGATCTGCGCCTCGCGCTCGTGGTGCTTGGCGTTCAGCACCTCGTGCGGGATGCCGCGCTTGCGCAGCTCCTGCGAGAGGTACTCGGACTTCTCCACCGACACGGTGCCGACCAGCACCGGCTGGCCCTTCTCGTGCTTCTCGGCGATGTCCTCGACCACGGCGGCGAACTTGGCCGGCTCCGACTTGTAGATCAGGTCGGGCTGGTCGATGCGCAGCGGGTTCTTGTTGGTCGGGATCGGCACCACGCCGAGCTTGTAGATCTGGTGGAACTCGGCGGCCTCGGTGGTGCCGGTACCGGTCATGCCGGCGAGCTTGTCGTACAGGCGGAAGAAGTTCTGCAGGGTGATGGTGGCCAGCGTCTGGTTCTCGTTCTGGACCTCCACCCCCTCCTTCGCCTCGATCGCCTGGTGCATGCCCTCGTTGTAGCGGCGGCCGGCCAGGATGCGGCCGGTGTGCTCGTCGACGATCATGACCTCGCCGTTCATGACGACGTAGTCCTTGTCCGCCCGGTACAGCTCCTTCGCCTTGATGGCGTTGTTCAGGAAGCCGACCAGCGGGGTGTTCACCGACTCGTAGAGGTTGTCGATGCCGAGGTAGTCCTCGACCCGGGTGACGCCCTCCTCCAGGATGCCGACGGTGCGCTTCTTCTCGTCGACCTCGTAGTCGCGGTCGATCTTCAGGCGCAGCACCAGCTTGGCGAAGTCGGCGTACCACTTGGTCGCCTGGTCGGCCGGGCCGGAGATGATCAGCGGGGTGCGGGCCTCGTCGATGAGGATCGAGTCGACCTCGTCGACGACCGCGAAGTTGTGGCCGCGCTGGACGAGTTCGTCCTTCGACCAGGCCATGTTGTCGCGCAGGTAGTCGAAGCCGAACTCGTTGTTCGTGCCGTACGTGATGTCCATCGAGTACTGGTGCTTGCGCTCGGCGGGCGTCATGTTGCCGAGGATCACGCCGACTTCGAGGCCGAGGAAGCGGTGCACCCGGCCCATCCACTCCGAGTCGCGCTCGGCGAGGTAGTCGTTGACGGTGATCAGGTGGACGCCCTTGCCGGTGAGCGCGTTCAGGTACGCGGGCAGGGTGCCGACGAGGGTCTTGCCCTCACCGGTGCGCATCTCCGCGACGTACCCGTGGTGCAGGGCCGCGCCACCCATGAGCTGAACGTCGTAGTGCCGCTGACCGAGCACCCGCTTGGCGGCCTCGCGCACCGTGGCGAACGCCTCGGGGAGGATGTCGTCCAGGGTCTCGCCGTCCGCGAGCCGCTGCTTGTACTCGTCGGTCAGCGCGCGCAGCTCGGCGTCGGTGAGGTTGACGAAGTCCTCTTCGATGGAGTTGACCTGGGCAGCAATCCGCTGCAGCTTGCGAAGGATCTTGCCTTCGCCGGCGCGCAGGATCTTGTCGAAGACGGACACTTGGGCGGGCTCCTTGCCTGTATTGGCACTGGACGACTGCACGGCGGGTTCACCCCACCGCACGGGCCATCGTATGCGAGGAGTCCAATGCCCCGGGAGGTGCGTCAGCACGGTATTCCCGTGTCACCCGCGCGAGCACTTGATCCGATAGCACCGCCCACCGGGACAAACCGGTCAGCGGATCGAGGGGTCGGCTCGATATTCGGATGCCCGAATTCCTCTCTCCACGGAATAATCCGCCCATGGAAGAGCCCCGCACCGTCACCCTCACCACGGACCGCCTCGTCCTGCGGGCCCCGCAGGAGTCGGACATCGACGCCGTCTTCGCCGCCTGCCAGGACGCCGAGATCCAGCGCTGGACGGTCGTCCCGAGCCCGTACCGGCGCGAGGACGCCGAGTACTTCGTCCGCGACCTCGCCGCGCAGGGCTGGCGCACCGGCGAGAACCGGATCTGGTGCGTGTTCGAGCGCGGCTCCGACGCCCTGGTCGGCACCCAGGGCCTCGTGCTGCGCCACGGCGACCCGGGCTCCGCCGAGGTCGGCTGGTGGGCGACGAAGGAGTTCCGCGGCCGCGGCTACACGGTCGAGGCCGCCCGCGCGGTCGCCCGCCACGGCCTGGTCGAACTCGGTCTGCGCCGCCTGGAGTGGCAGGCCTACGTGGGTAACGAGGGCTCCCGCGCGGTGGCCGAGAAGGTCGGCTACCGCTTCGAGGGCACCCTGCGCTCGTACGCCGAGCAGCGCGGCACCTTCCACGACGCCTGGGTCGCCTCGCTGCTCGCCTCGGACCTCCCGGACCTCCCGGACCTCCGCCCCTGACGTCCGCGCCGGCGCCCCCCGACCGGCTGTCGGTGCCCCGGACTACCCTCGCCGACATGACCGCCCTGCCTGCCGCCGGCTCCCCCGCCGGCCCGCCGCCCGTCACCGTCCTGAGCGCCGACGAAGCCCGCCGGATCGCCCTTCGCGCCCAGGGCCTGCTCGGCGCGCCGGACCGCCGGGCCGGGGTGCGCGGGGTGCTGCGGCACCTGGGCGCCGTCCAGTTGGACACCATCTCGGTGCTGGCCCGCTCGCACGAACTGGTGCCGTACGCCCGGCTCGGCGCGGTCGGCCGTCCGGCCGTCGAGGCGGCGTACTGGGGCGCGGGCACGAGCTTCGAGTACTGGTCGCACGCGGCCTGCATCCTGCCGGTCGAGGAGTGGCCGCTGTTCGCGTTCCGGCGCCGCCGCTACCGCGAGCGCGGCCACCTCTGGGGCCACCAGGTGACGCCCGAGACGTACCGGCACGTGCTCGACAAGCTGCGCGCCGAGGGCCCGTTGACCTCCACGGAGCTGGGCGGCGCCAAGAAGACCGCCGAGTGGTGGGACTGGTCGGACACCAAGATCGCGGTGGAGCGGGCGCTGGCCTTCGGCGACGTGGTCTGCACCGAGCGCCGGAGCTGGAAGCGCGTCTACGCGCTGGCCGAACAGGCCATCCCCGAGGCGCTGTTCGGGCAGGACCGCACCGACCGGGAGTGCGTGCGCACCCTGGTCGCCCAGGCCGGGGCCGCGCTCGGCGTGGCCACCCGGGCCGACCTGCTGGACTACCACCGGCTGCGCGCCGAGGAGCTGGACCCGGTCCTCGCGGACTGCGGGCTCGTCCCGGTCGAGGTGGCCGGCTGGGGCCCGGGCGGCGGCGCGGCGGCGGCCTGGGCCGACCCGGCCGCGCTGGCCACCACCCCGCGCGGGCGCCACCGCACCACGCTGCTCTCGCCGTTCGACTCGCTGATCTGGGACCGCGCACGCACCGAGCGGATCTTCGGCATGACGCACCGACTGGAGGCCTACACGCCCAAGCACAAGCGGGTGCACGGCTACTTCGCGATGCCGCTGCTGGCCGGCGGCCGGCTGGTGGGGGGGGGGGGGGCGGGGGGGGGGGGGGGGGGAGGGGGGGGGTGGGGGGGGGGGCCTTTCGTGGGGCGGAGGGAACGGGCGC
>NZ_JBWKER010000077.1:15297-30709 GCF_056435345.1 Kitasatospora sp. NPDC043950
AACCATACCCGCACCCCCCCCCCCCCCCCCCCCACACACCCCCCCCCCCCCCCCCCACCCCCCCCCCCCCCCCCCCCCCCCCCCTCCCCCCCCCCCCCCCCCCCCCCCGGGAGGGGCGCACCCTGGTGGCCCGTCAGGTCTCGCTGGCCGGCGACCGAGGGCACGGCGCCCGGCACGTCGAGGCGCTGGCGGCGGCCCTGCGCGAGGCGGCCGCCTGGGTGGGCTGCGACGGCGTCCGGGTCGAGGCCCTGCCGGACGAACGGCTGCGCCCGGCCCTCGAGAAACTCCTCGCGAGCTAGGGCCGGGGCGCAGCCACGGTCACCCTATTTCGAGGATCTTCTCGCGCATCGCGTACACCACCGCCTCCATCCTGGAGTGCAGTTGGAGCTTCTCCAGGATGTTGCGCACGTGGTTCTTCACGGTGTTCTCGCTGA
Source organism: Kitasatospora sp. NPDC043950 (assembly GCF_056435345.1). Taxonomy (NCBI): domain Bacteria; kingdom Bacillati; phylum Actinomycetota; class Actinomycetes; order Kitasatosporales; family Streptomycetaceae; genus Kitasatospora; species Kitasatospora sp. NPDC043950. Next base: position 15,732 of record NZ_JBWKER010000077.1, read on the forward strand.
TGAACAGCTCCTTGGCGATCTCCCGGTTGTTCATCCCGGTCGCCACCAGCTTGAGCACCTCCAACTCCCGGTCGGTGAGCCGGGGTGCGGGCACCAGGTCCCGGTCGTCGGAGCGACGCTGGATCATCGACTTGAACTCGGTGAGCAGCTTGGACGCCATCGACGGGCTGATCTGGGACTGCCCGTCGGCGACCGCGCGGATCGCGGTGGCGACCTCGTCGGTGGAGATCTCCTTCAGCAGGTAACCGGTGGCGCCCGCCTTGATCGCCTCGTAGAGGTCGGCCTCCTCGTCGCTTATCGTCAACATGATGATCTTGGTGCTGGGTGCCACGTCCTTGATCGCCGTGCAGGCCTCGATCCCGCTGCGGCGCGGCATCCGGACGTCCATCAGGATGATGTCCGGCAGCAGGTCGGCAGCCTTCAACACGGCCTCGGCGCCGTCGCCGGCCTCGCCGACGACCTTGATGTCCGGCTCCTCCGCGAGCACGATCTCCAGCCCCCGGCGGAACAACGCGTGGTCGTCCACCACCAGTACGCGGATCGGCTCACCCCGGTGCGGCGCGTACGCGGGTTCCTCCTCCGGTCCCGGTGACAGTCCGGTGACCGGCCCCGTAGCGGGCCCCAGCCCGAAGTGATCCCCCATCCGCTCCTCCCCCTTCGCGGGTCGTCGTGCGCCAATCATTCCACGCCGCGCGGCCGTTGCTGTCACCCTCCGACGCCGCCGTTCCGCATCGGGTGACCTCCCGGGCCCGCCCTCGACTCCCGCTCCACCCGCCCTGCCCCGAAACGCCGGTGACCCCGGCGGACTCGGCCGCCGGGGTCACCCCTCCAGGATTGTCTTCGGACGGTCAGTCCTCGTCGTCGCTTTCGCCGATCGCCCCGCCCGCGCCGCCGCCCGCGCCGGCCGACCCGTCGGTCTGCAGGTGGATGACGCCGTAGTGGTAGCCGTGACGGCGGTAGACGACGCTCGGCAGGCCGCTGTCCTTCTCCACGAAGAGGTAGAAGTCGTGGCCGACCAGTTCCATCTCGTACAGCGCCTGGTCCAGCGCCATGGGGGCGGCCGGGTGGGTCTTCTCCCGGACCACCAGCGGGCCTTCGCCCTCCACTTCCAGGGATCCCATCATGGTCTTGCGGACGGCCCCGTTGGTCTCGCCCTCCCGCACCGCCGTGTCCGGCAGCGCGGCCAGCGCCGCGGTCGCCTCGGCGACGCTGATGGGGGTGCGGCCGTTGCCGCCCTTGTGCACTCGGCGCCGGTCCGCGGACTTGCGCAGCTGGGCGTCGAGCTTCGCCGAGGCCAGGTCGAGCGCCGCGTACGGGTCGGCGGCGGCGGCTTCGGCCCGGATCACCGGCCCACGGGTACGGAGAGTGATCTCCACCCGCTCGGACCGGTCGGCCTGCCGCGGGTTGTGCTCCTTGGACACCTCGACGTCGAGGCTGATCACCTTGCCGTCGAACTTCTGGACCTTCTCCAGCTTCTCGGCCACGTGCTCGCGGAACCTCTTGGGCACCTCGGTCTTGCGGCCCTTGACGACGATGTCCACGCAGAACTCCGATCCCTCGTGCTGACGCCGATCCGGGTGCTACCGGACCGGACTGAGACCCAGCTGGACCAGCCCATCCACTGCCGGCCCCCCGCCCCCGCCGCCAGCGGCGGGAAACGACTGGCCCTCACCTCACTTCCTCCCCACCAGGGACGGTTGAAACCCCTTGGAGCTTTATCGAACACCTCACACGGGGTTTTCGCCTCCCCAGGCGCGGAGTCGGGTATGACCCGATACTGCGGGCGGGCGGTCAAGCTGTTGGACCCTGTCTACCCTCCTGCGAGTGAAGCACGGGTAAATACCTGGACAACACCCCCCGTACGGCGCATCCTTTGCTCACTCTCCGTGCCTGCCGTCGCCAGGAGCAGCCGTGCCACCACCCCCCGCCCCCACCCGTCCGCCGTCCGCCCAAGGGCCGTTCGGCCACGCACTGGCCGGACTGCTGGACGTCCTGGTCCCGGCCCGCTGCGCCGGCTGCGGCGCCGAGCGCACCCAGCTCTGCCCGGCCTGCCGGCACGCGCTGGCCGCCACCCGGCCCGGCCCCACGCTGCTGCCCTGGGCGCACGCCGCCGCCCCGTACGCCGACTCCGTCCGGCAGTTGCTGCTCGCCCACAAGGAGCGCGGCGCGCTGCGGTTGGCGGGCCCGCTCGGCGAGGCGCTCGGCCGGGCCGTCCGCTCCGCCCTGGGACCGCGTGCCGCCGCCGCGCCGCTGCTGCTGGTCCCGATGCCCTCGGCCCGATCCGCCGTCCGCGCCCGCGGCCACGACCCGACGCTGCGGCTGGCCGGGGCCGCCGCCCGCTCGCTGCGCCGGTGCGGCCTGGACGCCCGGGCCGAGCCGCTGCTGCGGCACGCCCGCCCGGTCGCCGACCAGGCCGGGCTGAGCGCGGCCGAGCGCCACCGCAACCTGCACGGCGCGCTCACCGTGCTGCCGCGCGCCCGGCGCGACCTGCTGGGCCGTCAGCCGGTCCTGGTGGACGACCTGGTGACCACCGGTGCCAGCCTCGCCGAGGCGGCCCGGGCACTGGCGGACGCCGGACTGCCCGCCCGGGCGGGCGCCGCGGTCGCCGCCACCGCGCACCGGCCCGGCTGAGGCACCGGGCGGCCCGACATGGCGTCAGGGATCGGAACGTCAGAGCGTGATCGGCGGGTTCCTAGCCCGCGTAGAAGAAGGACCCGGCCTTGTCGGCCAACTGGACCTCGCGCCACTGACTGCCGATCAGCCGGTAGATCGCGCCTCCGGCCGCCGCGAGCACCGACGGCGCCTGGGCCAGGACGTTGCCCCGGGACTCGGAGGCCGAGACGGTGAGCATGTTCTCGGCCTGCAGCGTGGTGTCGGCGCTCTGCGTGCCGTCGGTGCCGATGTAGTACAGCTGCTTGATCCGGTCGGCCTCCTTGCCGAGCACCAGCAGCTGGTCGGCCTCCGCCCAGGAGACCGAGGCGACGTCGGTGAGCGAGGGGGCCGCCCGGCGCAGGCCGGTGATCCGCGCGGTCGGCGCCTCCGGGGTACCGCCGTGCACCACCAGGCCGAAGTACAGCGAGCGGCTGGGCACGCCCGCGGTCTTGACCACCAGGGCGGCCCGGGCGCCGTCCGAGGAGATCTTCAGGGCCTGCACGGTCTGCCCGTCCAGCCCCTCGACCGCGACGGGGTACGTCCGGTTGCCGCGGACCATCACCACCCGCGGGCCCTGCGGGTTGCGGTCCACCACCCAGAGGTCGCCTCGGCCGTCCCAGCTGGGCGAGGCGAGGCCGTCCTCCTTGTCGGCGGTCTTCACCGGCGAGGTGAGCACCGGGTCGGGCAGCGCCACCGCGCTGTCCGCCAGCGGCACCGAGTAGAGCTGGTGGCCGTCCCCGCTGATCGCGGCGGCCCGGGAGCCGTCCCGGTTGACGGCCATGGTGCCGAGCGGCGCCTTGCCGGCCGGCTGCGGCTTGCCGAGGACGCCGCGCACCGGCTCGCCGTTGCGCTGCTCGTCGGTGACCATCAGGAGGCCGTTGTCGGCGCGCTGGTAGTACTGCTGCGCGGGCAGCGGCCCGGCCAGGGCGCCGGGGCCGGTGGCCGGCAGGTCGTTGCGGCTGGCGAAGCAGTTGCCCCGCTGGCCCTTGAGTTCAAGCCGTTCGACCTGTCCCTTGCCCTGGTCGGCGAGGGTGTAGAAGAGCTGGGTCGCCATCCGCCGGCAGGACACCGGTTCGCTGACGTCCGCCCCGCCGAGCTGCACGTGGGCGATCCGGCCGTCGTCGACGCTCACCCGGTCGACGCTGACGCCGCTCGGGAAGGACGTCCGGGCGACCGGCGCGAGCCAGGTCGAGGGCCCGGCGACCAGGGCCTTGGCAGCGGCGGTCAGCGGGTCTGTCCGGCGCCGCAGGTAGATCGGGTCGGGGATCAGGACCTGCTGGCCGGCGCTCCCGGTGACGGTCGAGGACGGGTCCGGCGTGGTGTAGAAGTACCGGTCGACCTGGCGGTAGCTGTTGTTGAAGTTGGTCTCGTTCATGATCACGCCGGTCGGCAGCTTGTCGATCCGCCACTCGCCGTCCTTCTCCCGGACGAGGGTGAAGTCGGCCGAGACGTCCCGCTGCCCCTCGGCCAGGTACGAGTGCTTCTCGTCGATCCTGGCGATCAGCGACCCGGTCACCGTCGCGGAGACGCTGGTGTCGGTGTCGGCGATCTCCTGGCCGGCCGGGAGGTTCGGGGTGGCGGCGGAGAGCACCTGGATGCCGGCGTCCGGGTTCCAGTGCGCGGAGGCGTTCTCGGTGAGGTACTGGCGCGCGGTCTCGTACCCCTCGTCTGCGGTCACCGCGTCCAGGAACCCGGTCAGCAGGGCGCGCGGCTTGGCGCCCTTGGCCGGCGCCACCGGGTAGACCTTGGCCTGCAGGTTCTTGTCGGCCGCCCCCTGCGACAGCTCCACCCGGGAGATGCCGCCGGAGTCCGGCATGGCCGCGCAGCCGCTCGCCACCAGGGCGCCGAGCACCACGCCGGCCACCGCCGTGAACCGCGGCTCAGTCCTGCTGCTCGTCCTTCGCACGCTGCGACCCCTCCAGGTCCGTCCCGCCCGTCCCATCCGTCACGTCCGGCTCCGCCGTCCGCTGTGCCACCGACGGCCGTCCGGGCGTCGGGTCCACCATCACCTGGGCGCCGGTGGCACCGTACCCGCTCCCCGCCGTCCGGACGTCCGAGGGGTCCGCGCGCGGCCCTTCGGGCAGCCGGCGCTTGCCCAGGTCGGGGCCGATGTTCAGCACCCCGCCGAGCCCGCTGCCGAAGCCGTTGACGGGCCCCTCCGGCGTCTCCGCCTGCTCCTCGGCCGCGGTCATCGCGGTCGCGCCGGGCGGGCTGATCGCCCGCCGGTACGGCACGCCGTAGGTGCCCAGGCCCCGGTTGTTGCGGGAGTCCTCCGGCTCCAGCCGGAACGGCGCCCGGCTGATCTCGCCGCCCCGGGTGCGCGGCAGGGTGAGCCGGAAGTGCGAGCCGCCGCCGGGCTCGCCCCAGGCCTGCAGCCAGCCGCCGTGCAGGTGCGCGTCCTCGACCGCGATGGACAGGCCGAGGCCGGTGCCGCCGGTGGTCCGCACCCGGGACGGGTCGGCCCGCCAGAAGCGGTGGAACACCCGGGACGCCTCGCCCGGCTTGAGGCCGATGCCGTAGTCGCGCACGCCGACCGCGACCGCGCCGTCGGCCGAGCCCAGCCGCACCACCACGTCGCGTCCCTCGCCGTGTTCCAGGGCGTTGACCACCAGGTTGCGCAGGATGCGCTCGATCCGGCGGGAGTCCACCTCGGCGACGACCGGCTCGCCGTCGCCGCGGATCACCACCGCACTGCCCTTGGCCTGGGCCAGCGGGTCGGCGGCCTCCACCACCCGGGCGACGATGTCGCGCAGGTCGACCGGCTCGCCGTCCAGGATCGCGGCGCCGGCGTCGAAGCGGCTGATCTCCAGCAGGTCGGCGAGCAGCGACTCGAAGCGGTCCAGCTGGCCCTGCAACAGCTCCGCCGAGCGGGCCGCCATCGGGTCCAGGTCCTCGCGGCTGTCGTAGATGAGGTCCGCGGCCATCCGGACCGTGGTCAGCGGGGTGCGCAGCTCGTGCGAGACGTCCGAGACGAAGCGCCGCTGCACCCGGGACAGCTCCTCCAACTGGCGGATCTGGGCCTGGAGGGCATTGGCCATCCGGTTGAACGACTCGCCGAGGCGGGCGATGTCATCCGTGCCGGTGACCTTCATCCGCTCTTCCAGGTGCCCGTCGGCGAGCCGCTCGGAGATGCCGGCGGCCATCCGGACCGGGGTGACCACCTGGCGCACCACGACCCAGGCGATGCCGCCCATCAGGATCACCACGAACACGCCGGCGGTCGCCAGGGTGCCGGTGATCAGGTCGAGGGTGTCGGTCTCCTGGCCGAAGGAGAACACGTAGAACATCTGGTAGCTGTTGCCGGCCGGGCCGGTGAACTGCATGCCGAGGGCCAGCCCGGGCTCGGTCCGCTCGTCGGCCCGGTGGATCCGGGCCGGCTGGTCGAACATCTGGCCGGGCTCGGAGTGGACCCTGTCCCGCAGGGTGTCGGGGACGCTGCTGGGCAGGATGTCGCCCGAGAAGCGCGGCGCGAAGCCGTTCTCCGGGACGATGGCGTCGGTGCCGGCGGCCATCGCGATCACCGAGTAGACGGTCTGCCCGCTCGCGGCCAGGTCGTTGACCTGCCGCAGCAGCCAGGTGCCGGTCTCCTCGATGGTGGGGTCGGGCGTGGCGCCGACCCGCAGCCGCTGGTCCTTCGCCTCGTCGATCTTCTTCAGTTCCGCCTGGAACCCGATCCTGGCCTGCTCGCGGGCGGCCGCCATCTTGGTGCCGAGCAGGCCGGTGCGCACCTGCGCCATCACGACCACGCCGAGCACCAGGACGACCGCGATGGACGCGAGCAGCGAGACCGCCACCACGCGCAGCTGGATCGACCGGCGGTACAGCGCCGTCACCCGGCGCGCGGGCCGACGCAGCTGACGGGTCAGCAGCGCGAACGCGGCCGCCCGGCGCCGACGGCGGGTGGTCGAACTCAGCACGGACCCGCGAACCGCGTCGGCCCCGTCGGTCGCGGAACCCGACGGGGCTTCGTCAGCCAGGTGCGTCACGTCAGCTGGGTCCGGCCTTGTAGCCGACGCCACGGACGGTCACCACGATCTCGGGGCGCTCCGGGTCCTTCTCGATCTTGGACCGCAGGCGCTGCACGTGGACGTTGACCAGGCGGGTGTCCGCCGCGTGCCGGTAACCCCAGACCTGCTCCAGCAGCACCTCACGGGTGAACACCTGCCAGGGCTTGCGGGCCAGCGCGACCAGCAGGTCGAACTCCAGCGGGGTCAGCGGGATGCCCCGGCCGTCCCGCTTCACCGAGTGGCCGGCCACGTCGATCACCAGGTCGCCGATGGTCAGCTGCTCGGGCGTCGGCTCCTCGGCACGGCGCAGCCGGGCACGCACCCGGGCCACCAGCTCCTTGGGCTTGAACGGCTTGGTGACGTAGTCGTCGGCACCCGACTCCAGGCCCACCACGACGTCGACCGTGTCGGTCTTCGCGGTCAGCATGACGATCGGAATACCGGACTCCGCCCGGATCTGCCGGCAGACGTCGATACCGTCCCGACCGGGCAGCATCAGGTCGAGCAGGACCAGGTCGGGCTTGGTCTCCCGGAACGCAGCTAGCGCCCTGTCCCCATCCGCGACGAAAAACGGCTCAAAACCCTCACCACGCAGCACGATACCGAGCATCTCGGCCAGTGCGGAGTCGTCATCAACGACGAGGACGCGTCCCTTCATGCGTCCATCCTCTCATTACCGGATTGTGACCTGCCGCACAGCAGTGCCAATGCTCCACAACGGCCAACTCCCCCCACCGGTTAATTCCGGCCATACCGGGCGAATGTGCCCGGCTGGAACGTCTTCGAACGGCCCGCGGCCCACCGCCCGACCACCGGAAGGCCCCCGTTTCCGATCAGCGGCCGGATACCCATGGGGCCTTCCCAGACCCCATGGCACGATGGGCGCTGCGCGCGGGCGAAAGATCCGCCCGGAACCGCGCCCGTGACGCCCCTCCGAGGAGCAGTGATGACCGACACTCCGGGCTGGGCCTCGCCCGGCTCGCCCGAGCCGCCCCGCGACGACGCCCGGCCCCCGGCCGACGCGCCCGCCGCCGTGCCCGGGCCGTCGGCACCACCGCAGGGCGCCCCCGCCCCGGCCCCTGGCTGGAGCGGTCAACAGACCCGGCCCGACTGGAGCCGGCCCGCACCGGGCGGCCACCACCCCTACGGCTGGGGCGCTCCGCAGAGCCCCAAGCCCGGCGTCATCCCGCTGCGCCCGCTCGGACTCGGCGAACTCCTCGACGGCTCCGTCGCCACCATCCGCAAGCACTGGCGGACGACCCTCGCCCTCTCCCTCGGCATCGCCGTCGTCGAGCAGGCAGGCAACGTCGCCGCCCAGCTGCTGGTCAAGGGCAAGACCGGCCCCGCCACCCAGGTGACGACCATGCTGGCCTCGATGCCGCTGACGGTGCTGCTCGGCGTGGTCGCCACCGCGCTGCTCACCATGGTCGTCAGCCGCGCCGTCCTCGGGCAGTCCGCGAACGCCGGGGACGCCTGGCGCGACGCCCGCCGCCGGCTGCCGCAGCTGCTCGGGCTGACCCTGCTCACCGGCCTGATGTCCGGCGGTGTGGTGCTGCTCGGCTTCAGCCCCTGGTACTTCTACGCCTCCGGCTCGGCGGGCGCCCCCGAGACGGAGGCCCTGCTGTTCCTCGTCGGCATCCTGACCATCCCGGTCGGGTTCTGGCTGTGGATCCGGTTCAGCCTGGCCGCCCCCGCCCTGATGCTGGAGAAGCAGGGTGTGCGGACCGCGCTGTCCCGCTCCCGGCGGCTGACCCTGGGCTCCTGGTGGCGCATCTTCGGCATCTCGCTGCTCGGCGAGGTGCTGACCTTCATCGTCGCCATGGTCATCGCGATCCCGTTCCGCTTCGCCGGACTCGTCCTCGGCTTCAGCGACCTCGACCGCCAGGTCGACCTCAGCTCGGCCCACGAGCCCACCGCGATGCTGATCACCACCGCGATCGCCGGCATCATCGCCGCCACCCTCACCATCCCCTTCCGGGCCGCCCTCGGCGTCCTCATCTACGTCGACCAGCGGATCCGCCGCGAGGCCCTGGACATCGAACTCGCCCGCGCCGCCGGCCTCGCCGAGTCCGGCGCCACCGGCTGGGGCGACCAGGCCGGCCGGCCCCCCGCGAGGCGCTGACCCGGATGCCTACCTGGGGGGACAGGCTCCTCGTCGCGGGCGGCGCCCCGGTCACCGTCCCGCGTGACCCGGCCCGCGACGCCGCCCGCGACGAGCTGCTCAACGCCGAGTACCACAAGCACGACCCGAGCGTCCTGGAACGGGTCATGACCTGGCTCAACGACCACATCACCGACGCGCTCGACAGCATCTCCGGCAACGGCACCAGCGGCACCACCGGCCTGGTGCTCTTCCTGATCGTCGCCCTGCTGATCGGTGCCGCCCTCTGGTGGCGCCTCGGCGCGCCACGGCGCGCGGCCCGCACCGTCCTCGACGTCTACGGCGTCGAAGGACCGCGCGGCGCCGGCCAGTACCGGGCCGACGCCGAACGGCACGCCGCCGCCGGGCACTGGAACGAGGCCGTCCGCGCACAGATGCGAGCCCTGGTCCGGGCCCTGGAGGAACGCACCCTGCTCGACGTCCGCCCCGGCCGCACCGCCGACGAGGCCGCCACCGAGGCCGGCCGGGCCCTGCCCGACCACGCCGCCGCCCTGGCCGCCGCCGCCCTCACCTTCGACGACATCGCCTACGGCGAGCGCACCGCCGACCAGGCCGCGTACCAGCTGCTGCGCGAGCTCGACCGGACCCTGGAACGCGCCCGCCCGGCCCTGGGAGGAGCGGCATGACCAGCACCGCCCCCGCGCCGCCCGCGCCGCAGCCGCCCGCCACCCCTGCCCCCGGCGGGCCGGCCACGACCAGCCTCGCCCCCACCGGCCGCGGCCTCTGGCGCCGGGCCCGCTGGTACCTGCTCGTCCTCGCCGTCCTGCTGATCGGCGCCACCGCCGTGGCCGCCCTCGGCCAGGACCGCCGCTACCCGCCGCTCGACCCGCGCTCCTACGACCAGGACGGCAGCCACGCCGTCCTCGCGCTGCTCGAACACCAGGGCCTCAAGACCGACCTCACCACCGACCTCACCGGCCACCCGGGCGGCGCCGACACCCTCGTCCTGCCCGAGCCCGACCTGCTCGGCCCCGCCGAACTGCGCGCCGTCGCCGCAGCCCGGCACAGCCGGCTCGTCCTCGTCGCCCCCGGTCCGGCCGCGCTCAGCGCCCTGGCCCCCGGCATCCGCCCCTCCGACGAGGACGGCGGGCCCTCCTACGCCTCCGTCCGCAGCACCACCGCACAGTGCCCGCTCACCGAGGCCGTGCGGGCCGGCAGCGCCGAGATCGGCGGAATGCTCTACACCAGCGGCAGCCGCGGCGCCGGCTGCTACCCGCGCGGCCACGGCTACCCGCTGGTCAGCGCCCCGACCGCCGGCGGCGACGTCATCGTGCTCGGCACCGGCGCCTTCCTCCACAACGAGCAGCTCGCCAAGGACGGCAACGCCGCCCTCGCCCTCGGCCTGCTCGGCTCCCAGCCCCGCCTCACCTGGCACCTGCCCGACTACAGCACCCCGCTCGCCCAGGGCACCCGGGACAAGACCTTCGGCGACTACATCCCGGACGGCTGGCGCTGGGCCGGCTACCAGCTCGCCGTCGCCGCCGTCCTGACCGCCCTCTGGCGCGGCCGCCGACTCGGCCCCGTGATCAGCGAGAACCTGCCCGTGGTGGTCCGCGCCGCCGAGACCACCGAGGGCCGCGCCCGGCTCTACCGCCGCGCCAAGGCCCGCGGCCGCGCCGCCGAGGCCCTGCGCCGGGCCGCCGCGCACCGCCTCGCCCCGGCCCTGGGCGTCCCGCTCCACGCCGGCGCGCCCGACCCCGACACCCTCTGCGCGGCCGTGGCCGACCGCCTCCCCGAGCAGCCCGCCGGCGACGTCCGGGCCCTCCTCTTCGGCCCGCCCCCGACCGACGACACCGCACTGCTGCGGCTCGCCGACGACCTCGACGCCCTCGAAAGGCAGGTACGGAACCCGTGACCGAACAGGCCACCGCCACCCCGTCCAGCACCCCCGGCGCGGCGGCTGCCACCCCGGGCACCCCCGACACCGCCGCCGACCCGCGCGCCGCACTCACCGCCCTGCGCGCCGAGATCGGCAAGGCCGTGGTCGGCCAGGACGCCGCCGTCACCGGCCTCGTCGTCGCCCTGCTCTGCGGCGGCCACGTCCTGCTGGAGGGCGTCCCCGGCGTCGCCAAGACCCTGCTGGTCCGCACCCTGTCCACCGCGCTCAACCTGGACACCAAGCGCATCCAGTTCACCCCCGACCTGATGCCCGGCGACGTCACCGGCTCCCTCGTCTACGACGCCCGGACCGCCGAGTTCTCCTTCCAGCCCGGCCCGGTCTTCACCAACCTGCTGCTCGCCGACGAGATCAACCGCACCCCGCCGAAGACCCAGGCCGCCCTGCTGGAGGCCATGGAGGAGCACCAGGTCACCGTCGACGGCGTGCCGCGCGCGCTGCCCGTCCCGTTCCTGGTCGCCGCGACCCAGAACCCGGTCGAGTACGAGGGCACCTACCCGCTGCCCGAGGCCCAGCTGGACCGCTTCCTGCTCAAGCTGGTCCTGCCGCTGCCCGACCGGGACCAGGAGTTCCAGGTCCTGTCCCGGCACGCCGCCGGCTTCGACCCCCGCGACCTCGCCGCCGCCGGCGTCCGCCCGGTCGCCGGGCCCGCGCACCTCGCCGCCGCCCGCGAGCAGATCGCCAAGCTGACCGTCTCCCCCGAGATCCTCGCGTACATCGTCGACCTCTGCCGGGCCACCCGGCAGTCCCCGTCGCTGTCCATCGGCGTCTCGCCGCGCGGTGCCACCGCCCTGCTGGCCGCCTCCCGCGCCTGGGCCTGGCTCGCCGGCCGCGACTACGTCACCCCCGACGACGTCAAGGCCCTGGCCCTGCCCACCCTGCGGCACCGCGTCGCGCTGCGCGCCGAGGCCGAGATGGAGGGCGTCACCGCCGACTCCGTCATCCAGGCCGTCCTCGCCCAGACGCCCGCCCCCCGCTGAACCGCCCGTTCCCGAAGGAGCGCACCGCATGGCCCTCACCGGGCGAACCGCCCTGCTCGCCGCGCTCGGCACGCTCGTCGTGGGCCTGTTGCTGCCGTCCTGGGCCGGGATCGGCCTCGTCACCGGCGCCGTGCTGCTCGCCGCCGCGATCGACCTGGTGCTCGCCGCCCCCGTCCGCGGTCTGGAACTCGGCCGGGGCGGCGACACCACCGTCCGGCTCGGCGAACCCGCCTCCGTCGAACTGACCGTCACCAACCCCTCCGGGCGGCCCCTCCGGGCCCGGATCCGCGACGCCTGGGCCCCGTCCGCCTGGCGGCCGGGCACCGCCGAGGCCGCCTCCCGACACACCCTGCACGTCCCCGCCGGCGAGCGGCGCCGGGCCGTCACCGTGCTCACCCCGACCCGCCGCGGCGACCACCACGCCCGACGGGTGACGGTCCGTTCGCTCGGGCCGCTCGGCCTGGCCGGCCGCCAGGGCTCGCACCACCTGCCCTGGACAGTCCGAGCCCTGCCCCCGTTCAACAGCCGCAAGCACCTGCCCTCCCGGCTCGCGCGGCTGCGCGAACTCGACGGCCGCACCTCGGTCCTGACCCGCGGCCAGGGCACCGAGTTCGACTCCCTGCGCGAGTACCTGCCCGGCGACGACGTCCGCTCCATCGACTGGCGGGCCAGCGCCCGCCGCAACACCGTCGCCGTCCGCACCTGGCGCCCCGAACGCGACCGGCACATCCTCGTCGTCCTCGACACCGGCCGCACCTCCGCCGGCCGGGTCGGCGACGCGCCCCGCCTCGACGCCGCCCTCGACGCCGCCCTGCTGCTCACCGCCCTCGCCACCCGCGCCGGCGACCGGGTCGACCTGCTCGCCCACGACGCCCGCAAGCGCGCCGCGGTCGCCGGCAGCTCGCCCAGCGAGATCCTGCCGGCCTTCACCAACGCGATGGCCTCCCTCCAACCGGCCCTGCACGAGACCGACATGCGCTCACTGGTCTCCACCGCCCTCAAGATGGCACCGCACCGCTCGCTGATCGTCCTGCTCACCGGCCTCGACACGGCCCCGGTCGAAGACGGCCTGCGCCCGCTGCTGCCGCTGCTCACCAAGCGCCACGAGGTGGTCCTGGCTTGCGTCGCCGACCCCCACCTGGACGCCCTCGCCGCCGGCCGCGGCACCCTGGAAGCCGTCTACGGCGCCGCCGCCGCCGAACAGACCCGCGCCGACCGCCGCGCCACCGCCGACCTCCTCACGCGCCACGGCGTCACCGTCCTCGACGCCTCCCCCGCCCAGCTCGCCCCCGCCCTCGCCGACACCTACCTCGCGCTCAAGGCCGCCGGCCGCCTCTGAGCCTCGCCCGTACGGGCGGTCCCGCCTCTTGGTCCCGTTCCTTGGTCCCGTTCCTTGGTCACGTCGTACGGTCCCGTCCCTTCAACGGGCAGTCCGTGGTGACGCCGCGCCTCCTGCCTGGTCCGTCAGCGAGGCCGACGGGCGTTCAGCCGGGCGGCCTGGCGCATGAGGTGGTCGCGCTCGGCGAGGTTGGGGGCCTGGTGGGCCGCCTCGGCATACAGCCGGGCCGCCGTCTCCAAATCACCGTCGCGCTCGTGGAGGTACGCCGCCACCGCCGTGTGGCGGGGCAGCGAACCGTCCAGCTCCCCGAGCGCCGCCAGCCCGGCGCGCGGCCCGTCGGCCTCACCGACGGCCACCGCGCGGTTGAGCCGGACGACCGGGCTCTCGGTCAGGCGGGCGAGCTCGTCGTACCACTCGACGATCTGCACCCAGTCGGTCTCCTCCGCGGTGGGCGCGTCGGCATGGAGGGCCGCGATGGCGGCCTGGGCCTGGAACTCGCCCAGCCGGTCGCGGCCCAGGGCCGCTTGCAGGATCCCGACACCCTCGGCGATCAACCCGGTGTCCCACCGGCCACGGTCCTGCTCGGCGAGCGGCACCAGGCTCCCGTCGGACGCGGTCCGGGTCCCGCGCCGGGCATGGTGGAGCAGCATCAGGGCGAGCAGCCCCGCCACCTCGGGGTGGTCGATCACCTCCGCGAGCTGCCGGGTCAGCCGGATGGCCTCGGCGGCGAGGTCGACGTCCCCGGAGTAGCCCTCGTTGAAGACCAGGTAGAGGACGCGCAGCACGGTGGCGACATCGCCGGGCCGGTCGAACCGCACCCCCGAGACGGTCCGCTTGGCCCGGCTGATGCGCTGCGCCATGGTCGCCTCGGGCACCAGGTAGGCCTGGGCGATCTGGCGGGTGGTCAGCCCGCCCACGGCGCGCAACGTGAGCGCGACCGCCGACGACGGCGTCAACGACGGGTGCGCGCACAGGAAGTAGAGCTGGAGCGTGTCGTCCACCGCGGACGCGGGCCCCGGCTCCGGTTCCCCGTCGACCCGGTCCTCGCGCCGGCGGCGGGCCGCGTCCGCCCGGGCCGCGTCGAGGAACCGGCGCCAGGCCACGGTGACCAGCCAGCCCTTGGGGTCCCGCGGCGGACCGGCCGGCCAGACGCGGACCGCCTCGACCAGCGCGTCCTGCACGGCGTCCTCGGCCGCCGCGAAGTCGGCTCCGCGGCGGACGAGGATACCGAGCACGCTCGGCGCGAGACTCCGGAGCAGGACTCCGTCCACCGGCGAGGTCACTCGGTGACGGTGGGCGGCGCGGCCAGGAACGGACGCAGCTCCAGCCACTCGTGGATCGGCCGCCCGCCCGCCCCGGGAGCGGCCGACAGCTCCCCGGCCAGCTCGACGGCGCGCTCGTAGCTGTCGACGTCGATCACCATCCAGCCGGCGATCAAGTCCTTGGTCTCGGCGAACGGGCCGTCGGTCACCGGCGGGCGCCCCTCGCCGTCGTACCGGACGAAGGTCCCCTCGGGAGCGAGCGCCTGGCCGTCGACGAACTCGCCGGTCTTCTCCAGCCGGTCCGCGAAGTCCTGCATGTACCGCACGTGCGCCGAGATCTCCTCGGGCGTCCATCGGTCCATGGGCACGTTGTTGACCGGAGCCGGGGCGCCTCGGTAGTGCTTGAGCAGCAGGTACTTGGCCATGATGTTCTCCTCGGTGCTGGTGCGACCCATTGTGGCCGCGTTCACCCCGGGGACGGAGCCAGCCACGGGTTCTCGACATGGCCGGCCGAACTTTTTTGAACTTTCGTGAGGGACCCTGGTGAGGTGCTCCTGTGGGCCGGAAACGCAAAAAAACCCCCACCCGGTTTCCCGGATGGGGGTTCTCTGTGAATGATTGTTCGGCGGCGTCCTACTCTCCCACAGGGTCCCCCCTGCAGTACCATCGGCGCTGTAAGG
>NZ_JBWKER010000078.1:0-16013 GCF_056435345.1 Kitasatospora sp. NPDC043950
TGGGTGGGTGGGGTGGGGGATGCTGCGGATAGCCCCCCCCCCACCCCCCCCCCCCCCCCCCCCCCCCCCCCCCCCCCCCCCCCCCCTTCTGCCGGCAGTCCCGGAGGTTCCAGGCGCCGGTCAGTTCCAGGGGTTGGCCGCCTGGTCGTTGATGGCCGTCCAGAACCGCGTGTTGTTGGGGATGTTGCCGTAGGCCCAGAAGGTCCAGCCACCGGTCTGCGCCAGGTCGGACCCGAAGTGGCCGTCGTGGAACTCGGCCTCGCGCCAGCCGGCCCCGAAGGAGGCCTGGCAGAGGCTGTCCGCCGCGGCCCGGCTGTTGAGCCGGGCGCCCTTGACCGGCTGGCTGAGGGCGACGGTGCCCTGTGCCCAACCGTTGTAGAAGCCGATGCTGATCCCGGACGGGGCCGGGCTGCCGTCGACGTTGAGGCAGAGCACGGGCAGCGAGACCGACGGCGCGGTGTCGCCGTTGTAGGCGTTGCTCGGGCTGCCCCCGGGGCCGCCGACCTGGACAGTGCCCTCCGGGCCGTAGGCGACGACGGACCAGGTCATCCCCAGGTGGGTGCCCGGTCCGGTGGCGGCCTCGGCCGGGGCCGCGGACAGCGGGATCAGGGCGGCTGCGGCGACGGCGGTCGCGGTGGCGACGACCTTCTTCAGACGGTTCATCAACTGCTCCTGGTTCGAGGCGTCTCGTCAGGCGACCGGCTCGTTTCGGCCGGTGCACAGCAAAGGTCTCAACCGGACGCACACAACTGGCATGATCTGGTCATTGATCCATCACCGCCCGTGCCCATCCACGCGCAGCGACGGTCCGGCCCGGCCCGCGGATCCCAGGGAGGGACACTTGGAGTTCAGGATCCTCGGCTCGCTGGAGGTGTGGACCGGCGACGGGAGGCGCGTCCCCTCCGAAGGCTCCCGGCAGGAGCGACTGCTCGCCGCCCTGCTGCTCAACGCGGACATCTCCGTTCCCGTCGCCCGTCTGGTCGACGCCGTCTGGGACGAGCGGCCACCGGCCACCGCCACCCGCCAGGTCCGCAACCTCGCCGGGGTGTTGCGGCGCCGCTTCGCCGAAGCCGAC
This sequence comes from Kitasatospora sp. NPDC043950, assembly GCF_056435345.1. NCBI lineage: Bacteria > Bacillati > Actinomycetota > Actinomycetes > Kitasatosporales > Streptomycetaceae > Kitasatospora > Kitasatospora sp. NPDC043950. The sequence goes on from NZ_JBWKER010000078.1 coordinate 1,076, forward strand.
CCGGACGCACCGCCGGTGCTGCTGACCGACGGCCGCGGCTACCGCATCACGCTCACCGGCCACCGCCTGGACGCCCGCGCCTTCACCGACCGACTCGCCCTCGCCCGCCGCGAGGCCGCCGCCGGACGATCCCCGGCGGCGGTCGACGGGCTCCGCGAAGCGCTCGCCCTGTGGCGCGGCCCCGCACTGGACGGACTCGCCGTGGACGCGGACGCCCCGGGCGCGGTCGCGCTGGACGAACTGCGACTGACCGCCTGGGAGGAATGCCTCGATCTGGAGCTCGCCCTCGGCCGGCACCGCGCGGCCGTCCCCGAGCTGACCGCGCTGGTGGTCGACCACCCGCTCCGGGAACGCTTCACCGGACAGCTGATGCGCGCACTGCACGGTTCCGGGCGCGCGCCCGAGGGGCTCACCGCCTACCGCCGGTTCGCCGAGCGGCTGGCCGACGAACTCGGGCTCGACCCCGGGCCGGAGCTGCGGGCGCTGCACCTGGAACTACTGGCCACCGAACCGGTCCGCCCCGAGGCGGCGCCGACCGCAGCGGCCCCGGTGGCCACACCCCCCGTGGCCGCACCGCCCATGGCGGCACCCCCAGCGGCCGCACCCCCGGTGGAGGCGCCGCCGCCCGCCCAACTCCCGCCCGCACTTCCCACCTTCGTCGGACGCGGCACGGAGCTTCGCGTCCTGGACTCGCTGCTCACGACGCCCGCGACCGGTGCCACCGGCGCAGCCGTCCCCGTGTGCGCGCTCTCGGGCCCGGCCGGGGTCGGCAAGACCACCCTGGCCGTCGACTGGGCCCACCGCGCCCGGGACCGGTTCCCGGACGGCCAGCTCTACGCCGACCTGCACGGCTACTCCGTCGCCGCGCCCCTCGACCCGCACACCGTCCTCGCCCGCTTCCTGCGCGCCCTCGGCGTGCCCGGCGACCGGATCCCCGCAGCGCCGGACGAGGCGGCCGCGCTCTACCGCTCCCTGCTGGCCGACCGCCGACTGCTCGTGGTCCTCGACAACGCCCGCGACGCCGAACAGGTCCGCCCGCTGCTGCCGGGTGCCCCGGACTGCCGCACGGTGGTCACCAGCCGCACCCGACTCGACGGCCTGACCGCCCGCAACGGCGCCCGCCCCCTGGTGCTCGATGTCCTGCCCGCCCATCAGGCCCTCCGCCTCCTGGCCCGCATCGCCGGCGAGCACCGCACCCGCGCCGAGCCGCACGCCGCGGCCGAACTCACCGCCGCCTGCGGCCGACTGCCCCTCGCCCTGGCCATCACCGCGAGCCGCCTCGCCGCCTTCCCGGGCCGCAGCCTCGCCGACCACGCCGCCGAACTCCTCGACGCGGAACACCGGTTGAGCGCCCTACAGATCGACGGTGACGCCACCTCGGCGGTCCGCGCCGCCTTCGACCTCTCCTACCGCTCGCTCCCCGCCGAGGCCCGATCCCTGCTCCGGCTGCTCGCCCTGGCCCCGGCCGTCGGCGTCAGCTCCGGCGCGGCAGCCGCCCTGACCGACACCCCCACCGCCGCCGTCCGGCCCGTCCTCGACCACCTGGCCACCGCCCACCTGCTCACCCACGAGGACCGCCACCGCTACCGGCTCAACGACCTCCTGCGCCTCTACGCCGCCGAACGCTGCACCGCCGAGACCGGTACCGCCGAGCGCCGCGCCGCCCTGGAACGCCTCAGCTCCTGGTACCTCCACCACGCCGACTCCCCCACGCCGCCGCCCTCCCCTCCCGCCGCGGACCACCCGTGGAGCCGGGGCCACCACCTGATCGGCCTCCACCTCGACGAATGGGTCGAGGTGGACCGCCTGGCCGCCCTGGCCGCCTGCGCGGCGCAAGCGCCGGACGCCCCCTGATCCCGGCCCCGGCCTCCTGATCCCGGGCCCGGCCGCCGACCCCCGCGGTCCGTACGGCTACCGCACGAGCAGCGTCGCCTCGACGCCGGCCAGGACCGCCACCAGGCCCTGCTCGAAGCCCTGGTCGAAGTCCTGGAACATCACCCGGCCGGCTTCGGCGGCGAGCGGGTGGGCGGCCAGCCGCTCGGCCCGGGCGTCCAGGTCGTAGCCCTCCTCGCCGTCGAAGGGGTTGGGGCCCATGGCCTGCTCCTCGATGACGTAGCCGATCGTGTAGCTGTACGCCGTGTACCAGGCGCGGGCCGCCGCCTGCGGGGTGAAGCCCGCCCCCGTGAGCAGGAGCAGCCCGGCTTCGAGCCCCGCCGCGTACGAGGTGTCGGTGAACCGGGCTCCGCTGTAGACCCTGGCCCCGTCGCGGTAGCGGAGCAGTTCGGCCCGCAGCCCCCGCATCGTCGCCAGGTAGGCCTCCCGCCAGTCCGCCGCCGGGGGGATCCGGGACGGACCGGCGGCCGCGCGCCGCATCATCTCGGTCGCCATCTCGTCGAGCAGCGCCTGCTTGTCCTTGAAGTGCCAGTACAGCGCCGGTGCCTTGACCTCCAGCGCGGCGGCGATGGCGCGCAGGGTGAGGCCGTCCAGGCCCACCTCGTTCAGGAGTGTCAGTGCGGTGTCGACGACCGTCCGGCGGTCGAGCTTCGGGGTTCTCTGCGGCGTCACGGTTGACAGCTTAACGACGTTAAGTGCAGTCTTCCAGCAGCGACCACTTAACAACGTTAAGGAGATGCTCATGGCCACCCGCGCCACCGACCCGCACACCGACGTCCTGATCGTCGGAGCCGGACCGACCGGCCTCGCCCTCGCCGTCGACCTCGCCCGGCACGGCATCACCGCACAGCTCGTCGAACGCGAGAGCGGGCTCTTCCCCGGCTCCCGCGGCAAGGGCCTCCAGCCCCGCACCCTGGAGGTCCTGGACGACCTCGGGGTACTGGCCGACATCCGCGCCGCCTCCGGGCACTACCCGCCGAACCTGTTCTGGCGCGACGGCGAGCCGCAGGACGAACGCCGCATGTACGAACCGACCGAGCCCTCCGAGGCCGAGCCCCACACCGAGACGCTGATGCTGCCGCAGTGGCGGACCCAGCAGGTGCTGCACGACCGGCTGCGCGCCCTCGGCGGTTCGGTCGCCTTCGGACGCGAACTGGTGGGCCTGGCCCAGGACGCGGACGGCGTCACCGCCGAGTTCGCCACCGGCGCCCCGGTCCGGGCGCGGTACGCGGTCGCCGCCGACGGCGGACGGTCGGCGGTCCGCAGGCTGCTCGGCATCGGCATGACCGGGCAGGTCGTCGACCCGGACCCGATGCTGGTCGCGGACGTCCTGGTCACCGGCCTCGACCGCGACCACTGGCACGTCTTCCCGCCCAGCGACGGCGCCGCCGGGCGCGGACCGCTCGGCGGCCTGCTGGCCCTGTGCCCGCTGCCCGGCACGGACGAGTTCCAGCTCGTGGCGCAGTACCCGCAGGACACGACCGTCGACGCGTCCCTGGACGGCATCCGCGACGTGGTCGCCGCCCGCTCGCACCTGACCGCCGAACAGGTCACCGGAGTGCGCTGGGCCTCCGAGTTCCGGCCGCGGGCGGCCCTGGCGGACCGCTTCCGCGCGGGCCGGGTGTTCCTCGCGGGCGACGCGGCGCACGTACACTCCCCCGCCGGCGGGCAGGGCCTCAACACCAGCGTCCAGGACGCCTACAACCTGGGCTGGAAGCTGGCCGCCGTGCTCGGCGGCGCGGCCCCGGACGCCCTGCTCGACACCTACGAGGAGGAGCGCCGCCCCACTGCGGCGGCGATGCTGGACCTGTCGACCCGGGTCCACCACGGCGAGGCCCGCCGGGGCCGGGCGACCCAGCAACTCGGCCTCGGCTACCGGGAGTCGTCGCTGGCCGAGGAGACCCGCCCAGCCCTGCCGGAGGGCGCCCTGCGGGCCGGGGACCGCGCACCGGACGGGCGCCGGGGTGGCGTCCGGCTCTTCGACGCCTTCCGCGGACCGCACTGGACCCTGCTGGCGGTCGGGACCGAGTCCCCGCTCCCGCAGACCGCCTGCCCGGTGGTCCGCATCCCGGACTACGAGGCCTACGGCACCGGCGTGTTCCTCATCCGCCCCGACGGATACGTGGGCTGGGCCGGGGCCACGGCGGACGGCCTGACGACCTACGCCTCCCGGTACGGCGCCCTGCGCCGCTGACGCCCCGGCCCGCCCGGGCCCCGGCCAGGGCTCGGACGGCCACACCTTCCACCTCGGCGGCAACACCTACCCCGGCAGCGTTCCGGGCACTGTCGCCAGTCTGGAGATCATCAAGAACTGACGAGCCATCAAGTCCTAGACAGCTGAGATACCTTCGACGATCCGGCGGATCTCCCGCGCCAGGGCGTCGGGGTCGCTGGTCGGCACCATGTGGTCGGCGTCGGCCGCCAGTACGTGGCGGCCGACCTCGGCCCGGCCGACGCGGTGGGCGTGCGAGGCGTTCACGGCCTCCCGGACCTTCGGGCCCATGCCGGTCGAGGTCCGGGCGGCCGAGACCACCGTGAGCGGGATGCCGCCGAGGGCCGGCGGGTTCTCCTTCATGGCGGTCAAGTCCGCGACGACGGAGCCGAGTTCGGCACCCCTCGTGCGGATGGTGGAGACGGTGAAGCCCTCCTCGCGCATCTCGGCCGCGGCGTCCGCCGGCAGGGCGTCGAGCATCGGGCGGAAGGCCCGGGCCAGCAGGCCGGTGCGGGCCAGCAGCATGCTGACCGCCTGCCCGATCCGCTCCTGGCGGCGCACCGAGGGCGCGAACACCAGGTCGCAGGACTCGTCCGTCGGGTCGGCCAGCACCAGGCCCGCGATCCGCTCGGGGCGGGCCGCGGCGGCGATCCGGACGATCGGCCCGCCCCAGCTGTGCCCGACCAGGACGAACGGCCCGTGGCCGAGGCCGCCGAGGTGGTCGAGCAGGTCGTCGAGGTCCTCGGCGAGGCGGCGCAGCGGGCGCGGCGCCGGATCCGGCGCGCTGCGGCCGAGCCCGCTGCGGTCGTACGCCACCGTCGCCGCGACCCCGTCCAGCCTGAGCTGCACCGGCGCCCAGTACGAGCGGCTGGAGGCGAGCCCGCCCTCCAGCACGACCGTCGGCACGCCCTCGCCGCCGGGCCCCGGCCGCCGCATGTAGAACAGCTCCCGGCCGTCCCGTGTCCGCGCCCGCCCCGGCTCACCCTGACTGTGCATCCCCGGCACCGCCCTCACCCTCGACCGTCCATCAAGTTTGGTTAGCCTAACCTCACTTACCTGGTGATCGCGACCACCCGTGGCCGACCTGCGGGGCGGCGGGGTCGGCGGGGGCGGCGGGGGCGGCGGGGTCGGTCAGTACTCGGCCAGGTCGAAGACCGTGGCCGCGCGGAAGGCCTCGCCCAGCTCGGGGCCGGGCCGGTCGAAGCCCTCGACCCCCTCGGAGTCGGCCTCCGTGGTCTCGAACCGGCCCCTGGTGTGGTCGAGGATGGCCTGATTGGCCGCCACATGGCCGCGCAGCCGCTGCTCGTAGGCCTGGTAGGCGGCCTCGTGGTCGCCGTCGGCCGCGTGCAGTTCCCCGGCCAGCACATAGGCGGCGGTCAGGGCCACGCTGGTGCCCTGGCCGGTGGCCGGGGAGCAGCAGTACCCGGCGTCGCCGAGCAGGGCGACCCGGCCCTGCGACCAGCGGTCCATCCGGATCTGCGCGACCACGTCGTAGTGGAAGGCGTCCCCCTCCCCCAGGGACTTGAGGAACTGCGGCACCTCCCAGCGCATCCCGGCGCAGCGCTCGGCCACCAGCCGCCGCTGCTCCGCGAGGTCGCGCGGCAGCAGGTCCCCGACCGGCTCGTCGGACGTGAAGACGGCGAAGACGCGCAGCTCGCTGTTGTCCCGGACGGTCATCGCCATGCAGCCCCAGGCGGCCTGGCCGTTGGGCTGGTGGATGACCTCCCAGTGGTCGAGGCCGAGGTGGTTGGGGGCGCTCCAGCCGGCGATGTAGATGCTGGTCGGGTGCAGGTAGTCGGCCTCGGGGCCGAAGACCAGGCGGCGGGTGTTCGAGTGCAGGCCGTCGGCGCCCACGACGAGGTCGAAGGACTGCTCGTCGCCGCTGGTGAAGCGGACCTGGACGCCCTCCTCGTGCTGCACGAGGGTGTCGATCGACTCGCCGAACCGGTACCGGACGCCGGGCCGGGCCGCCCCCGCCAGCAGGGCGGCCAGTTCGTCGCGCAGGATCTCCACGTCCGGGCCGTCCACGGCGCCCCCGGTGGCCGTCCACTCGGTGGTGCGCTTGAGCTCGCGGCCGTCCGCGTCGACCAGGGACATGCCGCGCAGTCCGGTCCTGCGGGCCCGGACCTCCTCCAGGAGGCCCATCCGCTCGATGATCTCCAGCGCGTTGCCCCGCACGTCCACCGCCTGTCCGCCGCCCCGGAGTTCCGGGGCGCGCTCGACGACCGTGACGTGGAAGCCGTAGCGCTCCAGCCAGTAGGCGAGGGCGGTGCCGGCGATCCCCGCCCCGGAGATCAGGACCGAGGTCGTGCGCGAGTGGTGCGGTCGGGTGCTGTTCGACATGGTGCTCGACATAGTGGACCTCCCGTGAGTCGATGTCGTGCCGCCAGTCTCGCCACGGCGGCCGACAGGTCGCTCACAGGACGCTGACACGACCGACGAGCGACCGCCGGACCGCCGACAGGCCACCGACAGGCCGTGGCACCGGCCGGACCAGGGCGGCAGCCTGTGACCTGGGGTCACAGGATGACCGCCTGTCTGGCTGGCCGCGAGGGCCGTCCGCAGGATGGCCGCATCGGACTCCTGCCCTCCCGTCGCGGCCGCTCGCGCCTGCCGTCCGAAGGCCCGGCCGCTCCCTCGCACGACAAGGTGGTGATCGCTGTGAGCAGCATCTCCGACCCGCCCCGACCCGAACAGGCCGAGGACGTCCCGCCCCTGGCGCCGGCCCAGGCCTTCGAACGGTGGCGCTACGCGGGAGTGTTCCTCCTGCTGTTCCTGTTCGGCACGGAGACCTTCCTGGTGTCGCCGCTGCTGCCGACCATCGCGGACTCGGTGCACACCACCGAGGCGGCCGCCGCCTCCAGCGTCACCGCCTACGTGCTGGTGTACGCCGTCGCGGCGCCCTTCCTCGGGCTGCTGAGCGACCGGTTCGGCCGCCGCCGCACCCTGGTGGCGGGCACCGTGCTGTTCGTCGTGTCCAACGCGGCGGCCGCCCTCTCCACCGGGCTGACGCTGCTGGTCGTCTCCCGCGCGGTGGCCGGGCTGGCGGCGGCGGCGGCCGGGCCGGCGATCTGGGCGCACATCGCCGAGACCGCGCCGGAGGCGGTGCGCGGCCGGGCCCTCGGCCTGGGCATGGCGCTGTTCTCCTGCGGCCAGGTGATCGGCGTGCCGCTCGGCGGCTTCCTCGCCGGGCTGGCCGGCTGGCGGTCGGCGTTCTGGGCGCTGACCATCGGCACCGCGGCGGCCGTGCCGCTGCTGCTGAGCCAGGTCCAGCGCCGTTCGGCGCAGGCGGACGCGCCGCAGGTGGGGGCGGTCCGGGCGATCCTGGCGGGCTGGGCCGACCCGACGCTGCGCCGCGCCCTGCTGGTCAACACGGTGTTCAACACGGCCAACCTGGGCGCCTACACCTTCCTCGGCGCGGTGCTGGTGCAGCGCTTCGACCTGTCGGTGCAGGCCCTGGGCCTGGTGGGCGTGCTGGTCGGTGCGGGCAGCCTGGTCGGCTCGCTGCTGGGCGGCCGGCTCGGGGACCGGGCCAGGACCGCCGGGCGCTCCGACCTGCCGCTGCTGCCGCTGTGGGGCGTGCTGCTGGCGGCGGGCGTCGCGCTGGCGGCCAAGGGGCCCGGCCTGGTCCTCGCCCTGGCCGGCGTGGTGGTGTGGTTCCTGGCCTCCGGAGGCTTCGTGACGGACCAGCAGACGCTGGCCGGCACCATCGCCCCGGAGCTGCGGGCGACCTCCAGCGCGTGGCTGACCTCGACCATGTACGCGGGCACCGGCCTCGGCGCCTGGGCGATCGGCACGTTCGGCAACGTCGCGGACGGCACCCTGCTGATCGGCACCGGGCTCGCGCTGGTGGCCGCCCTGGGCGCGCTGGCGGTCAGCCTCGGCCTGCGCCGGTCCACCGCATCGGGCACCTGAGGCCCCGCCGGAACGGCCGGGCCGCCCCGGGGGACCGGCGACCGGCGGCTCAGCCGACCCGGCGCTCCCCCTCCACGCCGCCGACCGCGCGCAACGGATGATCGACCAGTTCGGTCATCCGCGCCCGGTCGGCGGCGCCGTGCGGGGTGAACAGCAGCACCGTCGCGGTCGGGTCGTCCACCGGGTGGAAGGACGACAGCGTCAGCCGGACCGGGCCGAGCCCGGCCGGCTCGACGGTGACGGTGCGGACGGTCAGCTCCGCCACCGAGTGGCAGCCCCACCAGTGCCGGAACTCGGGCGCGTCCTCGTCCAGGTGCCGGTAGACCTCGCCGGTGCGGGGGTCGGCCAGGGCGGGGCCGGCCTGCGCCCGGAACTGCTGGAAGACGTTCATCGCGAGCGGCTCCCAGTCGCGGAACACGGCCCGCACCCGGTGGTCGGCGGCCATCACCCACATCAGATTGCGCCGGTCCGCGGGGACGAACTCGGGCGAGCCCCAGAGCGCGACCCAGGCAGCGTTCCAGCCGAGCAGGTCGAAGTGCCGGTCGAGCAGGACGGCCGGGCTGGTGGGCCAGGAGTCCAGGACCGGCCGGATGGCCTCGGCGAGCCGGTCGGCGCCGTCCTCCGAGGCGGCGGCCGCCGTCGGCTCGTGGTAGCCGGCCAGGCGCATGGCGTGCCGCAGCCCGGCCGCGTCCAGCCGCAGCACCCGGGCGATCGCCTCCAGCACCTGCCGGGAGGCGGTGACCCGCCCCTGCTCGACCCAGGTGTACCAGGCCAGGCCGACGCCGGAGAGGGAGGCGACCTCCTCGCGGCGCAGACCGGGGGTGCGGCGCCGGGTGGTGGCGGTGAGGCCGACGTCGGAGGGCTTGAGGAGCTCACGATGGGCGCGCAGGAAGGCGCCGAGTTCCCTGCCTGCGGGGGGAGTTGACACGGTTGGCTCCTCGGCCCTGGTCGGTGCCGTCGAATGCGGGGGGTGTGGGCTGCCACCAGCGTAGACGCAGCCCGCCGCCCACCCCAGGGGTGAGCGGCGGGCTACACATGTTGTTAACGAGACGTCAGCTGCCACAGCCGGACGGGCATGTGGCTGACGTGGCCGCGCTCCTGCTGCCGGCGCCAGGCGCTCTCGCCGACCGCGCGGAAGAAGGCGGGCCGCTGCTGCGCCGGCACCGCACGGCTGTAGTAGTCGCCGAAGGTGGCGGCGTGGAAGTGCTCGTACTGGGCGGCGCCGTCGACGGTGACCACGGCGTCGCGCTCCAGGTGGCCGGCCACCGCGAGGTGCGGGCCCACCACCGCCGCGAGCTCGTCGGCGGTCCTGGTCCGGGTCGCGATCGGCAGCACCCCGGCGCGCTCCAGGACGCCGGGCACCTCGTCGTACGGGGTGCCGAGGGCGACCAGGGCCTCGCGGACCAGCTCGTCCTCACCGCCGAGGCCGCGTTCGTCCCGGGCCGGGTGGTAGGTGGTGAGCAGGAAGCGGCCTCCGGGGGCGAGGTGGGCGGCGGCCCAGGCGAAGATCCGCTCCTCGTCCGGGTACAGCCAGTGCAGCACCGAGGTCTGGGTGATCACGTCGGCCCGGAACGGCAGCGGCTCGGGCACGGTGAGGTCGGCCCGGTGCAGGGCGACCCGCTCGCCGTAGGGCTGGAGCCGGGCGGCGGCCTCGGCGATGCGGTGCTCGGAGCGTTCCAGGCCGACGGCGCGCCGCAGGGAGGGGAAGCGCTCCAGGGCCTCCTGGAGCAGCTGGCCGATCCCGCTGCCGAGGTCGATCAGGGACTCGGGGGCTCCGGTGACCTGGTCGAGCACCCAGTCCCGGTCCTGGACCTGGCGCAGCCGGCTGGCGTCGGCGTACCCCGCGAGGGTACGGGCCTGGATCTCGACGGCGGACGTGCTCACGGCTGGTTCTCCTCCACGGTGGACGGCTGTTCGGTGGACGGCTGCTCGGTCGGCGGCTGTGCGGCGGACGGCTGTGCGGCGGCGGGCTGCTCCGCGACGCCCTGGTCGACCAGGTGCAGCAGCCGTTCGCGGGCGGCGCTCTGGTCGTAGCGCTTGAAGAGGTTGATCCGGTTGCGGGCCAGGTCGCCCCGGTGCACGTACTCGTAGAGGTCCTGGCGCTGGCCGAAGCCGTCGCCGGTCAGCTCCCAGGCGATCCGGAAGAGCCGGGCCTTGCGTTCGGCGTCGATGTCCCGGCCGCGCATGTAGCGGTCCAGGTGCGGGCGCAGCCGGGGGTTGGCGAGGTCCCCGGCGGTGGGCTGGATGAGCAGCCCGGAGGCGCCGATCCTGCGGACGATCTCGACCGCGCTGCCGGCCACCTCGGCCGACCAGACCCGGGAGGCCGCCGTGTCGCCGGGGGCGAACAGGCCGCCGTCGGTGAGGCCGCCGCGCGCCTCGGCGGCGTCGAGGAAGTACTCGGTCAGTTCGGCGTACCCGGCGAGGCGGCCCAGGTCCTCCTGGATGTTGCGGAAGCCGTCCACGCCGATCGACTCGGCGACCAGGGTGGCACTGGCCAGCAGGGTCCGCAGCCGCTCGCGGTAGCGGATGTGGCCGACGTAGGCGCTCCAGGCGTTGATCCGGCCGAGGCCGGTGCGCGCCAGGTTCGCGTCGCGCAGCAGGAAGACGCGGTCCCAGGGCACCAGGACGTCGTCGAAGAAGAGCATCGCGTCCTGCTCGTCGAACCGCGCGCCGAGCGGGTGGGCGTGCCCCCAGGAGGCGCTGCCGAGCGGTTCGCGGGCGAGGGTGATCAGGCCGGGGGTGTTGAGCGGCAGGGCGAACCAGGTCACGAACTGCTCGCCGCGGCCCTCGGTGAACGACGCCGAGAGGTAGACCAGCACCTCGTGGGCGATCGGGGCGAGCGTGGTGAGCTGCTTGGCGCCGCGCACCACGATGCCCCGATCGTTCTCCTCCACGACGCGCAGGGCGAGGTCCGGGTCGTCGAGCGGGTTGGCGGAGCGGTCGATCTGCGGGTCGCCGAGGGCGTGCGAGAGGACCAGGTCGTTGCTCGCGCAGTGCCGGTACCACGCCTCGGCGTTGGCGCCGAAGCGCGGGTCGGCCCCGGCCAGCTGGTGCCGGAAGTCGTAGACGCCGACGGCGATCGAGGCCATGAAGGCGGGTGAGCGGCCCTGCTGCCCCAGTGCCTCGGCGTGCCACAGCTCGGCGCTGCGGCGCTGGAGCCGCAGGTCCTCCAGGGTGCGCGGGGGCTGGTAGGCGCGGGCGAGCCGCAGGCCGCTGTCCGGGTCCTCCCAGGTGAGCAGGTCGCGGTGGGCCGGGTCGTGCTGGAGGTCGATCAGGCGGGCCAGTTCGTCCACGGCCGGGCGGAACGCGGGGTGCTCGGCGGGGTTCGCGATGCGCTTGCCGTCGAGGTAGAGCTCGCGGCCGTCGTCCAGTTCGGCCCGGTACCGGTCGCCGGTCAGCAGGCCGCGGGCGGTGGCGGGTGCGCCGCGGCCGGTGATGGTGCCCAGCAGTGTCATGCGCCAACTCCGTTTGATGTCAAGGGTTCAAGGGTTTCGGGTCGATCACGCGGTACCGGCCGTCGTGGTAGAGCAGCGGGTCGCCGTCGCCGCGGTCCGCGGCGGCGACCCGGCCGACCAGGATGGTGTGGTCGCCGCCGGGCAGGGTGCCGTGCAACCGGCAGTCGAACCAGGCCAGGGCGTCGTCGACGAGCGGGGCACCGGTGACCGCCGTCCGCATCGGCACCGCGGTGAAGCCGCCGAGCGCGCGCCCGGCCCCGGGTGTGGCGAAGCGCCGGGCCACCGCCGACTGGCCGTCCGTCAGGACCGAGAGGCCGAACCGTCCGGCGGCGCGGGCCGCGGCCACGAGCGGGCTGTGGCGGCTGACCGCGACGGTGACCAGCAGCGGGTCGAGGGAGAGGGTGCTGAAGGAGGAGACCGTCTTGGCGAAGACCTCCTCGTCCGCGCGGGTGGTGACCACCGCGACCCCGGTGGTCCAGCCGCGGGAGGCGGCCCGGAAGGCCTCCTCGGTGGCCTTCGCCGTGGTCACGGCCGCCGCGGGGCCGCTCATCGCAGCCCCACCCGGTAGGCGCGCAGCCACTCGTCGACCTGGACCAGGTGGTCGAGGCCGCCGACCGGGTTCGGCGCGGTGCGCGGGCTGGGCAGCGGGCGGCCCTCGGCGAGCAGCCGGCGGACCGGCTCGCGGTCCACCAGCTCGAAGACCGGCGCGTTCGGGTCGGCCAGCAGCTCGTGCGCCCGGGCGGTGAGCACCTCGGTGTAGCGGACGGCCGGGGTGGACGGGTAGCCGCTCTTGGGCCGGTCGGTGACCTGCGGCGGGAGGAGGTCCCGGACGGCGTCGCGGAACAGGCCCTTGGCCCGCCCGTCCGGCGCCTTGAGCGCCCACGGGACGTTCCAGAGGTACTCCACCAGGCGGTGGTCGCAGAACGGCACCCGCACCTCCAGGCCGACCGACATCGACACCCGGTCCACCCGGTCCAGCAGCGGGGGGAGCCAGCGGGTGAGCGCGAGGTGGAAGACCTCGCGGATCCGCGCGTCGGCGGCCGACTCGCCGGGCAGGCGCGACACCTCGCCGAGCGAGCGGTGGTAGGCGGCGGCGGTGTACTCCTCGGGTCGCACCTCGGCCCGGACGTCCGGGCGCAGCAGGTCCGCCGGCGTGGCCTTGCCGTGCAGCCACGGGAAGGTGGGCGCGGCGACGGCCTGCGCGTCGTGGAAGTACGGGTAGCCGCCGAAGATCTCGTCCGCGGCCTCGCCGGAGAGCGCGACCGTGGAGCGCCGCCGCACCTCGCGGAAGAGCAGGTGCAGCGAGGCGTCCATCTCGCCCCAGCCGGGCCGGTCCCGGGCGCGCAGGACGGCGTCGCGGGCGTCCAGCAGGTCGTCGTCGGGCACCAGGACGGTGGTGTGCAGGGTGCCGATGTGCTCGGCGGCGGCCTGCACGTACGGGGCGTCGAGGGTGGTCCGCCAGGCGTCCGGGGTGCGGTCGGTGCTGCCGGGGAAGTCCACCGAGAAGCTGGCGATCTTCCCGTGGCCGGCCCGCTCGCGGGCGGCCGCGGCCAGCGCGGTGACGGCGCTGGAGTCGACGCCGCCGGAGAGCAGGGTGCACAGCGGCACGTCGCTGATCAGCTGCCGTTCGACGGCGTCGGCGAGCAGGTCCCGGACGGTGCCGCGGGTGGTCGCGGCGTCGTCCCGGTGCTCGGCCGACTCCAACCGCCAGTAGCGGAGTTCGCGGGTGGCGCCGCGGCCGACGACCACCAGGTGGCCGGGCCGGACTTCGTGCAGCCCGCGGAACAGCCCGTGGCCGGCGCTCGGCGCGGCGGGCAGCGCGAACAGCTCGGCGATGCCCTCGGCGTCCAGTTCGGCGCGGAACAGCGGGTTCGCGAGCACCGCCTTGGGCTCGGAGCCGAACAGCACCCCGGTGGCGTGGGCGTGCCAGTACAGCGGCTTGATGCCGAGGTGGTCGCGGACCAGCAGCAGTTCCTCGCGCGCGGCGTCCCACAGGGCGTAGGCGAAGATGCCGTTGAACCTGGTCGGCGCGTCCTTGCCCCACTGGAGGTGGGCCCGCAGGACCACCTCGGTGTCCGAGCGGGTCCGGAAGACGTGCCCGAAGGCCTCCAGTTGCGCGCGCAGCTCGCGGTGGTTGTAGAGCTCCCCGTTGTAGCAGAGCACGGCGCCGGCGTCGGGCCCCGGGCGGTCGGCGAGCGGCTGGACCCCGCCGTCCAGGTCGATCACGGACAGCCGGCGGTGGCCGAACGCGGCGTGCCGGGAGAGCCAGACGCCGTCCGCGTCCGGGCCGCGGCAGGCCAGGGTGGCGGTCATCTCCCGGACCGTCCGCGCCTGGTGGCGCAGGTCGGTGTCCCAGTCGATCCAGCCGGTGACACCGCACATCTCAGGACTCCCCCGGTTCGTCGTTGGCGGCGGGCCCGGCCGCGGCGCTCGACTCCCAGCGGCAGCCGTGGCCGGTCGGGCCGTTGGTCAGGCGGTGCGCGGGCCGGTAGCCCTTGGCGCGGATGTTGGCGGACAGCGCCTCGGTGCAGTAGGTGCAGGGCGAGGCGAGGGTCAGCTGGACGCCCGAGCGGCGGGCCTTCTCGCGGTAGTCCCAGATCGCGCAGTGCGTGATGGTGAGCGCCGCGTGCTCGGCGCCGGGCGGCTCCTCGTCGTCGAACTCGTACTCCGAGCCGTACAGTTCGGCCTGCCGGGCGATCCGGTGGATCGGGTCGGCGGCGCCCCGGCCGTGGTCGGGTTCGACCTCGCGGTGCACCTCGGCATTGGACCGGGCCCAGTCCCCCAGCCCCTCCTCGCCGTAGCGGCGCACGAGGAAACGTTCCATCAGCGCCTGGTCGCGGAAGAACACCCGCTGCCACTCCGGGGCCGGGGCGTCCGGCGCGGGGAGGTCGGCGAAGAGCTCGGACTGCAGCACGAACCAGTCGGTCAGGTGCAGCCCGTTCCCACGCGACACCAGGTACCGCGTCAGGCCCGCCTCGGCCTCGTGCAGCCGCTGGCGCCAGAGCGCGGACCGCTCGGCGTCCGACATCGCGCGGTACGGGGACCTCGGCTGCTCCGCGCCGGGGCTCCGGTGACTCGCGGCGGCCAGCACCGCCGTGCGCGGGCCGGCGTCGGCACCCGCCGCACCGGCGGAACCGGTCGGGCCCCCGGTCCTGTCGGACACACCCCCCATCGGGCCATCTCCCTTCGGCTGGACGATCCTTCGGACCGTCTCGTGTGGTGGTCGTTTCCCGCCACGCTACGGAGCCGGCCAGGCGCCCCGGTAGCCCCGAACGGCGCCGCTCAGGGCGCCGATCGTCGCCTCGCACATGCTCCGAAGGTCACCTGCGGGAGGCGGCCGGAACACGACGGAGGGGGGGGGGGGGGAGGGGGGGGGGGGGGGGGCGGGAGGGGGGGGGGGGGGGGGGGGGGGGGGGGGGGGGGGGGGGGGGGGGGGGGGGTGGGGTTGGGGGGGGGCGTGGGA
>NZ_JBWKER010000078.1:16022-29633 GCF_056435345.1 Kitasatospora sp. NPDC043950
CCAAGAGTTCTAACCGAGTCTCACTCCCCTCTCCCCCCCAAACGCCCACGGCTATCACCAGGCGGGACACAAACACAAACCGCGGGCCCCCCCCCCCCCCCCCCTCCCCCCCCCCCCCTCCGGAGGGTGGCGACGAAGATGTACTGAGACGAACTACCCGGCGAGGCCGTGCCGGTGGGCGTAGAGCGCGGCGCGCAGCCGGTCGGGCTGCCCGATCTTGCGCATGGCCTGGGTGAGGTGCTTCTTCACGGTGGCCTCGGCCAGGGCGAGTTCACGCCCGATCTCGGCGTTGCTCAGCCCGAGCCCGAGCTGGACCAGCACTTCGCGCTCACGCTCCGTCAGCCCGGCGTGCTGCGGCGGCAGTTCGCCGACGTGCTGCGGTGGCACCGCCGCGTGGGTCCGGGCCGGCGGCGGCGCGGGCAGGAACACCGACCCGCCCGCCGCGGCGAGTTGGACGGCGCTGATGATCCGGTCCTCGGCCAGGTCGAGCGGGAAGCAGCCGCTGGCCCCGGCCAGCAGCATCCGGCTCGCCTCCGCGGTCGACTCGGCCCGGCGCAGCAGCAGCACCCGGGCGTCGGGCGCCGCGTCCGGGCCGCGCAGCGCCACCACGACGGCGAGGTCGGCCTCCAGGCTCGCGCCGCGGCCGAGCAGGATGACGTCCGGGGCGACCCGGCGCACGGCGGCCACCGCGCGCAGCGGGTCGCCGGTGGACCCGACCACGGCCAGTCCGGGCACGGTCGTCAGCACGCTGCGCAGCCCGGCGCTGGCCACCGAGTGCCGCTCGACCAGGAACACCCGGGCATCGGCCGTGCGGTCGCGGTCCTCCTCCACGCACATCGGATGGCCGCACCCGCAACCGGTGGCGGTCGGCCCCACCGGGGGTGGCGGCGTCACCGTCTCCGCCAGCAGCTGGTGACCGGCGATCAGGTCGAGCGGGTTGTCGATCTCGGCCTGCGCCGGTGGTGCGCCGTGCACCGGCGGCGCGCCCGCGGCGGGGGCGTCCACCAGGGTGGCGCCGCCGCAGGCGCCGCGTCGGGCGGGAAGCCGGCGGCCGCGCGGGCCGGCCGGAACGGCGATCTTGCTCACTGCTGCCATCGCACACCCCCGGGGGCGGAGGCAGGGCGTCTGAGGTACGGCATGGCGATACGGTCCCCTTGCTGGTGGCGGGCCGGCCCGGTGGGCACGGGTGCTGCGGCGAGGATCCGTCGAGGACGCGCACGGGCGTCGGCTGCGGAATCCGGGACTGGGGAGGGGCGCCGACCGCAGCGACTGGGAACGGGGCGGTCAGCGCGCAGCGCGCGGGCGACAGAGCTCGTCGAAACACCGTCGGTGCCACGAGCCGCCGATCCCGACCAGGGTGATGTCGGTCCGCCGAATAGCCATGCGGGGAACCCTAGGTCCGGTTCCTTGTGCAGGTCAAGGACGGAACCGGGGCTCAGCGCCCTGGGCAGTGGCGGTCCTGACACTCCGGATGCTGTGACCAGGAGTAACAGCATCAAGTGCTGACTGGCTGTCCGGGCCACCGGTCCGCAACGCTCCTTCAAGCGGCCGCAGCGGCCGGAGCGGCACCGACGTCCCACGTCCCACGGACCGCCCGACCCGTGCTCCGGCACCCGATCCCGCCCGGACGCGGCATCCGCCCCCGGCGAACGGCCCGTCCCACGGCCCCGGTCCGGCGCTCCAGCCCCCCGGACGCCGCCGGTGACTGCCGGTTACCGCTGGTGACCGTCCCGACCCGCTCCCGAACCGCCCCTCCCGGAAGGACCACCAGCCCCATGCCCGCCCCGCCCAACCGGCCCGCCGCCGGCCAGTCCGGCGCCACGCCACGGAGGGCCGGGTGACCCGCTTCCTGCTGCGCCGCCTCCTGCTGGCCGTACCGACCCTGCTCGGCGTCACCGCCGTCGTCTTCGCGACCGTCACGCTCGTCCCCGGCGATCCGGTGGCCCTCTTCCTCGGGCCGGGCGCACCGCCCGAGGCCCGCCGCGAGCTCTCCGAACGGCTCGGCCTGGACCAGCCGTTGCCCGTCCGCTACGCCTCCTGGCTCTGGCACGCGCTCACCGGCGACCTCGGCACCTCCGTCTCCGGTCAGCGCCCGGTCGCCGACCTGCTGCTCCCGGCGCTCGGCCAGACGCTGACCCTGACCGCGGCCGCCTTCCTGCTGGTGCTGGTCGGCGGGGTGGCGCTCGGCGCCGTCGGCGCGCTGCGCCCGCGCGGCCCCGGCGGGCGGATCTCCGGCGCGCTGTCCGCCCTCGCGGTCTCCGCCCCGCAGTACTCGGTGGCCCTGCTGCTGATCGCCGTCTTCGCCGTGGGCCTGCGTTGGCTGCCGGCCGGGGGCACCCACGACGTGTTCGGCTCCGGCGGCCTGCCCGACCTGGCCCGCCACCTGGTCCTGCCGGCCGTGGCCGCCGCGCTCGTCCCGCTCGGGCTCACCGCCCGGGTGTTCCGGGCCGCGCTGGGGGGCGTGCTGGCCGGCGAGCTGGCCGACTCGCTGCGCGCCCGCGGCCTGCGCCCGGCCACCGTGCTGCGGCACTGCGTGCACAACGCCTCACCGGCACTGCTCACCATCGGCGGCCTGCAACTCGCCTACCTCCTGGAAGGGGTGATCTTCGTGGAGACCCTGTTCGCCTGGCCCGGCGTCGGCCGGCTGCTGTACGACGCGCTCACCTCCCGCGACCTGCCCCTGGTGCAGGGCGGGGTGCTGGTGGTGGCGGTCGCGTTCGTCGGCGTCAACATCCTCGTGGACGCGGCGCACGCGGCGATCGACCCGCGAGTAAGGAACTGATGTGACGTCACGTGTCCTCGCCCGAGCGAACCTCGGCCTGACCGTCCCCGCCGCCCTGGCCGCGCTGCTGGTCCTGCTCGCGCTCGCCGCGCCGCTGGTCGCCCCGTACGACCCGGCCGCCGGGCGGCTGGCGGACCGGCTGCTCGACCCGGGCAGCCCCGGCCACCCGCTCGGCACCGACGGCCAGGGCCGCGACCTGCTCAGCCGGCTGATCTGGGCCGGGCGCGCCTCGCTCACCGGCGGGCTCGTCCCCGTTGCGGTGGCCGCCGTCGTCGGCACCCTGCTCGGCGTCGTGGCCGGGCTCGGCGGCCGGATCACCGAGCAGGCCCTGCTGCGCCTGCTGGACGTGCTCTACGCCTTCCCCGGGGTGCTGCTGGCGATCGCCATCGCCTCGCTGCTCACACCCGGCCTGGGCGCGACCGTGCTCGCGCTGTCGGTGGTGCTCACCCCCGCGGTGGCACGGGTCGCGTTCACCGAGACCCGGCGCGTCCGGGCCGCCGAATACCTGGTGGCCGCCCGGGTCAGCGGCGCCGGCTGGGGGTCGCTGGTCCTGCGCCAGGTCGCCCCGGTGGTGGCGCCGGTGGTCCTGGTGTACGCGTCCTCGCTGGTCGGGCTGGCCATCATGTACGCCGCAGGGCTGTCCTTCCTCGGGCTCGGGGTCGCCCCGCCGACCGCCGAGTGGGGCGCGATGCTGGAGGAGCTGCGGCCCTCGCTGCTCACCCACCCCTGGGTGGCGGTCCTGCCGGCCCTGGTCATCCTCGCCGTCTCGGTCGTCTTCAACACCCTCGGCGAGACGCTGCGCACCCGCGTCGGCGACACCGCCGCCCTGCTGGCGCACGCCGCCCCCGCCGCCGCCGCGAGCCGGTCCGCCGACCGCTCCACCGACAGCTCGGCCGACGGCTCGGCCCGGCCGCGGGCCGCGAAGCGGGTGGGCGCATGAGCGCGCTGCTGGAGATCGACGGCCTGACCGTCGAGTACCCCGGCGGGGTCCGGGCCGTCGACGACGTCTCCCTCGCCCTGCCCGCCGGCCGCTCCCTGGTGCTGCTCGGCGAATCCGGCAGCGGCAAGACCACCGTCGCCCGCACCGTGCTCGGGCTGCCGGGGCACGGCGCCGCCGTCACCGGAGGCGTCCGGCTCGCCGGGACCGACCTGCGGGCGCTCGGCGAACGCGAACTGGCCGACGTCCGCGGCCGGCGCATCGGCTACGTGCCGCAGGACCCGACCGCCTCGCTCGACCCGCTGCGCCGGATCGGCCCGCAGCTCGCCGAGGTGCTGCGGCGGCACGGGATCGCCGCCGACCGCCGGGCCGCCCGCGCGGCCGTCCCGAAGCTGCTCGCCACCGCCGGCATCCCGGACCCGGAACGCGTCGCCCGGGCCTACCCGCACGAGCTCTCCGGCGGCCTGCGCCAGCGCGCCGCCATCGCCGTCGCGATCTGCTGCGGCCCGGAACTGCTGATCGCCGACGAGCCGACCACCGCGCTCGACGCGCTGATCCGCGGGCGGATCCTCGACCTGTTCGCCACCCTGCGCGCCGACTGCGGCATCGCCCTGCTGCTGGTCACCCACGACCTCGCGGCGGCCCGCCGGATCGGCGGCACCGTGGCGGTCATGCGGGCCGGCCGGATCGTCGAGCTCGGGCCCGCCGAACGGGTGCTGGGCGACCCGGAACACGCCTTCACCGCCGCCCTGGTGGCCGCCGAACCGGGAGCCCGCCGATGAACACCGTCGACCACGCCCGGCCTGACGCCGTCCACGCCCCGCCGGGCCCGGTCCTGGTCGTCGACGCCGTCACCAAGCGCTACGGCGACCGGACCGCCCTGGACGCCGTCAGCCTCACCGTCGCGCCGGGCGAGACCGTCGGTCTGGTCGGCGAGTCCGGCTCGGGGAAGTCCACCCTGGCCCGGCTCGCCCTCGGGGTGCTGGCCCCCGACGCCGGCAGCGTCCGCTTCGCCGGCCGCGATCCGTACCGGCTGCGCGGCCGCGCCGACCGGGCGCTGCGGGGCCGGCTCCAGTTCGTCCCGCAGGACCCGCGCGGATCGCTCAACCCCAGCCTGCGCGCCGGGGAGGCGGTCGCCTTCGCGCTGCGCCTGCACGGCACGCCGCGCGCCGAACGCGCCGCGGCCGTCGCCCGGCTCTTCACCCAGGTCGGCCTGGAGCCCGCGCTCGCCGACCGCTACCCCCGGGAGCTGTCCGGCGGGCAGCTCCAACGGGTGGCCGTCGCCCGGGCCCTGGCCACCGGGCCGGACCTGGTCGTCTGCGACGAACCGACCTCCGCCCTCGACCGCAGCGTGCAGGCCCGCCTGCTCGACCTGCTGACCGACCTCCAGGAACGCACCGGCCTGGCCTACCTGTTCATCTCCCACGACCTCGCCGTCGTCCGGCACCTCGCCCACCGGGTCCTGGTGCTGCGGCACGGCCGGGTGGTCGAGGAGGGCCCCGCCGGCCTGCTCTGGGACTCCCCCGCGCACCCGTACACCCGGGCGCTGCTGGAGGCCGCCACCGGCGTCGCGTGACCCGCCGCCGAAGCCCCGTGCCGACACACCGCTGAACCTCCGTACCCCCGCACCACCGAACCCCCGCACCACCGAACCTCCGCACCACCGAACCGACGAGGACTCACCATGACGCGCACCAGCCGTATCCGCTCCAGAGCCGTCGCCCTGCCGGCCGCCGCCGTTCTGCTCGCGGCGGCGGCCGGCTGCGCCGGCTCCGACGGCGGCGGCTCCGCGGGGGCGGGCGGCGGTGACGGCCGCGGCGGCACCCTGGTCATCGGCGCCACCGGCAGACTCCCCAACCCCGACACCGTGATCGGCGGCGCCGGCTTCGAGGGCAAGCGGCTGGTCTCCTTCCAGCTCTACGAGGGCCTCACCCGGTACGAACTGCTCAAGGACACCGACAAGCCGCCGGCCGTCACCGGCGCCCTGGCCACCGACTGGCAGGTCGCCGCCGACGCCAGGACGTGGACCTTCACCCTCCGCAAGGGCGTCACCTTCCAGGACGGCACCCCGTTCGACGCCGACGCCGTGCTCTTCAACCTGGCCCGCTACCTCGACAAGAAGAGCCCCGAGTACACCGACGCCCTCGGCGCCGCCGCCGCCGAGTACGCGGGCGACATCGTCTCGTACCGCAAGACCGACGCCGACCACGTCGAGCTGGTCACCAAGGACCCCAACGGCCACTTCCCCGAGGACCTCGCGCACGTCCTGATCGCGAGCCCCACCGCCGTCCGCAAGTCCGGCTCGGCCGACTTCGCCCAGCACCCGGTCGGCACCGGCCCCTTCTCGTTCGTCTCGCAGACCGAGGGCCAGCAGATCGAGCTGGCCGCCAACAGGAGCTACTGGCGCGGCGCCCCCAAGCTCGACCGGCTCGTGATCAAGGCGCTGCCGGACGCCGCGGCCCGCACCGCCGCCCTGCGCTCCGGCGGCGTGAACTGGATCGAGTACCCGAACCCGGACGACATCGACAGCCTCAAGGCCGACGGCGTCCAGATCGCCACGAACAGCTACGACCACCTCTGGTACTGGATCCTGGACACCTCGAAGGCACCCTGGGACAACCCGCTGGTCCGCAGGGCCGCCAACTTCGCGATCGACCGCAAGGCCATCGCCGAGAAGCTGCTGCACGGCACCGCCGACCCCGCCTACCAGACCGCACCGCGCGCCACCGCCGCCTACGACCCCGCCGGCGACGTCTACTCCTACGACCCCGCCAAGGCCCGGCAGTTGCTCGCCGAGGCCGGCGTCCCGAACGGCTTCAGCACCTCCGTCACCGTGCCCACCGGCGGCAGCGGCAACCTGCTGCCGGTGCCGATCGCCGAGGCCCTCCAGCGGGATCTCGCCGCCGTCGGCATCAAGGTCGAGCTGCGCACCACCGACTGGACCACGCTGATCGGCGCCGAGGCCAAGGGCCAGGTGGCGCTCGGCTCGGACGCCGTCGCCCAGTCCACCACGCTGTTCCAGTCCGAGGCGCTGCTCCCGCTGTTCATCGGCTCCAAGAGCCCGTTCTGGACCGGCCACTACACCAACCCGCAGGTCGACGAGCTGCTCGCCTCCTCGGCCGCCGATGCCGACCAGACCGCCCGGCAGGCCGGGTACCGCAAGGCGCTCGCCCTGGTCACCCAGGACGCGCCCTGGCTGTTCGTGGTCAACGACCGCAATCCGCGGGCCCTTTCGCCGAAGGTCCAGGGGCTCGTGCAGCCGCAGTCCTGGTTCCTCGACCTGACCACCGTATGGGTCCGCTGACCCGCGGACACCGCCTCTCCCCCGGCTCCGAAGAGCACCGCGCACCACAGGAAGGACGGCCATCCCGATGACCGACCCGCACCGACCGCACCACCACAGCGGGACCGTCCCGCCCGGCTCCGCGCACGGCCCCGTGCCCGCCGCACCGCCCAAGTGGGGCATCACCCTCCCGCTGCCCGGCCTGACCATCGACCGGCACCGGTTCCTGGTCGAGCGGCTGCCCGACCTCGGCTACACCGACGTGTGGAGCGCCGAGGGCGGCGGCACCGACGCCTTCACCCCGCTGGCCGCCACGGCGGCCTGGTCCCCCTCGCTGCGGATCGGCACCGGCATCGTCCCGGTGCACACCCGCGGCCCGGCCGTGCTCGCCCAGACCGCCGCGACGCTCGCCCAACTCGCGCCGGGCCGACTGCTGCTGGGCATCGGCGCCTCGGTGCCCGCCCACGTCACCGACATCAACGGCATCCCGTTCGACGAGCCGTTCAAGCGGACCAGGGACGTCCTGCGCTTCGTCACCCGGGCGCTGCGCGGCGAGTACGTCACCGGCGGGTTCGACACCTTCGACATCACCGGCTACCGGCTGCCGCACCCGCCGACCGAGCCGGTCAAGGTCATCCTGGGCGCGCTGCGGCCCAACATGCTCCGGCTCGGCTTCAACGAGGGCGACGGCGCCATCACCAACCTGCTGTTCCCGCACGACGTGCCGAAGATCCTGGACGCCGTCGGCCCGCAGCCGCCCGGGAAGGAACTGGTCGTCAAGGTCTTCGTCTGCCCCACCGAGGACACCGACTACGCCCACCGCGCCAGCCGGCCGTTCCTCGCCTGGATCCTCAACCGCGAGCCGTACCGCAAGTTCCACGAGTGGCTGGGCCACGGCGAACTCCTCGCCGAGACCCACCGCCTCTGGGCGGCCGGCGACCCGGAGGGCGCCCAGAAGGCGCTGCCCGACGAGGTCGTCGACGGGCTGTTCATCAGCGGCTCGCCGGAGGAGTGCCGGGAGCGCATCCTCGCCTACCACCGCCCCGGCGTCACCACCATCCAGCTGTACGTGTCGCTGCCGCCCGAGGTGTTCGTCAGCCGCGCCAAGCTGCTCGACACCCTGGCCCGGCTCGGGCCGGCCGCCCTCTGACCGTCGCGCCCCACCCGTCCCCATCCCCTGCCACCCTCACGACGCTCACGACCGGAGGAGAGCCGTGCCACTCGAAATCCGCGGCGGGGTCCGCGCCGCACCCGTTCCCGGCCACACCGCGCAGGAACGCCAGGCCCTGCGCTGGGCCCCCGACGGCCGCGACCGCACCGCCGACCCCGCGTACGTCGCCCGCACCGCGCGGGAGAACGAGGAGGACGGGCTGGACAGCGCCCTGGTGGTGCAGTCCAGTTCGTGGCCCGACCCGTGGCTGGTGGCCTCCTGGGCCCTGGCCGCCACCACACGGCTCCGCATCGCGGTCGCCCACCGGGTCGGCACCACCGCGCCGACCGTCGCCGCCCGCTCCCTCGCGACCCTGGACCGCCTCTCCGGCGGGCGGGCGGCGGCCCACGTCATCATCGGCTCCAGCGACCACGACACGGCCCGCGACGGCGACCTCCTGGACAAGCAGGAGCGCTACCGCAGGGCCGACGAGTACCTCGACCTGTTCACCCGCTACCTCGCCGCCGACCAGGACATCGACCACAAGGGCGAGTTCTACACCGTGTCCGCCGCCCGGCCCGGCCTGCACCCCAGACCCGGCGGCGAGCTGCTCTCCTTCGGCGGCTCGTCACCGCAGGGCCTCGACCTGGCGGCCCGCTACGCAGAGGTCTACGCCGTCAGCCCGCTGCCGCTGCCGGACACCCGTCGGCGGATAGCCCAGGTCCGCACCGCCGCCGCCGCGCACGGCCGGACCCTGCGGATCTGGCGGCACGTCACCGTCGTCCTCGCCGACACCGACGAGGCGGCCCGCGACCGCGTCCGCCGGCTGCGCCGCGACGCCCTCCGCCTCACCTCCGGCGGCGGGCCCTGGACGGAAGCGGTCCAGCTCGACCGCGACCGCGAGCGCGGCCGCTCCGACCCGTCCCGGGGAGACGAGCAGGTCGCCGCCTACATCCGCCGCTCGCTCACCGCCGCCTACGCCGGCTCCCCCGCCACCGTCGCCGCCCGCATCGGCCTGCTCCGCTCGGCCGGCGTGGACATCGTCCAGCTCGACCTCCCCGTCGAGACCGACCAGGACCGCGAGCTGCGGCGCAGCCTCGTCCGCCACCTCCGCACCGGCCTGGGCACCCCCGCCGACCGCCGCGTCTGGTGACCGGCGCCCCCCGTTCGGCCGGGGGGGAGGGGGGGGCCCCCCCCCCCCCCCCCCCCCCCCTCCCCCCCCCCCCCCCCCCTCCCCCCTCCCCCCCCCCCCCCCCCCCCCCCCCCCCCCCCCCACGCCGGTCCCCTGACAGGGCCCAGATGTCTAGATGTTGGGGTTGATCGGACGGTCGCTGTCGGAGTGGTGCCAGTCGAACTCCTGGGTCTGCCCCATGCTCGCGTTCCGCCCCAGCGTCCAGAGTCCGTAGGAGTTCCGCGGGCCCTGGTTGCCGACGTAGGTCAGGCAGGCACCGACGGCGTTGCACACGCCGCGGTCGGTGCCGAACGTCCAACGCTGCTTCGGGTCACCCCCGTTGCACCCCACCGCCGTGGCGCCCGGGCTGTCGGACGGGCCGCTCGGGACGTGGCCCGACAGACAGCGGCCGTCGTTGGTGCTGTGGATGAGGCCGTCCTCCGAGACGAACCAGAACTGGTTCCAGGAGCCGTCACACGGGCGCAGGACGACCGGCCGGCCGTCGCCGTTGGTCTGCCGGTACTCGTCCATGCAGTAGTAGGTGCCGTTGGGGCCGCCGCTGGCCGGGCGGGCGAGCGCGGCGAGGTAACCGTAGGCGTAGGGCTGCGGATTGGCGGGGTCGGCCTGCGCGGCGGCGACGGGCAACGAGACGCTCAGGCCGATCGCGAGTGCCAGGGCTGAGACGATCTTTCGGGCGGACTTCATGAGGTCCGACACCTCCCTCTCTGACGTCGTGTCACTGCGGAATGCGGCCATCCTGGCAGCGGAGTTGAGGGCCTGGGCAGCTTTCCGAACGATCCCGAACAAACGGGAGTGTATGGATTTCGCCATTTGATTCACCTCAGTTGACAGGAACCCCCGGCGCGAAGAGGCTGTTCACGCAGGCCCGGCGGGGGGAGGACAGAGCGTTGACCTGGTCACCTATGCGCACCACGGCGGCCCCGTGCTCCTGCCGGGCCGCCGAGGTCAACTCCGCTGCGACGCTAGCCCGTTCGCACTCCTTGGACGCGCTCGCCGAGTCCCTCACCCTGCTCAGGCAGGAGGCCGGCAGCCCCTCCTACTCGACCATCGTCCGGCGGATCAGCTCCGTCCGGGCAGCCCGCGGCGTCCCGGCCGGGGAACGCACACCCGGGCGGATCACCGTCTACGACTGCTTCCGCAGCGGACGCCAACGCCTGGACGTCGAACTGCTCTCCGACATCGTCCAGGCCCTCGGCGCGGACCCGGGCCCCTGGCGCCGCGCCTACCGCGCCGCCTCCCGGTGACCGCCGGCTATCCGTGGTCCGGACGCGGAGCGGCCGGTCCGGACGGGGTCGCCTCGGGCTTCGCGTGGAGGATCTCGCGGGCCTGCTCCGCCGCGCGGACGATGCTCTCGGAGACGAAGTCGACGAAACGGGCGATGTTCTCCAGGCGGGTGGCGGCCGGGGTCTGCGGGCCGAGGACGCCGACGCCCTGCCGCGCGACCTCGACGAGGTGGGCGGTGGCGCGGGCGCTGGCCATCATCGACTGGTACCAGACGTCGTCGTCGACGACGTAGCGCTCGCGGCGGCGCTCGTCGCGCTCCCGGCGGACGAGGCCCTGGCCGTCGAGGAACGCGATCGCCTTGGAGATCGACGGCGGGCTGACCTGGAGGTGCCGGGCGAGTTCGGACGCGGTGAGGCTGCCGCTGTCGGTGAGGGTGAGGCAGGCCAGCACCCGGGCCGTCATCTTGGGCATGCCGGAGGCCATCAGGACGGTGGTGTACGTCTCCTGGTACTCGCGCACGGCCTCGGCATCGCGCCCGTGGGCCTGCGGGGGCGCCTCCGGCCCCCGGGGCGCGGCCGGCCTGCGCCGCTGGGCGCGGCGGCGTTCGGTGGCCCGGTGGGCCAGGTCGGCACGGTAGGCGGTGGGGCCGCCGTTGCGCATCACCTCGCGCGTGACCGTCGAGGTGGGGCGGTCGAGACGCCTGGCGATCTCCGCGTAGGCGAGGCCGTCGGCCATCCCCAGCGCGATCTGCTGGCGTTCCTGCTGAGTGAGCCTGCCTCCCGGCACCGCGATTCTCCCTTCACGCTTCCCCGAATGCCCTCACCATAGCGTTCACTCCCATTCCAGTGCAACGAACACAGTGGCTGACGTTGCGTTAAATTCAAGGCCACTGCAACGATAATCGCGTCTTCACCTGCACCAATGCTGATTACGAGCAACGAACTGGTTGCCGCCATCCGTGAAGGCAACGTAGCGTTTCCATCATCAGAAACAACGAACCGCAGCAGAGCGGCCCTCGGCAACCCGCCACCCCCGCACCCGCACCCGCACCCGCACCCGGAAGAAGGCACACCATGACCATCGAGCAGCCCGCCTGGACCGGCATGGTCTCCGTCGACGACACCGCCCTGGCCGTGACCGACACCGGCGGGCCCGGCCGTCCCGTGGTCTACCTCAACGGCTCCTACGCCGACCAGTCGCACTGGCGGCGCGTCATCGCCGACCTCGGCGACGACTACCGGCACATCACCTTCGACGAGCGCGCCCGTGGCAAGTCGAAGCGCTCGGCGGACTACTCGTTCGAAGCGTGCCTGCGCGACGTCGACGCCGTCCTCGCCGCGAGGGGCGTGGACCGGCCGATCCTGGTGGGCTGGTCCTACGGCGCGATGCTCGCGGTGCACTGGGCCGCCCGGCACCCGGACCGCGTCCTCGGGGCGGTGTCCGTGGACGGCGCGTTCCCGCACGAGTGGCTCGACGACGCCACCCGGGAGCAGGTCCGCAAGCTGTTCCGCCGGCTGAGCCCGCTGTTCCCGATCGCCCGCCGACTCGGCATGGCCGCGCGGATGAGCGCCGAGCAGCACGCCGAGATCAACCTCGAAATCAACGAGCTCTGCGCGCCCGCCGCCCTCGACCCGGTCTTCGACCGGGTGACCGCACCGGTCCGGTACGTGGTCGCCTCGGGCGGCAACCTGGGCGGCGAGGCGAAGCTGATGGAACAGATCCGCACCAACCTCGACCCGGTGCTCGCCCGCAACCCGAACATCCGGGTCAGCACGAAGGTCGCGAGCAACCACTCCAAGATCCTGCGCAAGGACTTCCACGCCATCGCCGACACGGTCCGCGACCTCGCCGCCACCCCCGCGAGCGTGACCGGCTGAGCCTCGCGCCGACCCTGCGGGGTCACCGCCCCTGCGGGGTCACCGCGACGCGCTCGCACGGCGGGGCGGCCGTTCGGGCGAACTTCCCTCGGAATTACCGCATTCGGGTGACTCGCGGCCGGCCTCGCCCGCCGGGGTCGTTAGCGTGACTGACCGTCATCGGCCGTCCGGTCGGGCGGAGCTGCGCGCAGCTCGGGGGTTCAGGGAAAGCCGGGGGCGCAGGCCTTCGCGGATTCCCTATGCGCCTCCACGCGCCGCTCGCCGTCCGGGGCCGATCCCGACACCGTGCTCCACCAGCTGGGAGGTTCTCCGCCATGCCCGTGTCGAGTCGGTACCTGAACGCCTGGGAGGGCTTCTGGCGCGACGCACCGGCGGAGGCCGGCGCGGTGATCTGGGACGCGGAGCCGGCGCTCACCGCGAGCGTGCACCTCGCGCTGTTCGACCCCTACCTCGCCGACCCGGCGCTGCCCGTCGTCGACGTCGGCTGCGGCAACGGCACCCAGACCCGCTTCCTCGCCGAGCGCTTCGGCCGCGTCCTCGGGGTCGACCTGTCCACCGCCGCCGTGGAGCTCGCCCGCACCCAGCATCCGGACGGGCGGGCCGAGTTCACCCAGCTCGATGCCACCGACGGGCCGGGCGTCCGGGAGCTGCACGCCCGGCTCGGCGATGCCAACGTGTATGTGCGCGGCCTGATCCACCAGTCCGAACCGGCCGACCGCCAGCCGGTCGCCGACGCCATCGCCACCCTGGTCGGGGATCGCGGCCGGGCGTTCGTCGTCGAGCTGTCCTCGTCGGCGAAGGCCGTCCTGGCCGGCCTCGCCCAGAGCCCGCAGGGCCCTCCCCCGAAGCTGCGCCCCGTCTTCGAGCACGGCCTCGCCCCCGCCGAGGTCGTCGACTCGGATTTCGGCGAGCTGTTCCGCACCGCCGGGCTCACCGTCCTCGCCTCCGGCGAACTGCCCTTGTTCCTCACCGAGTTCGCGCCCGACGGCAGCCGGATCGACCTTCCGTCCCACTGGCTGGTGGTGGGGGGGGGGGGGGGGGCGGCCCCAAGGGGGGGGGGGGGGGGGGGGGGGGGGGGGGGGGGGGGGGGGGGGGACGCGGGGGGGGGGGGGGGGCACCCCCCCCCCCCCCCCCCCCCCGCCCCTTCCCACCAGAACAGGAGGGAC
>NZ_JBWKER010000079.1:0-5329 GCF_056435345.1 Kitasatospora sp. NPDC043950
GCGCCGCAGCCTGTGGCACAAGCGGGTCCGCGAGCCCGGGCGCATCGCGATCAGCCCGGCGATGGAGATCCTCCCCGAGCGGCTGCCGCTCACCTTCACGACCGGGGTGGTGCCGCGACGTCCCCAGGTGCGTCCTTTGGGCGGTCTGCGGGTGAACCCGGCTTCGTCCTCGAAGCAGAGCCAGCCGTCGCAGGCCGCCCGGGCGCTTCTACCTCCGCCCAGGTCGCCTCCCTCCACGCGGCCACGACCTGCTCGTCGCGTTCAGCGGCCCGGCGCGCGGGAACCTGCGGGGTGAAGCCGAGCCGACGCATCAGCCGGGTGGCCCCCGAGACGCTGTAGGACACGTGGAACCTGCGGCCGATCAGCGTCGCCACCCGCGCACCGGTCCACACCTGGTCCTGGTCCCAGCCGTGCACGGCCGGCCCCTGCCCGAGGTATTCGGCCAGCTTCTCCCGGCACCGCGCCGACAGCTTGCACCGCTGCCCGCCCGGTCCCCGTGAAGCCAGCGCCCCGACCCCGTCCTCCCGCCAGGCCCGGTGCCACTGGTAGGCAGATTTCGCGGTCACCCGCAGCCTGCGGGCAACCTCCCTCGGCGGGACACCTTCGTCGAACAACGCGGCGGCCTCCAGCCGCACCGCCTCTCGACACTGACGTGCCTTCGCCGTCAGCCCGCCCCCATCCGCATAGCGCATAGCGCATACCAAGGGCATAGCGCGCAAATGACTGCCAGTCAGCTACACAAACAGGCCAATCACCTTGAAGCGCCGAGGGCAGTAAGGAATCCACCAATGTCCTGTACCAGGCAACCTGGACCGTGTGCCACCGAAGGTGGACCGGTGGTCGTTCGTGACAGTGAAGATGGACCACCGCAGGTCAGTCGTCCTGTCGTAGGAGTGAAAGTCGCCGATGGGCCTCGTCGCAGACCCCTGAATCTGCGTCCGACGTCAGCGCCTGGAGTTGCCGGATGAACTCGGCCACGCCGTTGCCGGTCATCCAGCGCGGGTCACCGTCGAGCTCCGCGCTGAGCTGGTCAGCGGTTCCCTGGTCGGTCGCGTTGGCTCGGGCGGCGAGCACGGCGCGTAGACCGGGTAGGTCCCCACGTGCCAACAGGGCCACGGCTGTCTCCGAGGCCACTGCGGTGTCTTGAACGTCGAGCAAAAGGCGGTGGAGGACATCGGCGACGGCCTCGATCTGAGGTACTGCCGCCAGCCGACGCCCTGCAGCGGCCCTGACGCTCCATGAGGGAGAGTCCGCGGCAACGAGCGAATCAATCGGCTCTCGATCTTGGAAGCCTTTCATGTCACCAGCGTGCCAGGAGACCTCTCGACTGCGGTGGTCCATCTTCACTGTCACAAACCGCCGTCGGTCCACCTTTGGTGGCACATGGTCCAGGTTCCCCGGCACAGAACAACCAACGTTGGCGTCCGTTCGCGGCACCAACGTTGGTGAAGGCCGTTACGTGATCGTTGCGGCCAAGGGGGCTATTCACCAAGGGATCCGCCAAGGTTCGCGGGGTTCCCTACGGCGACCGCGCGCAGCACCGGCTCCGCGCCCAGCCGGAGGGAACCCCCGCGATGACGACGAGCAACGGCGCCAAGCCGAAGAGCAGGGCGAGGACCGGGGCGGAGCCGGACAAGGCCCGGCACGAGGGCGGCGGCCCGGCACCGGGCGACGGGCCGGGGAGCAGCGGCCGAGGACCGGCCAAAACGGGCCGGGTGGGATCCGTTCGTCCGGTGGGCTCCGGCGCCGGGGCGGCCTGGTAGCGTGATCCCACCAGATTTGAACGTGTTCAACAATGGAGGGTCGTGGAAACCTTGAGCGTGCACCGGTCCGTGCCGCGTGCGGGGCGGGTCCTGGCGGTGGCGGCGGCGCTGTGTGCCGCACCGGCCGTGGTCTGGGTGATTCTCGTCGGCGGGTCGTTGATCGACGGTCCGCTGGTGCTCGGTTCACTGGCCGCCGCCGCACCGCTTTTCGCGCGGGATGCCACCAATTTCCGGACGGCCTGTCTGGTATTCGGCTGGGGACTGCTCGCCGTCTCGGCCTTCGGCATCCCGTTCGGACTGTTCGTCCTGGCGCCAGCGGGCGTCGTCCTCCTCACCGCGGCGAGCCGCGCGCGCCCCGAACCCCGGCGCCTGCCGCTCTTGCTCGGCGCCCTGGTCGCCACGGCCACCCTCGGCTTCGCCGGCTGGGCGGCCGGCACGATCTGGATCGCCCCCTACTTCCAGGAGCCGGACGCGTTCGTCGCCACCGTCCAGAAGGACAGCCCCCTCCTGGGGACCGGTCCTCGTCCGGAACTCCTCTAAGCTTGGAATTTATCCTCGTCGGGCTTGGTGTTCCTTGATCGATTCGGCGCGTTTGACCGTCTTTCCGACGTCGTGACGCGTGGCCCGCTGCTTGTTCTTCGAGCCGGGCGGCCGTCCGGGGCCCGGCTTGGACGGTTTCGGTGCTGTCGCGGGGCGAGCGATGGTCGGGCGGATGTTGCGAAACCCCCGCCGCACCCGGGCGGGGGTGAGACGGCGGGGCTCGGCGGGCCGTTCCCAGGGGCGGCGGAGGTCCTCGGCCAGCGGCCGGGCCTGACGGAGTTGGGTGTGGGCGGCGATGATGAGCCAGGTCCACAGGTCAGCGCTGTCGGCGTGGCGGATCTTCGGGGCGGTCCAGCCGAGCGTCTGCTTCATGAGTCTGAAGGTGTGTTCCAGGTCGAATCTGCGCAGGAACGACTGCCACCAGCGGTCCACGTCCGCGCCGGTGGCGGCGGTGGCCGAGCACCACAGCCAGACCGGTTTCGGATCCCGGTCGCCCGGCAAGCGATCGACCTTCAGTCGCACCAATGTCCCGTGCAGGATCGGCAGTTCTTCCTTTGCGTGGTCCAGCCAGGGGCCGCGATGGGTGAGCCTGGGGTGCATCCGGTCCCACGCGACCGCCTCCGCGGTGCCGTAACGGGTGGTGTCCGTGACCGTGGTGACCTCGGGCTGATGCCAGCTCTCGGGCTTCGCGAAGGTGAGGACGCCGCCGTGTCGACGCGGGCGCCCGCCCCTCGGGGTGGAGCGTGTGGGGCCTGCGTCTCGGAGCATGACGCGGTCCGAGCGCAAACGTCCGACCAGCACGACCGGAAGGTCCACGAGAGCGTGCGAGAGGTAGGCGACGTCGTAGCCGGAGTCCATCATGATCAGGATCTCCGGGTCGACTGGCCGCCAGTGTCCGGCCTGTGTCAACCGCTCTACGACATCGCGTAGTTGGGCGGAGGTGACGGCGGTCGCGTCGTCGGCCGGCCCGAGGCGCACGGCGTCCAGCAGCGCGACCCAGGAGGTACGGCCTGTTTCCAGGGCGGCGACGAAGGAGTACGGCCAGCCGGGAACGAGCTGGTCCGTTTTGCGGTCGCCACGTCCGTAGACGTGACAGAAGAGCCGGTCGTCGCTGGTGGGGGCGTCGGGGCGGAGCCAGTTGCTCACGTCGACGGCCAGCACGATCCGGCCGTCGGCCGCCTTCGGCAGCGGCAGGCCGGCCAGCATGCGACGCAGCCGGGCCGGCTCCAGCCAGCCCCGGTCCAGCGCGGCATACAGGGCGCCATGCCCCCGACGGTGCTCGGCCGTGAGCGACAGCTCGACGAGGGTCT
This sequence comes from Kitasatospora sp. NPDC043950, assembly GCF_056435345.1. Taxonomy (NCBI): domain Bacteria; kingdom Bacillati; phylum Actinomycetota; class Actinomycetes; order Kitasatosporales; family Streptomycetaceae; genus Kitasatospora; species Kitasatospora sp. NPDC043950. Next base: position 3,614 of record NZ_JBWKER010000079.1, read on the forward strand.
TCACCGGCCCGTCCGTGCACAGCACCGCATCGGTGAGCTCGAAGAGTGAGTCCGCGCGGGCGTAGAGGCATTCGTAGAACTCAACCCGAAAGCGGGACAGGAGAGCCAATGCCTGGCATGCGGGCGGGTCGAGGGGGAGACTCATGGGCAGCGGCCGTTCTCTCGTGCTTCGTGACTCGACACCTCGAAGCGTGGAGAACGGCCGTCTCCACTGTCCCGGGAAGAACCGCAGATCAGCAGGTCGAGTGACCGCCGAGGTTAAACAACAAGCTGAGGAGTCCCTGGCGTTCGACATCGTCCAGGGCACAGCCGAACTCGGCTTTGCCAGAATGCAAGTGAAAGTCCGCAGGCAAGCTGATCGAGGTCTGCTCGCGAGCGTCGGCGGCGGGGTACGCACCTTGTTCCGGGGGCAGCTCATCCTGGACGAGACGGCTGACCAGGCCTGAGCTTGCTTTTTAAACTGCCGCTGCGATCTTGGCGAGGTGGGCTTCGGGCGTGGGTTCGCGTTTGACGGTCTTCCCGACGTCGTAACGGGGTGCGCGGTGTTTGTGCTTGGCGCCTGGTGGCCGTCCGGGACCCGTGCCTCTGGGTTTGGGAACACGGGTCGGGCAGATGAGGTGGGGGCGGATGTTCCTGAATCCCCGGCGGACCCGGGCCGGGGTGAGCCGTTCGGAGCCGGACGACGTCGATCCGGCCTTGGTTCAGGCCGCCGTACATCGCTCCGTGCCCACGCCGGTGCTCGGGCAGCAGTGTCAGGTCCACCGGGACTTCACCGCACCGTCCGCACACAGCACCGCGTCGGCGAGTTCGAACAACTCGTCACGCCGGGCGGTCGGACACTCGTAGAACTCTCCCCGGAAGCGTGACGCTTCCGCGAACGCTTCCCTCCGCACAGCATCAGGCAGCAGACTCACCCTCACGGCCTTCGTCGTGGTCACGTGCACCTTGGTCGGAGCACAGGATCAGACGAAGGCCGCCTTCATGTCCGGCGAATCCCCAAGTGAGCGACCCCGTTCGAGACGCCGTTCGAGGGCGGAAGAAAAAGAACAAGCTCATTGTCCGCCGAGATCTCCGAGCAGGCCCCGGGCGGTGCCTGGGGCCCCTGGCGCGACTGCCGCAACGGCGGCTGCGCCGGGGGCTGACCGCCGGCGCAGCCGCGTGACGGAGCCGGGGAACGAGGCCCGGGGGCCGGACGCCGCCACCGTTGCCGCCGTCCGGCCGCCTGGCCACCGCCTCCGACCTGTCGGGGCACCGCTGGAAGGACACCGGGAATTACGCCCAGCCGCGCCGCCTCGGTGTGGTCGACGACTGCGCGGGCCGTCAGGTCGGGCGGGCCCGAGGCCGGGCGATCGGCATGCTGGAGGACCGCACCGGTCCGTTCGCCGGCGGCCGGCCGGCCTGGGCACCGGATCCGTCCTGGCCGCCGCTGCCGCCGCTGCCGCCCGGCGCCGACGGGGCGGTCCTGGCGGTGACCCCGTACCGGCCGTGACGAGCAGCGCGCTCGCGGGCGGTGACCACCTGAGGAATCCCTTGGACCGGCGCGGGGGCGGCCGACGAGCCGAGCCGATCGGCCACGAGCTGAGCCGACGGCCGCGAGCCGTCGCCCGGGGGGGGGGGAAGGGGGGGCCCACCCCCCGGGCGTCTGCCCCCCATTCTTTTTCTATCCCCGGGTCGCCTTTTCGTTGGGCCCCGTTCTTAGGAGGGGGGGGGTTTTTT
>NZ_JBWKER010000079.1:5339-29055 GCF_056435345.1 Kitasatospora sp. NPDC043950
TGGGACTGGTGCGGGGACGGCCGACGAGCCGATCCAATCGCCCAAGAGCTGAGCCGCCGACCAGAAGCCTTCCCCCGGCGGGGGAACGCGTCGCCCCCCCCCCCGGGCTCGCTGACCCCCGGTTCTGCGCCGGTCCGGGCGTCGTGGTCGATCGGGCCCGTGCGTGGACGGGGGCGGGGTGTGTGCTCAGCCGGCCGCGCGGTAGGCCGTACCCACCCGGTTGGGGGTCGCCCGGTTGTAGAGACCGGTGCCGCCACGGTCCGCGGAGAGGGTGAACCACGCGTAGCGCTCGACGAAGGGAAGTCCCTGGAGCATGGCGGTCGACTTCGTCACGAACGCGGCCTGCTGTTCCGGTGTCGGATACTTCGGGGTGCCGCTGGAGAAGTCGATCAGGGCGTACTCGGTGAGCCAGATCGGCTTCTTGTAGCGGTTGTACACGGCCTGGAGGTAGCTGCGCAGTTGACCGGTCGCGGCGTCGGCGCGGAAGTCCGAGCCGTACCAGTGCAGGGGGATGAAGTCGACCTTGTCGTGGCGGGCGGCGGCGCCCTTCATGAACTGGTCGAGCCAGCCGCCCGCGACGTCGCCGCCGCCCGCCACCGCGGGTGCCCCCAGACGCATCCCGGTCGACTGGAGCCGGGGCCACAGGTCGAGGGCCCTGGTCACGCTCATGTTGGCCTGCGCCGGCAGGTCGGGTTCGTTGAAGCCGAGCAGGGTCGTGCCCTCCTGCCTGGCCGTTCGCAGTTGTGCGTCGGTCACCGAGCCCGCGCCCCAGATCATGGGGACGAACTCGACGCCGGCCGGCGGCTTGATCTGCTGGCGGTCCGAGGCCCAGGTGTAGAACCAGCCGGCCCTGGAGTCGGCCAGCGCCTTGGTGACGTCGGTGAAGTTCCAGGCGCTCACGCCCTTCTTCTTCGCCGGGGCGGCGGTCGCGTCGGCCGCACTGCCGACGGTGAGGCAGGTGAGCACCGCGAGCAGGGCGGTGAACAGGCGCATTCGACGTGGCAAGGCGTTCCTCTCTTCGGTCACGCGGTCGTGACGGGGGCCGCGGCGGCCCTGGAGTCCGGGGGCCGGGGTCCGGGGCGGGTGGCTCACGCGGTGGGGCCGAAGGTGACGGTGAAGCCGCTGCAGCGGCTGCACTGCTGCATCACCTTGTTGCCCGGCACCTGGTCCTGCTTGGACCACGTGTAGGCCTTGGGACACTTCGCGCTGAGCGCGCGGCTGTAGCTGCTGGGGGTGTCCCGGCTGGGGTTGGTGCACAGCATCGGCTTGCCGTCCGGCCCGCGCGTCAGGTCGGCGGGCGGGCAGTAGGGCAGCAGGTTCGCCGCGCAGCCCCGCGTGTCGCAGCCCCCGCCGGCCGGGATCGTGGCGTTCACCGGAGTGATCGTGATCGGCAGCGAGAACGCGTTCACGTAGCTCACGTCGTACCAGGGGGCGGCGCCGTCCTTGGCGTCGAAGTTGAACTCCGCGAGGCTGGCGGGTTGTTCGCCCGTCGTGCAGTGGTCGGCGGCCGGGCCGCAGTCGGCCACCCGGCAGTGGAAGGTGCTGCCAAGGGCCCCGCCGCATCCCTGGCGTGCGAAGAACTTCCCACGCCAGTGGAACGGGGCGGCCGTCTCGGGGATCGTCACCGTCGCCGACTGGCCGGGAGTCAGGACCGGCAGCCGGGTGAACTGCTTCGACCCGTCGGCGTTGACGCCGCTTCCGATCCACAGCTTCTGCGACGAGTGGTTCACGAACGTCACCGTGTGGTTGACCGCGGCGGCCGCAACCGGCGCGGTGCGGGTCGGCGCCGCCGCACCCGTCACGGTCGTGCCCGTGACGGTCGCGCCCGTCGCCGCGCCCGCGTTCGGCAGTACCAGGGTCAGTGCGGCGGCGGCCGCCGCGACGAACAGCCTGGTCAGGAATCCGCGCATGACTTCTCCGTTCCGCTCAGCAGGTCAGGTTGGTGTCGGGGTAGGCGCTCATCGCGCCGACCAGTGCGTCGTAGGTGTAGAACCGGTCCCTGTTCGGGAACATCCGGTCGAACTGGGCCTTGCCCATGACGAAGCCGGCCCGGTCCGCCGCCGTCGCGTGTGCCGGTCCGGCCGTCGACAGGCCGGTGGCGTGGGCGGCGGCGGGCAGGGCGGTCGCCGATACGGCCGCCGCCGCGGCGGCGATCCTCAAGGCTGTGCGTCGAAGGGACACGCGGGGCCTTCCTCCCGTTGCGGAATGCGGGACATCGGGTCCGCCGGTCTCCTGGTGCCACCGGCGGGTGTGGTCGGGCCGTTCGGGCCGGCCTGGCCGGCGCCGCGGTGGTGTGTCAGGAGCAGGTCTTGTCCGGGTGGTCATGGGTGATGGCGCAGATCATCGCCTTTGCCCGGCCGTTGTTCGGATACCTGCGCTGAAGCTCGTCCTCGAAGTCCTTCCACTGGCGTGCGATGTCCTTGACGGCGAGGTCGTAGGCGTGGTCGAAGTTGTGGGCGACGACCGAGCGCGGACTGTCCTTCGTGTCCTTGTTCAGGACCCCGTCATGAGTGACGCGACCCGTGCAGTTGGAAACCGTCCCGCTGTGGTCGCGGTCCGGATAGCAGCCCGTCGCCAGGTCGTGAGGGATGTGGCCAGTAGCGTCTTTGACCCAGTCCGCCCTGCTCATGGAGCTGTAACGGCCGATGGAGAAGAACACCGGCAGGTCGGTGCGCCCCAGGCCGGGGGGGTTCTTGACGCCGATGGCTCCCGGGCCGGCCTGGTCGACCCAGTTGCTGTGGGCGTAGAAGTCCTCGATCTGATGCCAGCCGCGGCCCAGGTCCTCCAGCACCTCGCACTTCGCCCGTCCCGGTCGGTCGTTCCACGAGCAAGCCGGGGAGATGGAGGTCTGGGTGGCGATGACGCGCCCGTTCGCGTCGACCAGCCGGTCCGCGGCGGCGACGGCCCTCCTGACGTGGTCGATGGAGCCCTCGACGCAGTCGATGATCTCGGCGTTGGCCTGCTCGCGGGTGCGGGGGTAGCGGCTGTCGTACCTGGGGTCGAGGTAGTCGGCGTTGTCGCAGTGGAGCTTGCCGATGCCGAAGTACTCGCCGTGGTCGTTGGCGACGATCGCGCCCGAGTTCCCGTCCGCCATCGCCGTCAGCGAGTTCGGGTGCCAGCCCCCCGGGCCCAGGGCGGCCCGGGTGATCTTCTCGTGGTTCCCCCCGCTGAAGGCGTGCGCCGGTGTCGAGGCACCGAGGACGACGGCACACGCCATCGCGGCGCACGCGGCGCCGGAAGCGCGCAGGCGCTGCCGGCGGGAAGCGGAGAGGGGATTCATGAGGTCTCCAGTCGCACGATGGACGTCTTCGGCAGGCGTGCGTCCGGGCATGGAGTCCCGTCCGTACTGCGCAGGCCATGGCGGACCCACGGCGGCACTTGGTGACGAAGCGTCACCGAGCCTGCACCCGTACGTTAGCCGCCGTGCCCGCAGCCCGACAGACCGCCAGTGCCACACGGGCCTCCGGCCGCGCATCGCGGTGTCCCCGTGCCACGAGGCCCAGGCGCCCGGCCCCGTTCACGGGAACGGGCAGCACAGCCTCCCGGCCCCCTTCCGGCCTGGGCTTGTCCACCCGTGGCCCGCCCCCGCACCAAACAGAGCAGGGATTCTGCATAGTCCCCTCTGCAAGCAGAACGTCAATTCTTCTTGACGGAGGGCGCGGTGCCACGGCTCACCGACGCACGCAAGGAACTCCGGCGCACCCAGATCACCGAGGCCGCCGTAGGCTGCTTCAGCCGCAACGGCCTGGAGCGGACCTCGATCGCCGGCATCACGGCCGAGTCCGGCCTCTCGACCGGCTCGATCTACGCCCACTACCGCAGCAAGGCCGACCTGGTCCCGGCCTCCGCCCACGCGCTGCTCGCCAAACGCGCTGAAGCCCTCGGCTACGCCGCGAGCGACAGCCCGCCCGACCCCGACGAACTGCTCGCCCGCCTGATCGCCACGATCGACCCCGCCGAGGCCCTGGTCGGCGTGCAGACCTGGGGCGAGGCGACCACCAACCCGGCCATCCGCGGCATCGTCGCCGACGCGGTCGACCGGATGCGCGCCATGGTGCTCGACTGCGTCACAGCCCACCTGGCCAAGGTCGAAGACCTCTCCCCGGCCCGCGCGACGACCGGCTGACCAGCGCGGAGAAGGAGGAACTGCGGTCCGCCGCGGCGGTGACTGTGGTGACGGCCTTGAGGACTTCGGGGGCGGTGAGGTGGACGGGTGTTGACCGGTCGGGTGGTGTGCTGGTCGAGCGGGGTGAGCCGGTTGGTGGTGGTGCCGGTGAACGGGTCGAAGTCGCCGTCCGCGGTCAGCAGGTTCGGGGGCGTACGCGGTGATGCGGAAGTGCTCCTCGGCCGGGCGCGGGAGCGTGTGGGTCCGGCGGTAGGTCGTGCCGGCCCCGATCGGTCCCGGGGAGGCCTGCTCGGTGGTGTCGAGTGCGTAGTTCCAGCGCGGGAGGTTTTCGGGCCGTGCGAGGTGGCCGTGCGAGGTGGCCGTGCGAGGTGGGCGTGCGGGGTGGGCGAGGACCTCGGTGGCGGGCGCGTCGACGGTCGGGGTGTTCTCGAACCGCATGGTCGTTCCTTCCCCGGCGCGCGGTCGGCCGGTCCTGTGCGGCCGTGCGGTCCCGTACGGGCCGTGGCGTCGGTCGGGGGCGGGATGTCAGTCGATGGCGAGGCGTTTGTTGAGGGCCTCGCCCGAGGGCAGGGGGTCGATGAAGTTGTGCAGGAACGTGAGCATCGCGTCGGTGTCCAGGCCCTGGCAGGCGGTGTCCATCGCGGCGTAGAGGGACTCCTCGATCCCGGCGACGGCGGTGGCCAGGCGTTCGCCCTCGGGGGTGAGGCTGAGCTGGAGGTAGCGGCGGTCCGCGGCGTCGGTGCGGCGCTCGACCAGCCCGGCCGCGACGACGCGTTCGACCAGCCGGCTGGGGTTGGTGCCGCTCTCGCACACCAGGAGCTGCCCGAGCCCGTTGAGGCTCAAGGTGCCGTGCTGCTGGAGCAGGCGCAGCACCTCGGCCTGTGACGGGGTGATGCCGTGCGGTTTGAGGGCCTGGATCAGCAGCCGGTTGCCTTCGCGCTGGGCCGCCAGGATCGCGAACCGCAGGTGTTCGGCCTTACGCATCGGCGTCTCGCCGGGTGGTCGGCACGGTGGCGAGGAAGTCGTTGACCGCGGCGGCGTAGGTGGCCGGGTGGGAGAAGCGGAACATGTGGCCGGTGCGCGGCAGCACGACCTCCTGGGCGTCGGGGATGCCCGCGAGCATGAGCTTGGAGGCGTTCTCGCCGATCAGTACGTCGTGGGAGGGGGTCAGGATCAGGGCCGGGACCTGGACCCGGCCCAGCGCGTCGACGTAGTCGGCGGTGAGGACGGCCCGCAGGCGGGCGCCGAAGGAGACGGCGGGGGTGTTGGCGAGGAACAGTTCGCGGCTGCGTGCCTGGCTCCAGGGCACCTGGCCCTCGCCGTCGAACGGGGAGATGAGGCGGTGGGCGTGGGCGCGCAGTGTCAGCTGCCGGTAGAGCGGCCCGCGGGCCCTGCCGATCGCCTGCATCAGGGCCTTCCACGGCTTCGAGTCGACCGGGTTGGCCGCGAAGCCGCCGGACACGACCAGGGCGCGGAGGCCCCGCGGGCGGCGGGTCGCCAGTGCGAGGGCGATGTTCGCGCCGAAGGAGTCGCCGACCAGCACGTAGTCGTCCAGGTCCGCGATCGCGCTCTCGACGTGGTCGGCGTAGCGCTCGATGTCGTCGACGCCCTCGGGCAGGCGCAGCGTCCGTTTGGGTGCCTCGCCGTAGGGGGCCAGTTGCTCGGCGCTCCACGGGGCGCCGGAGAAGCAGGGGATGAAGACGAGGGTCGGATTCTTCTCTGAAGTGCTCATATCGGACACATTACACGACACATGTGTCGTGGCATATGTGGTCCAGGTCATCTTCCTGGTCTGTTTTCCCTGGACTCGCCCGGCCTCGGGCGCGGTGCGAGCCTCCCTGGCGCGCGGAAGGCGGTCACCAGGCCGCGGGGCGCCTCGAAGGCATCGATCCAGCGTCCTTCGGCGCCGTCGCCGCGATCATCGCCACGGCCCCGGTCGGCTGCTCGCGCGGCACCACCCGCTCCCTGGTCTCTCGGGGGGTCCGACACCGGGACCATCGCGCCCGACCCGCCGGCCGCATCGTCCGGTCGGCCACCGGGGGTGCCGGGACACGGTCGCGGCGCGGACGGCGGCGGGACGGCGGTCTTCTTCCGATGGAGCCACTGGAGTTGCATGTCGGTCAGTTCTGCAGGGAGCACCACCGAGGGACAGGGGGGTGTCCGGGAACGCTGTCGGAGGCCTCGATCGCGCAGGGCCTGGCGTACGGGGGCTGGCGGACGGCGTCGATCGTGGTCTGGCTCGTGGTCCTGGCCCTCGGCCGGATGCCGCAGCCGCTGTACGAGGCGACGGCCGCGGTCCTGCGCTACCGGATGCGCCACACCGCCTACCTGACGATGCTTTCGTCGGCCTACCCCGAGCGCCTGTTCGGCGAGGAGCCGGGCAGCGAACCGGAGGGCCCGGCGTCGGGCACCCGTCCGCTGGTCCTGGTCGGTGCCGGGCGCGGCCTGCTCTTCCTCCTGCTCGGCCTGGCCTCCTGGGCGGACGGGGTCGGTCGCCGCCTCGGTGAACTCGGACGACGACGGCAACGACGAGTTCATCAACCCCACCCAGCGCGTCGTCGCGCCCCTCGTCCCGGGCCCCGCCGACCGCGTGCCACGGGGCCCGCCCGCGACGGCTCCGCCGAGGGACGGCCCCCGTGGGGGCCGGTCACAGGGGCACGGCCTCCTGTGACCGGCCGGTGGTTCAGTTGATGTGGAGCGTCGTGATGGTGCCGTAGTTCTTGGTGATGGCCTGGTTCTTGCCGAAGGTGTGGCGGTAGAGGGAGCCGTCGCCGGGCTCGTACTCGAAGTACCCGGCGTTGTTGCCGCTGCTGAAACTCGTGACCGACCTCTGGTCGATCCAGATGTCGCCGGCGTTCGCGAAGCACCTCCTGAAACCGGTGCCGTTGTCGTTGGTGATGCCGATGGTGAAGTAGTCGCTGGCGAACAGGCATTCGGCGAAGTTGACTTCGTTGGTCGCGTGGGCGGGCACGGTGCCGACGGCCAGAGCCATCATGGCGACCCCGGCGGCCACGGCGATTCGTCGCTTCAGCATGACGCAAACTCCCTGGTGTGTGAGGTGGGGCATGCGAGTCGAACTGAAGGGACACTAACAAGAGGTGTTCAGGTCACAACCTGGTGTAACGATTTTCGGACATCATTCCATTTCCCGGGACTTTTGCCGGACTTTGCTGAGCTGAATTCCGCACCTGTCGCACCTGTCGCACCTGTCGCACCTGTCACACCTGTCACCTGTCACGCGGACCCGCATGGCCGTCCGGGCCGCGCCGATCCCTCGGCGCGGGGTGCGGGTCGCGTGTCGGGGGCCTGGTCCTTTGTCTGGCCACCGGAGCTGATCCTGCCGACACCGGATGAAGGGGAGGACCCGCCCGCACGACCACCCGGTCGGACTCTCGCACCCTGCGGTGTCCCACCGTCGCCGGACGCCGCGCCGCCGCCACGCTTCCGGCCCGGACCGAACCCGCCGCGCTGCGCCCGGACCACCGGAGGACACCGGCGGCGTACTGCGAGCACGTGCTCGACGTCGCCGTCAGTGCTGGCCTCGTCCTGGCGGAGAACACGGGCGAGAAGGGCCCGGCCGAGGAACAGACGGCCCATTGACCGTCGCACTCGACAAGGCCGCCGCCCAGACCGGGCGTCTTCGTTCGGGCCGGCCGGGTAGGTGTCCCGCGTCGATGTGATCAGCTAGGTGGATGGGGGTGGCCTGCGGGGCCGTGCCGCTTTCGGCCGCTGGTTTTGCTCTGCTGTCGGAAGTTTCGGGCGCTGACCGGGGCGGCGCTGGTGCGGCTGTGCGGGCGGGAGCGCCTGCACGACCTGCTCCTCCAGGAAGGCGGCGGCGGGCCGTTGCGTATACGGACCTGCTCGCCGTGCTGCGCCCGGGCGCGTGGATCGTGAGCGATCGCCTGGTACACGCGGGTCGTGTGGCTCACCTGCCCGCGCACCGTCAGTCCCCTCTGACGTGCGGGGATCCCCCGTATGTTGACCGTGGAGCAGGGCTGGCTGGACGGGACCGACTCGGGGCTGTTCGTGCTGTGTCCCGAGACGGTCGCCGAGGGGTGGACGGGCTGCGACGAGGCCTTGTTGGAGGCCGCTGCGGACTACGCGGCCGCCTACCCGGTGCCCGGGCACGGGGACGTGCTGGTGTTGGGCGGGGAGCCGCTGCTGGTCGGGTGGCCGGCCGAGGAGCGGGTGTTCGTCAGGCCGCTCCACTTCGACTGCGCGGACGACGTCCGGCCGCTGGTGCGCGAGGCGCTGCGGTCGGGGGTGTGGGAGGACGGGCCGTTCCTCGACCTGACCGCCGGGCGGTACCTGCTCACGGACGTCTTCTACGACGGTGAGCCGTCCTCGAGCGCGGCGAGTACCTGACCGTCGAGCTCCCGCCCGGGCGCTACCTGGTCCAGTCGCTGAAGGCCGAGCCCGACAGGCGGGCGCAGTTCCATCTGGAGCGCCTGCTGCCACGGTGAGCGGACGTCCGGGGCCCTGTGCGGAGACGGGCGGCCCTGAAGTCCGGGGCCGGTGCGGGCACTGGGGCGGTGCCGCTCCCGGCCCACCGGGCGGTCGTCACCGGCCTGGAGGCGAAACTCGCTCCACCGCACGCCGGACGAGCTGATGGCCCGCGCCCTGGCCCTTGCCGGCCCCGAACACGACGACTGGTTCGCGTCGTTGTTCCGGGTCGCCGAGCCGCAGAGCCAGGACAGGTTCGACTGGGCCCGCGCGGTCGCGGAGGAGGCCGAGGACGGCGGCGAGCTCGATCGCCGGCGCTTCGCGTTCGACGTGATCAACTTCTTCGGCTTCGGCTTCGGCTTCGATGCCGACAACGACGACGAGTCGCCGTTCACCCGGGAGGCCGCATAGTTCCTCCGGCCCCGGCTGGACACCGAGCAGGACCCGTACGCCCTGCACACCGTCATCGCGGCCTTCACCGGCTACTGCTCCCGCGAGGAGCTCGCGGCCGTCCTGGACCACGCCGACCACCCGGACCCGGGCGTCCGCCATCGCGTCGCTCTGGCATTCCCCGCCCTCCTGGGCGACCGGCCCGACACGCTCGCCGTCCTTTTCTGCGCCTGGTCGACGACCCTGCTTCCGTCACCCGGTCCGCTTCACAGCTTCACTCACTTCCCCCTCGGCACCCGCGTCCTGCTGGACATCCCTGCTCTGCGCGCCGTGCTGGCGGCCCACCTCACCGACCCCCACTTCGACGCCCGCCTCGAAGCCGCCGCAGCCCTGGCCCTGCGCGGCGACGAACGCGGCACGCCGGTCCTCGACGAGATCCGCCGCGGCAGCGGTACCGCTGCCCCCGCCCGCGCGGGCCGCCTCGCCTGAAACCGACCATCACCGGCGCCCCGCTGGCTTTTCCTGGGGGGGGGAAACCTACCAACCGCAGGTCATCGGGCGGCGGTTTCCGCCCCCAGGGACCCACCGTGGGTCGGGGCACGGCACCTCCAGATCGGGCTTTAGGAGACTGGGGCCCGGGTAAAGGCTTTCCTGATGAGCGAGTTTCTCGGCGGACCGAGGTACACAGCACCTGCTCAGGGGGATGGCCATGGGATTGATCCATGCATGGCGTATGCAAAAGCTTGTTTCGGACGCCAGGATGGCCTTTGACCGGGGCGATACCGACTTCGCCGCTGTTTTTGATATCGACGGCCCCGGCGTGACGATGAAGAAGATCCGCAAAGAGATCGACTTGAGCGTCAGAGCAGTGGAGGCAGCCGGCTGGCCGTGCATCGGGGTTCGGTCGTTCCTCGCGGAGATCCAGATCGGCTTCATCCGGGGAGACTGAGCGGCCAGCAGACGCCGACACGGTGCGGCCCGCTCGCCGGCCATCGCGGCTGATCAGGCCGACGCTCTCGCCCACGCCGCCCACGCGCGCCGGCATGCCGCTGAAGTCAAGGCCCGCACGGCCGAATTGAGGCTCGTGTCCCCGAAGTCGAGGGTACCGCGAAGCTGACGTCCCGGGAACCGGCCGCCCGTCAGGTCGCCCGGATGATCCTCGACGCCACCTCCCTGAGCCGGCCGGGAAGTCGCCGACTGTATCGGGGACCGACGCGCACGGCGGGTCTGTTCGTGATGCCCAGTCACCATTTCGCGGTGACGGAACCCGGGACCACCTGCCTGCCTGGCCGGTCGGGTCCGGGGTGTGGCGATCTCGCGGCCGGTGGTTACCGTCCGGGTTCCAAGGCCGCAGGGCCGGCCCGGTGCGGACGCAGGACGGTTGTGCGCGGGTGGATCGCTTCATGATCACCCGTCCCCGGGACGCCGGTACCAGCGGGCACCAGGTCCCGCCGGCGCCACCGGGCACCAGGTCCCGCCGGCGCCACCGGGCCGGAAATTCTTCGGCACGATCCCGTACTGCTAACCCTCCAGAGCCATCCATGACAGGAAGATTTCCCGTTCCGCGCGTCGATGCCGCCACCGCAAGGGGTTCCTGTGCGGCGAGACCTGCCCGACCGCGCCCGCATCGCGTGCGGGGCGGCGACCGCTTCTCCCACAGCGTCGCCCAGCCCTCCTCCTACTCCACCGGTTCCTCGGAGCGCCGCTTCCTCGTCCGACCAGCGGCAGTAGCTCATGAAGCAGGCGGTCCGTGAGGGACCAGAGGATGTGACCTGCGGATTTTCGGCGGGACCAGCCAGGGTGACCGGCGGCCCGGTACCCGTCCGCGTTCTCCCCTCGTCATATCTCGATCCGTCGTTTCCACCAGGGAAGGTCACCCGGTGCGAACGGGTCGTTGACTGTCCGGGCGAGGATGCGTTCGTCGAGAGGCCCGAGTTCTCTGCGCAGTTCTCGGCGGGCCCGGGTCCGCAGGGCCCGAACGGCCCGTTCCAGCAGGGTCCTGACGTGGTAGTACCCGCTTCGCAGGTCCGTATCGTCGTATCCGTACCACGCCGCCAGGTCGCGGCGCGGGCGCGTGCCGGCGGGAAAGGCCGGACACCGTCCGGTCGGCCTCGGCTGGCCGGTAATCCATCACCGCGCAGCCGCGGAAGGAAGTCTGTCCGGTGGACGGGGGCTGGGTACTCCTCGACTCACCGTTGTGACGGCGCGTAGCGTGACAGACCATGAGATCGTTGATCCGCCGCGCGTGGTTCCTCCCGTTGACCGGTGCCCTGGCCGCACTGCTGGCGCTGGTTCTCAGCACGGTCGCGGCACTGTCGCAGTGGCGGACGGCGAGCCGCATCGACGCCGCACCGTTACGGGTGGACGCGACCATCACCGCTGCTGTGGCCATGAAGGGCGGAACGAGGTACACGCTCACCTACCGGGTTGCCGACCGCGACTACAGCACCGACTCCCTCACGCCGCACGGCGTCAGGTCACCGGGCATCGGTGCGACGGTCCCGCTGGAGGTCGCAGCCGACGACCCCGAGGCCTCACGCGTCACCGGCAGCCATTACCCCGACGACGCCCTCCAGCCCACGATGATCCTCGTGGCCACCGCCGCCGTTGCCGGCCTCGCCATCTCCCTGCGCTTCCTCCACACGGCCACCAGACGCAACCGCCCGAGCCCCTGAACCAACCCCGTCCTGGCTGTTCCGCGGCGGCTGCGTGGCCTGTCCCGGCTCGCTTTGTCCCCTGGGGCGGGGGCGCTTGTTCGCTGGTCTGGTCTGCCATCGGTGACCGCCCTGGCTGCCGTGGGCCGGCCCGGTAGGGACGCAGGACAGTCGTGCGCGGGTGGATCGCCTCATGACTGCCCATCCCCGGGTCGCCGATACCAGCGGCCATCAGCCACGTCAGCGCTGCTGGACCGGAAATTCTTCGGCGTGCTCCCGCCCGGATGACCCCTTGAAGCCATCCACGACAGGAGGATTTCCCGTTTCGCGCGTCGCGCCATCGGGGCCGCCCGGTGCCGCGTGGCCTGCCCGGCTGCGCCCCGACCGACCGGGCCTTGTTCCCGCAGTCCTCCCGCCGTCCCCGGCCGTGCCCCCGTCGTTGTGGCAGGCGTCGGCCGTCCCATCCTGCTGCGCCCCGGGGATGACGTCGTCCCGATCGCTGCTCTCTTCGGCGCCGCCGCCCGCAGCCTGTTGTCGGGGTTCTCTTGTCGGTCGTCGTCACCGCCCCGCCTCGGGGGTGGTGAGAGCCTGTTCGCCGCCCCGGTCTGTCGTCGGTGACCGCCTGCCCCGGTCTGCCCCGCTCGGGCCCGCTCCCGGCCTGGCTGCCGCACTGTCGTCCCCCGGCCGGATGAGGCAAAAAGGGGGGGCTGCCCGGGGCCGAGCTGTTCGGGCCTGCTGTGCCCGCATGGTCGTCGTGCCCGTCATGGCCAGGATGGTGGCGAGCCCGGTGTCCCCGCCTGCCCGCCTGCCCGCCCTGCCGCCCCGCTGCCCTGCCGCCCCGCATCGCCGACTGTCGTCGCGGTCGCCTCCTCCCCGCCTCGTGCCCTCGCGGGCCGGGTTGACGGCCCGTCGGCGGGTGGTCGGATTGTTGGTGCGGTCAGGGGCTCGGGGGAGTGTGTTCCGGGCCCCGCCGGGGTGGAAGGCTGGGACGGCCTCGGGGCGCGGTGTCGGTGAGGTGGCGGTGGGCGGCGTGGAGGTGTTCAGCGGCTTGGCGCAGATGGTGGCAGGCCATGGAGGGAGAGACCGCGCTGTAGGGGCGGAGCCATCGTTCGGCGGCGTGGACGCGGGCGAGGGCGGCGGTGAGGGCCTGGTGGGCCGGCCGCATCGAGGGGATCTCGGCGACTTCGTCCACGGTTCGGGCGAGCAGGACGGCGAGGTCCTCGGTGTCGGGCCACGCGCCGTCGGTGAAGTCGTGGCCCCACAGGGCCAGTCGGGCCGCGCATATCCCGACCCAGGCCTCCAGCCGGTCTTCCCAGGACGGCGGCCTGGCGGGCGGGGACGGGGGCGGGTTCGCAATGATCGGCACCCGAACATGATCCGCCCACGGGCCACGGTTGCGTGGCCGTTTCACCGGAACCTGTTGACGACCTGTTGCACAACCCCACCCGGTACCGCCCAGGGCCGGGAGACGGTCGGGGAACTGTTCCCGGGTGCAGAGGGGGCGGGAGACGGGCCAGGAGTGCTTCCGGCGGCCGCCCGCCCGGGCCGCACAAGGGCCAGGACGAGGTGGTCCCTCCCGTGGGCCGGGGATACGGCCGACGGGCGGCACAAGCACCTCCGCACAGGTACACCCGTCCTGGATCCGTACGGGAGTTCTCCGGCCCTCGGCGTGAACTGACCTGACAGGCAAGGGCATCCGGTGCGTAGGATCACCTGTCGACCCGACCGCCCCTGCGGACGCACCGCACCGCACCGCACCTCGCCGATAGGCGCGCCGCACCCGCAGTGCACCGCAACCGCACCACATCGATCAGCGAGGAACGGGCCCGACGACAAGGCCTGGACCAGACCGTAACGGAGACGCCGGATGGAGACGCCGTGACTTCCGGAAGCTCGCAGCAACACCGCCTGACACAGGTACCCGAATCCCTTCGGGCCTTCGGCCGCTGGCAGCACGAGGGCGAAGCGGGCCGCCGGTGGCTGGCGGCCCTGCCGGACACCGTCGCCCAATGGTGCGACCGCTGGAACCTGAAGGTCGACGGGCCACCCATGCACGGCTACAACAGCCTCGTCGTGCCGGTCCGCCGGGGCGGCGAGCCACTGGCACTGAAAGTCACGTGGCCCGACCAGCAGATGCAGGAACAGGTACTCGCCCTGCGCCTGTGGAACGGCCACGGCGCGGTCCGCCTGCTCGACACCGACACCACGGCGGGCGTCATGCTGCTGCAACGCCTCGACCACACCCGTCCACTGCGCGACGCGCCACTGACACAGGCCGTCCCCGTGATCGGGACACTGCTACGGCGGCTGGCCATCGAGCCACCCGACGGCCTGCGCACGACGGCAGACATCGCTGCGGGCCACCGACGAGAACTCCCCGCCCAGTGGGAGGAACTCGGCCGCCCGATACCCCGACACACACTCGACCACGCACTGGACCTGGCCGAGGAACTGTCCCACGACGACTACACCGTCCTGGTCAACAACGACCTCCACTACGACCAGGTCCTGCGCACCCCCGACGGACACTGGTCGGTCGTCGACCCGCTGATCGTGCGCGGCGTCCTCGAATACCAGGTCGCACCCCTGTTGTGGAGCCGGTTCGACGAACTCGGCCCCTCGCGCGTCCAGTGGTGCATCGACGCCCTGACCGACGCCGCGGACCTCGACCCCGACCGCGCCCGCAAATGGGCACTACTGCGAGCCGTCGAGTACTGGATATGGGGCCTGCGCGCCGGCTTCACCGAGGACCCGGTGCGCTGCGCCCGGATCGTGGAAGCACTCACCTGACCCCCGCCCCGTCGCGCAGGACGGTAACGGTCAGCGTCAGTCGAGACCGGGCGCCGTGAACCGGCAAGCCTGCCGGACGGGCCCGGGGGAGTCCGGGTGCGGTGGTTTGCGCAGGCGGATCGGGGTGAGAAGAGGGCCGCCCGTGCCCCGCCCCGCCCGCGCCCCGGTTCGCCACCGCCCCAACTGCTGTGAGGCGGTGGCGAGCCGGGTGAACTGGCCTGGTGACCGGCACGGCGGCCCCTTCGGCTGCCCGGACGCACTGATTCGGTTCAGTGCCGGACTCCAGGAACGCGGGTTGATCATCCATGACGGTGGCGCATCGGGCATCGCGGTCGGCTTCTGCCCTTGGCGCGGACAGGGCCTTCCCGAGTCGCAGCGGGATCGCCGGTCCGGCGAACTGGAGCGTCGCGGGGTCGATCCGTGGGAGGAGGAGGTTCCTGCCGAGTTCCAGCACGGGGGCTGGCTCGCTTCGCTACGTCAGGAGGGACGACAGCCGTTGATCCACTTCTGAAACAGGCCGGGCTGTTGCCGGCGAGCAGGTTCTTGACGCCTTGCCCCAGCCGCAACGGGGTTCGTCGGCGACGGCGAACATGCCGGCCGCGAACGTGCCGGCCGCGACAGGGCCGCGTTCGCACGACAGGGCCGCCTTCGGACGGGAACCGCGTTCGTCGTCGCCACAGGCCCGTTCGACCGGGCTAGCCGTGTTCGGTTTCGTCGTGGATGGTCAGTGCTCCGGCAAGGTCGAGGTCGGCGACAGTGCCGTGTGCCCCGGCGCGGACGAGCAGCACTGCGCCGAGCGCGGTGCTCCAGAACGTCCTGGCCTCCACGTCGAGCGGTCGACGGACCCTCCAGCCGCGACCGTCGACGAGCTGGCTCACGAAGCGCTGGGATTGCCGGAACAGCAACTGGAGGTGCCGGTCGACCACAGGGGCGAGTTCGGGCTTGGAGATCCCGGCGGCGAGTGCTCGCGCGACCGATGGGAGCGAGGGCATGGCCAGTACGGCGCGGGCGATGTTGCGCCGAAACGTCGCCGCATCGGGGGCTTGGCGACCGATGCGCTCGATCCGTCGGGCGTCGTGCAGCAAGCCGAGAAAGGCGGCGTGCACGAGCAGCGAGTCCTTGGAGCCGAAGTGGTAGGTGACCTGGTTGGGGAAGGCGCCTGCCGCGTTCGCGATCTCCGCGACGCTCACCTCGGCGCCGGGCCGCTCCTTGCAGAGCCGTGCGGTTGCCTCGATCAGCTGGCGTCTGGTCGCGCGACCGCGGTCACGCGACCGGGCCGGCGTTGGTCGGGCTTCGGTTCGCTTCTTCTCCACACCCGAATTGTATGTGATACAACTAGGCCCGTTCGCTTGTATCGCATACAAGAAAGGTTGAAGGGCATGCACAGGACTGAAGTCGTCGTCACCGGACTCGGCGCGATCACACCACTCGGCGCAGACGTGGAGTCCACCTGGAAAGCCCTGCTCGCCGGCCGGTCGGGCATCCGCGGCGGCGCCCTGCGCGGCCACAAGGACGCCGGCCTTCCCGACACCGCCGCAGGGACGATGGCGATCGACCCCGCCCAGTCGCTGCCGCCGGCGCAGGCCAGGCGGCTCGACCGCTCACAGCAGGCAGCCTTCACCGCAGCAGCCGAAGCCTGGGCCGACGCCGGCGCCCCGCAGGTCGACCCGGACCGGCTCGCATCAGCGATCGGCACGGGCATCGGGGGCGTCCGAACGCTACTGAAGGAAGACGACGTACTGGAGACGGCCGGGACACGGCGCGTCTCACCACGCACGGTACCGATGCTCATGCCCAACGCGGCAGCGGCGCTGATCAGCATCGAATACGGCGCACGGGCCGGGGCCTACACACCTGTCTCGGCATGCTCCTCCGGCGCCGAGGCGATCGCCCTGGGGGCCAGACTCATCCGTGCCGGCGAGGCGGACGTGGTCATCGCGGGCGGGACCGAGGCCGCGATCACCCCGATCACCGTCGCCGGCTTCGCCCAGGCGCAAGCACTGTCGCGGTACACCGCCGAACCCGCCTCGGCGTCCCGGCCGTTCGCCGCGGACCGCAGCGGATTCGTCCTCAGCGAAGGCGCCGCCGTCGTGGTACTCGAAAGCGCCGAGCATGCCAGCCGCCGACGCGCACACGTCCACGCCGTGCTCGCGGGAGCCGGCATCGCCGCCGACGCCCACCACATCACGGCACCCGCTCCCGACGGCTCCGGCCAGGTCTCCGCCATGCGCAAGGCTCTCGCCCAAGCCGGTTTGACTCCCGAGCAGATCAGCCACATCAACGCCCACGCCACCGGAACCCCGGCCGGCGACACCGCCGAGGCACACGCGATCAGAAAGGTCTTCGGCCGCGCCACCGTCACAGCCCCCAAGGCGGCACTCGGCCACCTCTTCGGCGCGGCCGGTGCGATAGAGGCACTCATCGCCGTCCTCAGCGTGGAACACGGCGTCATCCCGCCGACCCGCAACCTCACCGCAGCCGGCATCGGACCCGACATCGACCTCGATGTCGCCACAGCGCGACGAGACATCCCCCAGGAGGCCGTACTCAGCAACTCATTCGGCTTCGGCGGACAGAACGTCTCACTCATCGTCACCCGCGCACAACACCACACATCCCGCACCGCCTCGACGACACCATGACCCACGCGAACCCACCACTGCCCCCACAGGGCCGCTACCGCGTGATCGAACATTGCAAGACCCGTCCGATCACACATATCACCCGCAGGGACGGGGACTTCCTGAGCAACGGCGCCGAAACGGGTGAACCGGCACCCGCGACACGTCGAACACGGGTTGACTGACCGAAGCTCGACGCCACACCATCAGCCGAACACGACACCAGCCGACGTGGTCACACACATTGAGGAGATGCGGCACGCCCACAAGCGGCCGGCCCCTCGCAACGCCCACGAGCGACGAGATTGTGACCTCGCGCCGCAAAGGCAAGAGCAAGCGCCGCGCAGCCCGGGCCCGTGGTGGGCGCGCTACACGATCCACCTGACGATCCTCGGCGGTGTCTTCCTCGCGGTGTTCCTGACCCGGATCACCGGGACCAGGCAGCGACCGACGGGCGTGGCGGGATACGTCCGGTGGGCGGTCGCGGTGGCCGTCGGGTTCGGCCTGGTAGGGACCAGCGCCGACTCGATCTGGAAGACAACCGAACCCGTGCACCTGTCGGCGACGGAGATCGCGCCGCACTACTACACCGTGAACGAGACGATCGACCTGATGCGCCACCGTCGCAAGCAGCAGGACCAGGTCTGGCCGTGGAACACGTTCGGCCACGTGCGGAGCCTGCCCCACGGATCGGTCATCGCGATCACGGACCAGGGACCGGACATCCGGCTGCCGCTCATCGGCCTCAAGATGGAACGCAAGCTTGTCCAGGTCACGGCCACCGACGACCTCGACGCCCTCTACACCGACCTGCGACGCAGCGGTGCGCAGTACCTCGCGCTCGATCCGTCCGGCCAGCGGGACGGCGAGATCGCCAAGGCGGTCAACACAGACCCCGCCCGGTTCCACCTGATCAGCGGGAAAGACCCGGTCCGCGTCTACGCCGTCGGGATCTTCTGCCTGAGCCGTTCATAGGGCGCCTGGCCGCCGAGAGCACCGCGCGGGCGGTGGCAGTCGCCGCAGTCCTCCCGCTCTCGGAGCTTATTACGCCATTCCCCTCGTAGCGTGGAGTCGCGACCAGCGGCGACGTCGAAGGCGTTGTTGGCGCCTCCTGGAATCGGCTCTGCCCGCGCCTCCGTGAAAGCGGTCTGTGGGCGCTACTGCTGCCGCACCTCAGCGTGGGCTCCTGCCTCGAGGAGTTCACGTACGGCGCACCTGTAGCGCCACGATGCCCCGCCAGCCCGCGAGCCAGGTCTCCGTCCCTTCCCCTTCGGTCTTCCCCACCCCCGGCCGGGCGCGCCTGCTGCCCTCCCGCTCCGCCGGGTACGGTTGGCTACCGGGCCGCCGTCGCGGCCTGCCGCATCGCCCGGGTGGGCCGCGGAGTGCTCCGCCCCCGCAGGTCGCAGCCCTATTCCCGGGCGGGAGACAGGTCTAGCATTCCCGCCACGGTGGTCCCGCCACAGCACCACCAGGGCGCCGAGCAGAGCAGCAGCGCCGTGACCCCGGCGCTGCTGGCCTCCCACCGGCCGGGCCCGCACGGAACGCACCCCCGAGGTTCCCGGGCGCGGCCGTGCTGCGCCTCGCCGCGACCCGGGGGCCGCCAGGTGGCAGGCGTGCGCTGGAGAGACCGGGTGGTTCAGCCGCCCAGCGCTAGCTAGTCCTGCTGGGCCCCCTCGGAACCACCCTCGCTCGCACCACCGACCTTGCCGCCGACGAAGACCACGCTCAGTGCGAGAGCGGCCGCACCGGCGGCTGCCACCACCTTCATCCCTGTCCCCAGGAACTGCTTGCTCTCGCTGTCCTTCTCAGACACTTGCCGCACGTTCCGGTCGAGACGGTCGTGGAGGGCCTCCCGCTGCTCCCAGCTGAGGTCGTCCCGACCGAGGTCGGCCCGCAGGGCGTCCCGCTGGTCCTGTGAAGCCCGGTAGAAGTGCTCCTGGCTGTTCTCGTTGGCCGCGAGCGTGGACTTGTGGGCCTCCTTGACCGCATCGATGTCGGCCTTGCCCAGGTCCTTGAAGGCGGGGAACTGCTCGATGAGCTTGAGCCGTACCCCGGTGGCCATCTCAGGCATCGCGGCCGCGAACTTGAGCACCTTGTTCTTGGACATGCTCCGCCAGGTCTCGATCCCCAACTTCCGTTTGACCGCTGCCTCGTCCGCGCTGCCCATGCCCTGACTCCGTCCGCCGTCCCCTGACGTCTCCCGGATCCTAGCGGTGCCCATCGCCAGGCAGCGGCGCGGTGCCGGGGGAGCCGGAGTACTGCCGGGCGACCCCGGGCGAGGCCTTGCCGTCCTTGGGGAACCCGGTTGTCGTCCACGGCCGACAACTCGGCCCGCACCGCCCGCCGCGCCAGGCGGGTCCGCATGTCCTCGACCGGCCAGGTCGAGGACAGAAAAGCAGCGTGCAGCGCTGCGCATCCGCTCGGCCAGCACCAGGACGGCGGTGCGCACCTGCTCCACCGACTCGCGCAGCGCACCGGTCAGCTGCCGCGCCCTACAGGTGCGGGCCGCCGACCCCCGCCACCCCGGCCTGCCACGGCGGGTGCCGGGCGTGGACGTCGTACGTCGACCTGGGTGCCAGCGCCTGGCGCCTGTTCTGGACCTACGACCACCTCGACGCCGACGGTCACCAGGGCGACGCCGAGAGGGATGGCACGGTCACCGTGTTGATGGTCGGTCCGCACCTGTAGCGCCAGGACGCCCCGCCGACCCGGGCCCGGCGTGGCGCCGGGCACAGCCGACAGAGAGAAGGGGGACTGGGGATGAGCGCCCAGCCCGCCGAACACGGGCCCGGCGGCGGCCGTCTCGGTCTGCCGCCGATGGACACGCTGCAGGAACTGCGCGCCGCGCTGCGAGCCAGCCACGGCTTCCCCGGCGACGCCGAGCGCCTGGACACCGAGCTCGCCGCCCAGTTGCTGCGCCGCGTGCCGGCTGACCGGCACGACCAGGTCCGAGCATGACGAACGCCCCGCACCAGACCGGTACGGGGCGTCGTGCTGCGAACGTCAGGCGGGGCGGATGTGCTCGGCCTGGGGGCCCTTCTGGCCCTGGGTGACGTCGAAGGTCACCTTCTGGCCCTCCTGGAGCTCACGGAAGCCCTGCGAGTCGATGTTGGAGTAGTGGGCGAAGACGTCCGGGCCGCCGCCGTCCTGCTCGATGAAACCGAAGCCCTTCTCGGCGTTGAACCACTTCACGGTGCCGGTGGCCATGCTGCTGCTCCCTGGTCGGGGACGAGATACGCGCTGGTGCGTACCCCTGGGGTTGAGGTGATCGCCCTGGTCCTCCGACTGCCGGTGCTGCGGTACTTCGGATCCACGACTGCTAACTCAGACGGTACCCACGACAGCAGAGATCATGCAGCTGCTCCCCTGGGCCGGCGCAGGGACGTGTTCTGGCTGCCGTCGTCGCCGACGAAGCCCGTCAGCGCGACGAGCTGCGTGCGTTCCTGGAACAGTGGTGAACCCGGCGCCGACGGGCTGGGACGGCTGGGGCTCATGCCTTCGGCGTGCAAGGCCACCCGGACCTGCGCAACGAGTTCTACGAGCACGCGCGGTGCCGTCCTGGACACCGAAGCCCGCTCGCGGGCCACGATCGCCAAGCTGAAGAAGACCGTCGCCGCGAAGAACAAGGAGCTCAGCCAGCTCCGGGTCGACGTTCCCGCCATGGTCTGCGTGGTCGACCAGCTCACTCTGGAGAACCAGAGCCTGCGCGACGAACTCACGACCGATGGCCCCAACGTCGTGCCGTTCAAACGGCGCCCGCCCCGGTAGCGAACACCTGGGTGCAGGGAGGCCGAACGCGGTGGGCGCCTTTCGGACGAGGCGAGGTCACGAGCCGAGCCGGCCGAACCCAGGAGCTATCCGCATCGCCTCATCGTGCGACGGACCCGCGAGCGTTACGCCGCCGTCCAGGACCTCCTGCGGCACCGCATCCTGCACACTCGCTGACGACATCACCATCCGTCCATATTCACGCTTCCGGAGGCAGGGCCCAAGTTCACGTCCTACTTCGGCCAGGGGGCCTTGCCGAGGAAGAGAACATTCGGGGCCATCTTTTGGGAACCCCATACCTGTGCGGGCAAGTAACCGCTGGTATCCATGCCGATGCAGTCGTACGGCTTGAAAATGGAATAATTCTCCCCTTGA
Organism: Kitasatospora sp. NPDC043950; assembly: GCF_056435345.1. Lineage (NCBI taxonomy): Bacteria > Bacillati > Actinomycetota > Actinomycetes > Kitasatosporales > Streptomycetaceae > Kitasatospora > Kitasatospora sp. NPDC043950. The sequence goes on from NZ_JBWKER010000079.1 coordinate 26,507, forward strand.
GCGCCGTCGAGATATCCGTGGACCAAGCGCCAGCCGAAGTCTCCGACGTCGAGGAGGGTGAACCAGTTGTGGGTGGGTGCCACCTTGGATTGGACCGCTGGCGCGCGATCACCGGCGCCCACCTGGTCGCCGTGGTCCGCGCCGGCGGCAGGTTCGAGAACAGCGCCCTGGTCGAGCGCACCGAGGTGGCGGCGTGACCGAGCTCCTCAGCCCTGGCAGCCACACAGCCGAGGTGGAACTGCAGATCGACCAGGTCACCATCGTGAACTCGGCTGAGGCCATGGCCACGGTGCGCTGCATCCTCGGCCCGGTCCGTCGCGGCGCCCGCTTCGACCACATCCGCGACTCGGCAGAAGCCATCGACCTGGAGCTGACGCAGATCCTCGCCTACTTCGGACGATCCGTCGACGAACTCGACCCCGTCCACACCGGGCTGGCGACTCTCCGGGGCACAGGAGTACAACTCCTGACCTCGGCTGCCCCGCACTCCGGCTGGCAGGCCATCCGGGGAACCAACCCGCGGCCATGACCAAGCCATCCACAGGTATTGACTATTGCTCGGGTTGAGCTCTGCCAACTCAGACGAGAGTTGAGACTCAGGCCCTGGTAGCGGCTGGCGGTGACCCGGCCGCCGTAATCGATGTACATCCCGCTGGGGGAATGGTCCAGGTAGGGTCCGTCAAACTGCCAGGTCAAGGTCGAACCGTCGTTCCAGGTCAGAATCTCGGTGCCCGACCCGAGGGAGTCCGACCCGTGAGGGCCGCCACAGGAGATGCCGGTGAAGCTGCCGGTGAACGAGGTCAGACCCTCGGCGGTGGACCCCGAACAGTTTCCGCCCACCTCGGCGTGGGTGACGACCTCGTCCTTCGGAACGTCATCCAGCCCGGGAAAGAACGTGCCGGTATCGACGCCGTCATCGCATGTCACCCCCGGTTCCGCGGCGTCCGCGCTGGTGGCGGCAGCGGGAAGAGTGAAGGCGACCGTGGCGAGAAGTACCGCAGCGACCGTGGCCCTACGCGCAGCAGGCATGAACGTCCATCCTTCGGGTGAGAGGTGTCGGGCGGCCGGCGCCACCTGCTGCCAGCCACGAAAGCACCGCGCCTACCGGACCACATCCGGCACGAACCATCCGGCCTACCCCCCTCCAAGCCCTCCCTGACGTGGGTCTCACCCGGTGAGCACACGCCCGCTCAAAGGACGTCTGGCCCTGCCGGTCGCGGTCCCGGGCTCGCACTGGGCGTTGGCGGAGTCTCGGCGAGCCTGGCCGGTGGCGAACCACTCTGTCCGGCGTCACTGGACCCTGACCGTTCGCCACTGAGCGTTGACGACCGGTAGTTTCCTGCCACTGGAGTTTGGCAGGGTGGGACTCGGCGGCTTGGAGGAGAGGGGACTCGCTATGAAGGCGGTAGATGATGACGAGGCCGCTGCGGCCCTGACGTACCTCGCTGTGATTCAGATTCGCGCTATGGCCCGGCGGCGACAGCCCTTCTACCAGTGGATGGGCGATGACTACGTCGTCTGCATCGGGTGGCTTGCCGACCTCGTGCACAACCTGGCAGGGCCTCGTGGGCGAACGAGGCTGTGGAGGCTCCGCCGGAAGCGGCGCCGCTGTATGGAATACACCTGGGCAGTGGCAGGGGAGACTGGCCGGAAGTGGATCATCGACAGTTTGGAGGCGGAAGGACTCGTGTGGGAACCGCCGTCGGACACGTGCCTCCCACGTGAGCGCGACAACCGCGCGTGAGAGCACGTCGTGCCCCAAACGGGATGCGGTCAAACTCACCCGGGGACGACACCGATGGCGCCAGTCAAGAAATGCCATGATCCCTGAGCTTGGCATCCCCGATCCGTCTCATGAAACCTGGCGAGCTGTTGAGCGGCGCGGAAGAGTGCAGTCGGCAGCCCGCTGACCTGCGGACTGCACTGTTTCGTGCGGTGGGCCGGGTGCCGTCGACCGCGCGGAAGGGCGCAAGCCGATGAGCAAGGTTCGACCCGCGCTGGCGGACGGGCGGTCCGCTGATGAGGCGGAAAGTCCGTTGACCAGCGGAGACGTTGGCGAAAGTCCAGCCGACTGCACTCTTCCGCGCGGCACTGAACTACCTACTGCACTGTTCCCTGCGGTACTGCACTCTGAGGTGACCCCCGGATTGTGGACACAGGGGTTTACGCCGCGAGTGAGAGTTTAGCCGTCGTGCGTTGCTGTTGTTCGAACTCCATCGGGGAGAGGTAGGCCAGTGCGCTGTGGCGTCGCCTTGCGTTGTAGTACGCGAGCCATCGCAGGATCACCATTCGGGCCTGCTCCATCGTGGAGAACAGCGTCCTGAACAGAGCTTCTCGTTTGAGGCTCTGCCACAGGCTCTCGGCCAGAGCGTTGTCGTAACTGGAGCCGACCCGACCCATGCTGCGTCGGATCCCGTACCGGTCGCAGACGTCCGCGAACGCGGCTGAGGTGTATTGCGACCCGCGATCGGAGTGAAACACCACCCCGGCTACCTCGCCGCCCCGGGCCGCCACTGCCATCTCAAGGGCGTTGACGACCAGTTCGGCCC
>NZ_JBWKER010000080.1:0-28974 GCF_056435345.1 Kitasatospora sp. NPDC043950
CTCCCCCCTCTTCCCAACAACCCAGGCCCGAACACACCCCCGCGGCGGCCACTAAAAAAAAACAGAAAAACCTCGCCCGGGGGGGGGGGGGGGGGCGGGCCCCCCCCCCCCCCCCCACCGCACCGTCCGCCTGAGCCGCCCCCTACCGGGACCCCGCGCGGGGTCGACGGCGGGATCAGGGGTGCTGGAAGGCGACCTCCGGGTCGGCCGGTGACGGGCCGTCGAGCAGCGGCTGCGGGATGCCGCGCAGGTGCAGGTCGAAGAAGGCCCCGACGTAGGCGCGGGTGATCTCCTCCGCGCGCTGTGCCGGGATCGGCACGGCGGGGTCGGTCACGCCCAACTGTGCGGCGAGGACGGGCAGGTCGGTGAAGCTGGAGTGGTCGGAGCCGGCGATGGTCAGCCACCGCTTCCAGCCGTCCAGGCGCGCCCAGTCGCGGTCCCAGCTGGTGTCCGCGCCGCCCGGGCTGTGGTTGGCCAGGGTGCCGAACATGAGGAAGGGGCGGCCCTGGAGGCCGGTGGCGGGAACCGGCGCGAAGAAGGTGCCGTCCATGTTCACCCCGGCTCGTACCCGGTCGTCACCGGCCATGGTCGCGGCGGCGGCGTCACCGCCGATGGAGTGCCCGGCCATGCCGATCCGTTGCGGGTCGATCATGCCGGCGTACCGCCACGGCGAATGACGGTCGGTCAACTGATCGACGACGAAGGAGAGATCCTCGGCCCGGCTCCGGGCTATCGCCTCCAGGCCGTCGAGGGTGGGCGTCTGGTCGCAGACGACGCAGGTGCGGGTCCGTCCGTCGGGGAAGGTCACACCGGTGGACTCGTAGGTGTGGTCGACCAGCGCGACGACGTACCCGCGACTGGCCAGGTCCTCGGCGAGGCCGGTGAGGGTGGCGCGCGGCAGCGTGAGGCCGGGCGAGAGCACCAGCAGGGGGAACCTGCCGCGCTCCGGCCGGGCGTCGGCGTGCGCGTAGGTGCGGGTGCCGCCGAGTGTCTCGGCCGGGACGGCGCCGCCCGGAGCCGTCTGCTGCAGCAGCAGACGGGCCTCCTCGGTGGTCATGTAGGGGGCCGGTCCGCCGGTCCCGGGCCGGGCCGGGTAGTACGTCGACACCATCAGTTCCCGGGCACCCCCGGCCGGCACCCAGGGATCCCGGCGGTGCTGGTCGACGAGGTGCAGGGTGCTGCGTCCGATCGCGTGCGGGCCCGTCGGGCGGGGCAGCTCCAGGTGGACGCCGTACCTGTCCGAGGCCGCGGAGGGAGCTGCGACGGAGGGCCCAGGCGCGGCGAACGCCGCACCCGCCCCGATGATCGGCAGCGGCAGGACGAGCGTGAGCGCGGCGGCCAGGGCAGCACGACGGATTCTGGTCATGTCGGCAACGCTAGTTCGCGGGCGCAGCAGTTGACATCCCCTCAGAGGAGGACGGGGAAGGGGATGAGGCATCCCAGCGGAGGAGGCGGACGGGCCGGCGCAGCAGGCCGGACGGGCCGAGGCGGCGGGCCGTTCCGTCCCCCGCGCGGAACGGCCCGCCGACGGCTCCCGCTACTTCAGCAGGAAGTCGTACACCGCCTGCCGTCCGGCCGGGTTCGCCGCCCGGTTCTGCACCGAGTGCGCCGCCCCGGGCACGATCACGATCTGCGGGTCGTGCGCCAACTTCGCCTGCTGGTACAGCACTTCGTACGGCGTGGCCAGGTCCCGGTCGCCGCCGAGCAGCAGCACCGGCACGTCCGGCAGCCTGCGGTGCTCCGACGGCGCCGGCGGCACCCGCTCGCGCGGCCAGTCGAGGCAGACCAGGAGGCTGCCGAGCCCGGTCGCGGTCGCCGGGTCGTACGGCCAGGTCTGCTCGGCCGTCAACCGCTGCCGGGTGCGCTCCAGCGCCGCCGCGCGGCCCGCGACGGGCGTGTCGGTGGTGCCCCACGGGAAGCGCGAGTCGGCGCACAGGGCGGCGGAGTGCAGCCCCTGGCTGAGCTCCTCGGCCGGGGCGGCGTCGACCTGCTGGTGGACCAAGTCGAAGAAGTCCTGGAGCTTCGCGGGCTGCCCGGCGGCGGCCTCGTGCAGGATCTCCGGGACACCGCCGTAGTCCGGGTCGATGAACTCGTAGCCGGTGAGCGCACTCAGGACCTGCGCCCCGTTGCCGTACCGCCGAACCGTGGCCGCGAGGTCGGCGGCCGGGTCGGTGGTGCAGCCGGTGGCCCGGCAGGCGGCCCGCAGGACCCGGGCACTCGCGGGCAGCGCGGCCAGGTCGAGGGGGTCGAAACCCTGTTGCGGCGCCACCGAGTCGAGCACCAGCCGGGCCACGCGCGCCGGGTGGGCGAGCGCGTACCGCTCGGCGACGATGGTGCCGTACGAGACGCCGTCCAGGGTGAGGCGCCGGTCGCCGAGCGCGCGGCGCAGCAGGTCGATGTCGGCGACGGTGTCCGCGGTGCTGTGGTGGCGGGCGTCGGGGCCCAGGGCGGCGGCGCAGTCGGTGATCGACTGCTTGCGCGGCGCGGCGAGGTCGGAGGAGCCCATGTCCTCCTGGAGGCCCGGGCACTGGAGCGCGCCCCGGCCGGTGCCGCGCTGGTCGTACATCACCAGGCGGTAGTCCTTGAGGACGGGTTCCAGCTTGCCCGCGATCCGCTTGATCGCCGGGACGCCGGGCTGGCCGGGGCCGCCGGTGAGGAAGAGCAGGTCGCCCTTGGGGGCCTTGGTGTTGCCGGTGATAGCCACCTGGAGGTCGAGGGTGCCGGGGGTGGCGCCGCTGTGGTCGAACGGGACGGTGAGGGTCCCGCAGGTGAACTCGGGTGCGTCCGGGCAGGGCGCCTGGCCGGTGATCCCGCCGGCGCGGGCCGGTCCGGCCGTGGCGGCGAAGCCGACTGCGGGGGTGGCCAGGGTGGTCCCGGCGGCCACCGCGGCGGCGCCCAGCAGAGCGGCGATACGGCCGCGCTTGCTCGTCATGTTCGTCCTTCCGCTCGCGCCGCGCCCGGGCCGACGCGGTCACGGAAGCAGCCTGCGCCCCGCGGCACTTCGATGGCGAGCGTCCGGGCGGGATTCGACCTGGAAGGCGGACGGAACCATGTCTGCTACGCCCCCCACACCCTCGTGCTGCGCCACGACGGCACGCCTCGCCGGCGTCCTCAAGAACGGGTGAGGAGTTCGGTGAGGTCCGCCAGCGCGGCGTCCCACCCGTGGGCCAGCACCACGCCGGCGGGGTTCAGTACCACCTCGTCGACTCCGGCCGTCCCGTAGGCGGCGAGCTCGGTCGCCAGCTGGTCCGGCGAGCCGTAGAGGAAGACACCGGACTCGACGAGTTCGCGGGCTCCGGCCACCGGGTCGCGGGTGTCCAGGTGCAGGCCCGCGCGGCGGAGCATGTCGGCGTAGTGCGGCGCGCCCAGGTGCCGGCCGGCGCCGTGCTGGGCCAGCACCATCGGGTGGCGGCCCGGCCGGGCGACGGCGGCGTGCACCACGGTCACCACTCTCGGCGGGGCCGCCACCCGGCCCGTCGTCGCTGCGCCTTCGGCCAGGGCGGGGACGAGGACCTCGGCCACGTACCGGGGCGGGGTCATCCAGGTGATCGCGACGTCCGCGACCCGCCCGGCCGCGCGGGCCATGGCGGGTCGCAGGACGCCCGCGCCCAGCTCGACCGCCGGCGGGGGCTCCCCGTGCGGGAGCCGGAGCCCGGGCGCGGCGGGACCGGGGCCCGGTGCGGGAGGCCCGGCCGACCGGCCGTCCAGCAGCGTGCGGACCGCGCCGACGTAGTCCGCCACGGCCTCGGCCGGCCGGGCGTAGGGGGCGCCCAGCAGGCCACCGACGAACGAGGGTTCGCCCGCGCCGTAGCCGATCACCGGCCGGTGTCCGGTGAGCACGGCCAAGGACTGGGCCTGGGCGGCCGCCTCGAAGGGGTGTCGCAGAGCAGTCAGCGTGACCGAGAGCCCGACCGGGATCCGCTGCCCCGTACCGGCCAGCCAGGCCAGCGCCTGGTGGCTCTCCACCGCCAGGGACTGCCCGAGCCAGAGCCGGTCGGCCGCGCCGGCGTCCACCAGCGAGGCCAGCGCCGTCAGCGCGGTGAGGTCGGCCCGGTCGCGGAGGGCGTGCGGGAAGAGGACGGAGATCCGCATGCCGCTCAGCCGTTCCGCGAGGGGTCGGTGGGGTCGGTGGCCGCGTCGCGCAGCGATCGGGCGACGGAGGCGGCGAGCGCCGGTCCGCCTGATCCGGCCGGGTCGTCCGGGGCGGCCGCGTGTCGCAGTACTCCTTCGGCCACCGCCGCCGCCCGGTGCTGGCCGAAGCTCCGGCCGCGCCACCCGGCCCTGGTGTCGCCGGGCTCGTCGGCGGTGGCGATGCCCGGCCCCAGGGGGCGGGCGAAGACCGAGGTCTGCGTGCCGAGGCCGGGCAGGCCGCGCAGCGCCGCCGCCAAGGCCGTCAACTCGTCGGCGTGGGAGCGGGGGAGGTAGAGCACGACCGCGTCGCGACGCGGGTACGACCAGGGCCGGGACAGCACCTTGGCCCGGTAGCGCAGCGAGCGGGCGGCCAGCTCCCGGAGCAGCGCCGCCCAGAGCGCGGGCGCGGCGGTGGGGTCCTCGACGTGCAGGTAGAGCCGTCGCAGCGACTCGCCCTCGTGCGGCCCGCCGTGCGGCCCGTCCACCAGCAGGAAGCCGGGCGACAGCGCGGGGCGGACGGCAGGCAGCTCGACGGTCACGGACGTGTCCGCCGGTCGCGGGCCGTCGTTCCGGACGGCGGCGGCCGGGACGCGGACCGTCACGCCGCCCAGCTCGACCGTGAACTCCGTGGCGGCGCCCCCGGTTCCGGTCCCGGACTCAGCTCCGGCCCCGGCCCCGGCTCCGGCTGCGGCCCCGGCTCCGGTCGGGACGGCGGCGCGCAGGCGGGCGGGGGCGAGCGTGTCCGCGTGCGGTGTCGCCGAGATCAGCTGCCGCTCGAACTCCACGTCACGGCGGGGCAGTCGGGTGGCGGTGCTGGATCGGTCGAGGCGCGACCGGTCGAGGCCGGCGTGCCACTGCTCGTAGAGCGCCGTGCCCAGGGCGATCCGCAGGCCGCGCGGCGAGTCGGCGCTGATGCGGTGGCCGTCCACCGTGACGGCCTGCGGGTACTCGGTGAGATCGATGCCGGTGAGTGCGGCCGCGAGCTGCTCGGACACGTACGTCATGACGCCACCAGCCCGATCGCCTCGATGAACCGGTCCGGGGCGAGCAGTGCCCCGCGTCCCACACCGGCGATGCCGCGCTGAACCGCGCTCAGGGTGGGCCGGACGCTCGCGGTGGCCATGGTGCGGTCGAAGAGGTGCCAGCCGGCGTACCCGACCACCCGCTCGGCGAGTTCGGGATCGAGCCGGTCGGCGTGCTGCCGGTAGCCCTGCCAGAAGGCGCCGATCACCGGGAGGACGGCGGCCAGTTCGCGCTCTCCGCTGCGCATGAGGGTGCCGTGGGCGTCGGCGGGTCGGCCGCCGTCGGCGTCAGCGTCAGTGAGGTCGGGGTCGGGGTCGGGGTCGGGGTCGGGATCGGTGGCGTCGACCTCCGCATCGACCTCGTCGGTGTCGACGCCGGTGAACATCCGACTCGCCGCGCGGTACAGCCACTGCCCGACGAAGCCGCCGAGGTCGATCGCCGGGTCGGCGAGCTGGAACTCCTCCCAGTCGGTCAGCTGGAGCGTGCCGTCGCAGAGCAGGAACTGGTCCAGCCGCAGGTCGCCGTGGACCGGGAGGTGGTCGGCGGCGGCCGAGCGGGCGTCCAACGCGCGCAGGGCGCCGTGCAGTCGGCGGTCCTGCTGGAGCAGGCCCCAGAGGGCCAGTTCGGCGCCGCTGCTCGCGGTGTACTCGGCCACGGTCAGCGCGGCCAGCCGGTGGCCGGTGCGCGTGCCGGGGCGGGGCTTGGGCCGGACGTCGGCCGTCGGGAAGCCGTGCAGCTCGGCGAGCGCCCGGCCGGCCCGCCGGGCGAGTCCGGTGTCGAAGCCGTCCTCGTCGGCGAGGGTGTTCCCGGTGACGGCATCCACCAGCAGGTCGAAGACCAGCACCAACCGCTTCCGATCGCCGCCGAGCAGCGCCGGCGACTCCCAGGAGAGTGCGCCGGCCCCGGTCCGGGCCGACTCGAAGGCGCAGGAGCGGTCATAGCGGTCGGTTCCGTCGGGGGCCTGGCCGTCGAGCCGTTTGATGAAGACGCCGGTGCCGTCCGTGGTGCGTCCCGCCCACGAGTCGTTGCGGCCGAGATGGCTCACCAGGCTGTCCGGGTCCAGCGGGGCGAAGCCCAACGCGGCCAGTGCCACCGGCACTTCGGGCGCGTACTCGAAGAGGCCCGGGGTGCGGCCGGGGCCGGCCCGGTCGGCTGCCGGCGTTGCCGGTGGAGTCGAGACTGTCGCTGCCATGGCGGCCACGCTAGGGATCCCGGCCGGCGGTCACCACAGGCAGGATCCTGTCATGCCCGAGCGGGCAAGGGGGCAGGATGCCCCACTTTCCTGCTACTGGGCACCGGCATCGAACGCCTGATCTGCTGGGGGCGGTCGAGGAACCCGCTCCTCGACCGAAATCCGAAGCCGAATCCGGGCCCGATCCGGGCCCGAATCCGACGAGTCGAGAGGATGACCATGAGCTCTGCTGACCTGATGGGCGGCTACGCCGCCTACACCACCCCGAACGCGGCGATCGAGGAGCTCGCCAGCACCGGCATCACGGCCGAGTTGGAGTTCACCCCGGTCCTCACGGTCACCCCGTGGACCGAGGCGATCTCCCTGGTGGTGGTCTCCATCGCCACCCAGCTGTGATCCGCTCGCAGACCTGATTTCCCTTCCATCTCAAGGGAGTTCGACATGAGTACTGCTGACCTGATGGGCGGCTACGCCGCCTACACCACGCCGAACGCCGCGATCGCGGAGCTCGCCAGCACCGGCGTCGCCGGCGTCCCGGCGGAGCTGGAGGTCACCCCGACCGTCTCGCTCGTCGTCCTCTCGCTCGTCACGATCACCATCATCGGCTGACGGACTCGTCGAGCGTCACGTCGTCCGGGCCCCGCGGCACGCTGCGGGCGGGGCCCGGCCGGCGGCCGGAGCGGTGCACCCAGCCGGCGACGCCGACCCGCGAGGAGCACTGCAACCGCCGCATCGTCTCGCGGAGGTGGTTGACCACCGTCCACTCCGAGATGCCCAGGCGGCGCGCGATCTGATGGTTGCTCAGTCCGTCGGCCACCAGGAGCGATACCTCCAGTTGGCGGCTGGTCAGTTGCCGCCCCGGCGGCGCCTCGGCGGAGTCCGGCTCGGCGAGGGGGAGGGCGAGGGAGAAGGAGCAGAGCAGGTCCAGGAGCGCGGTGGCCGCGCCGGTTGCCAGCGCGTGGGCGAACTCGTCCTCGGCGAGTCTGCGGCGGATGCCGGGCAGCAGCCGAGCGGTGGCCAGGTCGGGATCCGCGGGGTCGCCGGGAATGCCGGCTCGCCCCGGATGGAAGCTGCCCAGCAGCCGGGCGGCGTCGGTCGCCCGCGCCGGTGCGGGGCGCAGCGGACTCGCGACCAGGCCGACCAGCGCACCGAGCGTGGCGACTGCGCCGAGTGGGCGCAGGTGGGCCAGCCCCTCGACGTAGTGGGCGCGGGACGCGGACGGATCGCCGCCGGCGGCGGCGATCAGGCCCAGGTGCAGCAGGGCCGTGCCGACCAGCAGCACGTCCCCACGGCGCCGGGCCGCGGTCAGCACCCGGCCCGCCAGTGCGGCGCCGCGCCCGCTCCGGCCGACCCGAAGCTCGACCAGGGCGGCCTCCAACTCAACGCGCAGGGCCGCCGGTTCGTCGTCGGCCGCACGGAGGAGCGCTGCTGCCCCGGTGAGGGCGGCGAGCGCTCGGTCGGGGTCCCGGTCGCATCCGGTCAGGCCCCGCAGCCGCAGGAGTCGGGCCGCCGTGGAGGGTTCATCGGGCGTGGTCCGGGATCGGTCGGGCACGGATGAGGCCGCCCCGGCCTCGTCCAGCAGGGCACTCGCCAACTCGTGGTCGCCGTCGAGCAGTCGGGCCTCGGCGCGGATCAGCGCGAGCCGGACCCGCGCTCGCCCGCCGGTGATGCCGGTGATGCCGGTGGGATCGGCGGGATCGGTGGGACTGGTGACGCCGAGCGGCACGGCGGGCCGGTCGGCCCAGTCCGGGCCGAGGCCGACGAGTCGGGCGTGGGCGAGCAACTGCTCCATCAGGTCGAGGGCCTCGGCGGTGAACCCGTGCCGGGTCAGCGTGCCGACCGCCAGCCGGAGGTTGGCCTCCTCGACGCGCAGGGCGAGCAGGGCCGTCGGCTGGTCGCCGGCGGCCAGCCGCCGGGCGGCTCCGGCTGCGAGCCGGGCGTAGTAGCGCGCATGGCGGAGCGCGAGGACGACGAGCGGGCCGCCGGCGGGCCGAACCTCGGGAAGGTCGCCGAACGGCACGTACAGTCGCGTCTCGGCCGCACCGTCCAGTCGGCCGGACGGCCGGTCCTCCAGCGTCAGCGACTGCCGGTCGAACAGGGCTTCCAGCGCCGCCGGGAAGGCGCTCGGCGCGATCCCGGACACCACCCGGAGCGCCTCGGGCCCGGACCCGCCGGCGAACAGGGGTGTGCAGGACATCAGCCGCGCCGCGTCGGCGCCGAGCGGGCCGCACCGTCCTGATGGTCGCCCTACCTCCCGTCCTACCTCCCGTCCTTCCTCCCGTCCCGGCAACCGGTCCGGCGCCCGGTCCGCCGGCGGAACGGGCGGCTCGGCATAGGCGGCCACCAGGCGGCCTCCCCCCGCCCCGCCGAGTGCGGCCAGCACGGTGCCGACACCCTCCAGCGCCGCCACCCGGGCCGCGAGCACCAACGCACCCGGCAGGCCCCGGAGTTCCACGCAGATCCGGCCCACGGTCTGCTGGTTCCGGGAGGTCACCGTGAAGCCCGGGCTCCAGGCCCGCCGGGCAGCCGTGAAGGCCTTTACCGCGGGGGTACGGCAGAAGGCATCCAGGTCGGTCGGTGACCAGTCCACCGGAACGGCCAGTGGGTCCACCCGGTACGCCACGCCGACGCCGGCGGGTGACAGCCGACCGGTGGCGAGCAGCTTCGCCCCACGCGGCGCACAGCGGGCCAGCAGCGCCAGGTAGTCGTCCGGCTCGACCTGATCAGCCATCAGCAGCTCGGCTGGTCCCGGAGTTCCCGCCGCCCCGCCCGCCGCCCGGTACTGCTCGGCGACCGCGAACGCCAGCCGGGTCTTGCCGCTGCCCGGTAGGCCGTGCAGCAGCACGCCGGGTACGGCGGGGTCGGCGAGCAGCCGCAGCAGTTCGGCCGTCTCACGTGCTCGCCCGAACAGTTCGCCCGTGAAGGCCCGGTGGTCCGCAGGTTCCTGCTGGGGGACGCCGGACTCGAACAAGATGGTCATGGACGGCTCCAGAGCTGGCTCCGCCCGCCTACACAGCGCGGGCGCGCCGGCGGGATCGTCCGTACTGATCCTGGACGGCGGCGCCGACCGGCGGTATCCCAGACTTCTGGGACGCCGCCGGTTCAGCATCGGCACGCGGCCAGGCTCAACCCCTCGCCCGGACCGGCCTGCCGTTCGGTTCCGGACTCACCGCAGCCCCCGGTGCCGACGGCGGCGGCCCACGTGGTGGTGCCCGTGGCGCCGTCGCCACCGCCGTCGACCGGCTCCCGCCGCCGATGCTCCGGCCGCCGACGCTCCGGTGGACCGGGACGAGTCGGCCAAGGCGTCCTCCGACTCCCGCCCGGAGTCCTTCGATCCCGCGGGCAGCACGTCGATCCGGCCCATCTGGCCGTGCGAGGAGTGCACCATGTGGTGGCAGTGGTAGACGTACTCGCCCGGGTACTGGCCCCAGGTCATGGCGATCCGGACGCTCTCCCCCGGGTGGACCGTGACGGTGTCCTTCAGCCCGGCCTCGGCCGGTCCGACCGGCACCCCGTCACGGTCCAGCACGCGGAACTGCACCAGGTGGGTGTGGAAGGAGTGGGGGGCGTGGAAGACCCCGGCCGGCTGGCGGGTGAGGTGGTTGCGGATCGTCCAGATCTCGCTGCTGCCGACGGTGGTCCGCACGTCGGTGCGCTTCGGGTCGTACTTGCGCCCGTTGATCCTGGCGTCCGGGAAGGTCGTCAGCGCGAACTCCCGGTGCACCGTCGCCTTCGGGATCGGCGGCAGGGTGGCCAGGACGTCCGGGATCCGGCTCCGGTCCTCGGCCGTCCGGGTGATGTCGAAGCGCAGCACCTCGGTCCGCTCGCTCTCCAGCGCGGCCGTGTTCTCCAGCACCACCGATCCGCCGACCGGGTAGCGGGCGAAGTCGACCACGATCTCGGCGCGCTCCGCGCCGGTCAGGGTCAGCTCGTGCACCGTCACCGGCGCGGCGAGCAGTCCGCCGTCCGAGGCGATCTGGGTGAACGGCTGGCCGTCGGCGAGACGCAGCGACACATGGCGGTTGGGCGAGACGTTGAAGACCCGCAGCCGGTACTTGCGCGCGGCCACCTGGAAGTAGGGCCGCTCCTTGCCGTTGACCAGCATGTGCGGGCACGCGTACGGGTCGGTGTAGACCAGCCTGCCGTCGGTCTCGATCCGGGCGTCCCGGATCAGCAGCGGGATGTCGAACTCGCCGTTCGGCAGCGGCAGGCCGCTCTCGTGCGGGTCGCTGAGCAGGTAGGCGCCGGCCAGGCCGCGGTAGACGTTCTCGGCCTCCAGCTCGTGCGCGTGGTCGTGGTACCAGAGCGAGGCGGCCACCTGCTCGTTGGGGTAGCGGTACTCGCGGGTCTCGCCGGGCTTGACGAGGTCCATCGGCAGGCCGTCGTAGCGCGAGTGCACATGGCCGCCGTGCAGGTGGACGGAGGTGTGCACGCGCAGGTCGTTGGTCTGCTGGACCACCACCTCCCGCCCTCTGACCGCCCGGATGGTCGGGCCGGGGAAGCAGCCGCCGAAGGTCCGGACGGTGGTCAGCAGCCCCTTGACGATCTCCGCCTGGGTGTCGGCCATCCGTAGCCGGTACAGGTCCGAGGAGTCCGTCCGCGACACCGGGCTCAGCACGGGGGGTACCGGCATGGCGTGCTCGAAGGGGGTGATCCGGGCGGCCGACCGCTTGGCCTCCGACCTGGGCGGCGCGGCTTGCGGGGCCGGGGCGGCCTGCGCGGCCGACAACGCCAGGGACGAGACCCGGGCCCCGCCCGGTGCGCGGTCCCAGGGGAAGAGGACCGCCGGACCGCCTATCGCGGCGGCTTTCAAAAGGTCTCGTCGGTTCAGCATTCCCGGTCTTTCCGTCCAGGGCCGGACGGTCGGTGCGCCGCCGGGCCAGTGGTCGCCGGTCGTGGTTTCCGGCGGCCCTGCTCGGTGGCCGCCGCGCGCACGACGGCGCGGGCCGGGCGTGTCGGACCGTAGCGCCGACGCGACGTTCCGTCACTGCCCGTTGGCTCAGTATCGGCGAGCTTCGCGCGCTCCGCAGCGCGACCGCACCTGCCCGGGCCCCGGTCGGCACTGGCGTCGGGCCCGGAACGACTGACGCGGGGGCCGGGCACCTGGTGGGCACCGGAGCGGCCGGTCGGCACTGGCGTCGGGCCGACCGGCCCCGGCCGCCGTTCAGGATTCGGGCGACGCCCAGGTGCCCAGGGACATCTCGGCGGTGATCCCCGGGCCGAACCCGGCCAGCAGCCCCTGGTGGCCGTCGAGGGCCGACTTCTCGTCGAACATCCGGGCCAGGGCGTCGAGCACGACCGCACTGGCGATGTTGCCGTACTGGGTGAGGGTGGCCCGGCTGAAGCGGAACGCCTCGGGCGGCACCTCCAGGAAGCGGCTGAGGTCGTCCAGGATCCGTGGGCCACCGGCGTGGACGATGTAGAAGTCCAGCGTGCCCACGTCCCACTGGTGCTGCTCCGCCACCGCGCGCAGGGCCGGGCTGAGCGGCTCCATCGTCCCCGGCACCCTCTTGTCCAGCTGGAAGTGGAATCCGGTGGGGCGGACCGCGTAGGAGATCCACTCCTCGGTGTCCGGGATGAGGTACGAGCCGTTGCGTTCCAGCCGCATTCCGGTCCCGCCCTCGCCCCGGACCACGGCGGCGGCGATCCCGTCGCCGAACAGGCCGTTGGACAGCAGCGAGCCCACGCCCAGGTCCGTGGGCTGGTAGCACAGCGAGCAGAACTCGCAGGCCACGATCAGCACGTTGGCGCCCGGGTAGGCCGAACAGAAGTCATGGGCCCGGTTCACCGCCGCGCCGCCGGCCGCACACCCCAGTTGGGCGATCGGCAGCTGCCGGGTCTCCGGCCGGAAGCCCAGCCTGTTGATCAGCCACGCCGTGAGCGACGGCATCATGAAACCGGTGCACGACACATAGACGATCAAGTCGATCTGGGACGGCTCCACTTGGGCCTGTTCGAGGGCCCTGAGCACCACCGCCGGGACGCGGGCCTTCGACTCCGTCGCGAAGACGGCGCTCCGTTCGTCCCACCCCGGGTGCTTCAGCACCACCTCGATGGGTTGGATCAGGTGCCGCTTGCGCACTCCGGTGTTCTTGATGAGACGCAGCGCCAGTTCGAGCTGTGGGTGGTCGGGGTGGAGCCTGCGCGCCAGCTCGATGGTCTCCTCGTTGGTGATGACGTGCTCGGGTACGTCTATCGCCGGTTTGCACAGAACTGCCACGGCACTTCCTCCAGACGAGCGGTGTTCCCGGTGCGACCCTGGCGGGGCGGGATTTCACCACTCGACGGCAGCCGCTGCGAGCCGGACGCGCGGAGGGCGCGGGCGGCGGGACGCACCGGGCGGGACCCAACTCAGTGGCCGACGAGCCGACCGGGCGAGGATCGGATGATCGCGGTACGGGCGGTCGTGCTGGTCGCAAGTTGGTTCAGGCCACCTAGCCCAATTTACGGAAGGCGGGCCCGTCCCGCATGTCGGCCCGCACACCCCGGGGTGTGCGGGCCGACGTGCGCGGTGTTGCCGGCGGCGGGTGGCGGCGGGCGGGCGCCGGAGCGTGGGGGCACCGTCACCAGGTGACCGGCAGCGCCAGCGGATAGCGCCAGATGGACGTGGTGTTCCACGCCAGCTCCGCGGCCGGCTTCGCCAGCGCGATCCTGGGGAAGCGCTCCAGCAGGGTCCCGAGGGCGACTTCGAGTTCGGTGATGGCCAGCGGCGCGCCGAGGCAGTGGTGCGCGCCCCAGCCGAAGGTCATGTGGGAGGGGCTGGTCCGCTCCAGGTCCAGCTCGTCGGGCCGGTCGAACCGGCGGCCGTCCCGGTTGGCCGTCAGGTAGGAGACGTGCACGATGTCCCCCGCCGGGATCGTCACCCCGCTCAGCTCCACGTCCTCAAGGGCCACCCGGGGGATGCCGACGCCCTTGCGGAAGGGGATGAAGCGCAGCAGCTCCTGGAGCGTCCGGGAGAGCGTCTCGGGCCGCTCGCGCAGTGCGGCGAGCACGTCGGGGCGGCTGAGGATGGTGTACGAGAGGTTGCCGAGCTCGTACGTCGTGGTGTCCTGGCCCGTGATCAGCAGGACCATGGCCATCACGGTGAGTTCCTTCTCGTCGAGGACCTCGTCGCCGTCGCGGGCCGTGGCCAGCACGCTGATCAGGTCGTCGCCGGGGTTCCTGCGCCGTTCGGCGGTCAGCTCGGCGAAGTACGCCCGCAGGTCGGCCTTGGCCCGTACCGCGTTCGGCTTGTTGGCCAGGCTCACGTCCATCATCGTCCGGGCGTTGGCGCGCAGCCGGGCGCTGTCGGCCTCGGGGATCTCCAGGACCTCGCAGATCGTGATCAGCGGGAGCGGGTGGGCCAGGTGCTCCATGAGGTCGGCCGGGGGCCCCTGGTCCCGCATGCGGTCCAGCAGCCCGTTCACCACGTGCTGGGTGCGGTCCCTCATCCGCTCGATGTGGTCGGGGGTGAAGCCCTTGGACACCAGGCTGCGCAGGCGGGCGCTGGCGGGAGGGTCCATGACGTTGATCGCCTCGGCCTGGACGATCGGCTCGGGGGTCATCCGCGGGAAGTCCCGGCCGACGATGGCGTGGCGGCTGAACCGCCGGTCGGTGGTGACCGTGCGCACGTCGTCGTACCCCGTGACGAGCCAGGCCTCCCCCTCGCCGTAGGGGAGGCGGATGCGGCTGACCGGTGCGTCGTTCATGAGCTGCCGGAGCGTCGGGTCGAACTCTAGGGTCTCGGCGAAGTCGAACGGGCAGTTCCGTGCGCTGGAGTCGGTGGACATGCGGACCTCCAGGTCTGGGCCGCGCGGGCCGGATGGGGGGAGGCGGACGGAATGCACCGGTACCCGATCGGTCGGCCGCACACACCGACGGACGGGCGAGAGCGCCGGTAATTCATCCGGTCTGATCAGCGGCTCGGCTCCACCCGCGCCGGGGCCTGCCACCGGTCCGCTGGTCCGTGGCAGGCCCCGGCCCCGGGTGCCTCAGCCCTCCCCGGCGGCCCGGTACCCGTGCCGGAAGAGCGGGGCGCGGGTGTCGAAGGGCACGTCCTCGCGGGAGGCGGCGACGGCGGCGTCCGAGCGGGGGAGGTCGAACGGGAGCGTCGCGGTCATCGGGGCCCGGCCGAGCGCGGCGTCCAGCACGACCTCGTCCGCGGCGCCGAACTCGCCGATCAGCAGCACCGCGTGCGGGGCGAGCGGGGTGAGCACGGCGGGCCGCTCCAGCTGGGCGGCGAACACCGTGGGCACGGTGGCGGCCAGCGCGGTGAGGCGGTCGACCTCGGCCGACTCGAACTCCAGCGAGCCGCTGTGGAAGTGCTGCTCCAGCAGCCCTTCGCGCCGCTCGTACGGGGTGGCGAGGCGGATCACGGCCAGCTCGGCCCGCTCCGGCTCCTCGACGAGGGTGCCGTACCCGGCGGCGACGGCGGGGTCGATGCCCTCGACGTACAGCCGGGTGGCGGGGCGCGGCTCGCCGGCCAGGTGGACCACCGAGCGGCGCTGGACCTCGCGGCCGAGCGCCCGGCCCTCCGGGGCGCCGACCAGGTCGGCGGCGGCCTCCGGGTCGACGTACGGGTCGGCGAAGAGGCCGAGGCGGAACTTGTCGCGCAGGATGCGGCGGACCGACTCGTCGAGCCGGGCCTCGGTGACGGCGCCGGAACGGACGGCGGCCAGGATCAGCTCCGGGTCCGTCTCGCCGCCGAGCTGGTCGGCGCCCGCGTCCAGGGTGAGCACGACCTGCTCGGCGACGGACAGCTCCTCGACGCCCCAGTGCCGCGGGGGCAGCGTGACCACTCCGGGGACGTCCATGCCGGTGATGGCGTTGAAGTCGGTGCAGACCACGCCGTCGAAGCCGTAGCGCCCGCGCAGCAGGCCGGTGATGACGTCCCGGTTGAAGTTGGCGCCGACCTCGGCGAGGCCGCTGCCGGAGGGGATCGCGTAGGCGGGCATGATCTGCGCGGTGCCCGCGGCGAAGGCGGCCTCGAAGGGGCGCAGGTGGGTCTCGAACTCGCCGCCGGGGTAGACCAGTCGGCGGCCGGCGGCGAAGTGGGAGTCCTCGCCGGCGGCCTGCGGGCCGCCGCCGGGGAAGTGCTTGGTCATGCAGGCGACGCTGTCCGGGCCGATCGGCCCGCCCTGGAGACCCTCGATGTAGGCGGTGATCATCCGCGAGGCGCGCTCCGGGTCCTCCCCGAAGGTGCCGCTGATCCGGGCCCAGCGGGGCTCGGTGGCGAGGTCGGCCATCGGGTGGATGGCGACCCGGATGCCGACGGCGCACAGCTCGCGGCGGATCAGGTCGGCGTAGCGCCGCACCAGGTCGGGGTCGTCGGTGGCGGCGAGTCCGATCGGCTCGGGGCCGGTGCTGAAGCCGCCACCGGTGTGGGCGGTGGCCGGGTTGGCGGTGAAGCCGTGCCGGGGGTCGGAGGAGAGGGTGACGGGGATGCCCAGCCGCCCGGCCGCGGCGAGGTCCTGGACGTGGTTGTTCCACTCGGCCATCGCGCGCGGGTCGGGGACGGCCATCATGGCGAAGTGGGTGAGGCCGCGCTCGGTGATCAGGCGGGCGCCGGAGGGGAACGGGCCCTGGTCGCCGGGGAGCATCCGGCCGTGCAGCATCAGCGCGGCCTTCTCCTGCAAGGTCATCCGGGTGAGGAGGTCCTCGACCCGCTCCTCGACGGGCAGCCGCGGGTCCTCGTAGGGCTCCATGGTGCCGTTGTGGTTGAGGTCGCGGAAGGGCGTGCCGTCGGTGTGCCGCAGCAGGGTCAGCATGCCGTCACCTCGGCGGTGTTCGACGCGGCGGTACGGGCCTCGGTGCTGGCGGCGGTACCGGCCTCGGTGCTGGCGGCGGCGCGGGCGGCGGCCTTGGCGCGGAAGCCGTCCAGGGTCTCGGCGGTGACCCCGCAGGCGGTCAGGAAGCCCTCGGCGCCGCCGTGCTTGGCGCGGACCAGGTCGAGGAAGGTGCTCATCGCCCCGGCGGGCGCCTCCAGCAGCGGGGCGGGGACGACCAGCCGGCCGGCCTCGACCTCGTTGAGGGCGGCGCGGTTGCGGTCGGCGAGGCCGGCCCAGATCTGCTCGATCGCCTCGTTGGTGCGGGCGTAGTCGGCGACGATCTCCTCGGCGGGCACCCCGAGCAGCTCCAGCAGCAGCGCGGTGAGCAGCCCGGTGCGGTCCTTGCCGGCCGCGCAGTGCACCAGCACGCCGCCCGGGCGGACGGTGGCCTCGGCGGCGGCGGCCAGCCCCTGCGGCGCGGACTCGGCCATCAGCAGGTAGAAGGCGCCGAGGTCCTCGGCGGTGGTCATGGCCCGCATGGCCTGCGCCAGTTCGTCGTTGGTCGGCTCGATCCGGGCGAGGACGACGGCGATGCCGGCGGCCTCGGCGGCGGCCCAGTCCTCGGGGCGGCTCTCGGACTCGCCCCGGAGGTCGACGATGGTGGTGATGCCGTGCTCGCGCAGCTGGGCGACGACGGCCTCGTCGGCGGCGGGGAAGGGCTGGGCGGAGCGGAACAGGGTGCCGGGGCGGATCCACCGGCTCGCGGGGTCGGCGAGCGCTGCGGGGTCGCGGAAGTTGACCAGGGACATGCGGGGGGCCTTTCAGGAAGTGCGAAGCAGGTGGTGAAGGTGCGCGGCGGGCCGCACGAGGGGGGGAGAGAAAGGGCAGGGCCGGCGGCGAAAGGGCGCGCGGTGCCGTCCGGACGGCCGACGGCATCGCCCAGTGGTGACGGGGTGTAGGGGTGACGGGGTGTAGGGGTGTCGGCTCGGGTCAGCCGGTGGTGTCGAGCACGTCCCGGTAGGCCTTGTGCCAGTCGGCCACCGTGCCGGTCTCGGACGCGATCAGGACGTGGTGGCGCACCATGCCGCCGAACTGCGCGCCGAGCGCGGTCGGACGCAGGTCGGTGGCCGGGTCCACGCCGAGCCGCTCGGCCGCGATGGTGACGGTGCGTTCGGTGAAGCTGTCGATCACGACCACGGCGTAGTTGTGCACGGAACCCTGCACCTCGATCAGGCTCCGGCGCAGCCGGCGGCGGCGCTCGGTGTGCTCGACGGGCTCTTCCAGCCGGCCGCCGGTGGCGGTCAGCGCGTGGTCGAGCGCGGCCCAGAGCGGGAGTTCGGCGGGGGCGGCGGCGAAGGCGTCGAGGATGGCCTGGCCGAAGTCCCAGCCGAACAGCAGAGCCTCCTTGGCCGGGTAGTAGCGGAAGAACGTGCGGTGGGCGATGTCGGCGCGGCGGCAGATCTGGTCCACGGTGGTGCGCTCGAACCCCTGCTCCTCGAAGAGGTCGAGCGCCGCGGTGCGGATGGTGTCGCGGGTGCGCGCCTTCTTGCGGTCGCGCATGCCCTGCTCCGCCGCGGTGTCCGTCCCCTGCATGGTTCTTCCGTTTCCTCTCGGTGAGTTGAGTGTGGATGGGGCCGCCGAGGGGGCGGCTGTCAGTACCGAATCACGTCCGACCGTGCTCGCTCAAGGCGAGCGCCGACTCTTCCGGGTTCCGTCATCTGAAATTTGCACAACTGCCTTTTGGCAGTACTGCCACTTCCGGAATGGTGTGAAGCGTCGGCGGTCGCACTCCCCCAGGCCGCCCCCACTCCCCCGAACCGAGGAACCATGAAGCGGCACACCCACCTCCTGGTAGCGGCGGCCTGCACGGCCGCGCTCACCCTCACCGCCTGCTCCGCCTCCGACGACGCGGTCTCCGGCTCCGGCGCCGGGAACACCGGCGCGGCGAACGACGGGCCTGCCGTGGACGGCGGCACGCTCAAGATCGGCCTGGACCGGCCGTTCGCCAAGCTCGACCCGGCCGACGGCACCCTGACCTCGATGCCGATGATGGTCCTCGCCAACGCCCTGTACGACCCGCTGATGGTCAACGGCGACAACGGCGCCGTCCAGCCCTACCTCGCCAAGTCCTTCACCCCCAACGCGGACGCCACGGTCTGGACCCTCGACCTGCACGAGGGCGTGAAGTTCGGCGACGGCAAGCCGCTGGACGCCCAGGCCGTCGCCGACCACGTCACCCGGCTCGCCAAGCCGGAGAGCAAGTGCGCCTGCGCCATCGACGCAGCCACCATCGGCGCCACCACCGTCTCCGGCCCGACCACCCTCACCTTCACCCTCAAGGCGCCCGACGCCGCCTTCCCGAACATATTCACCCGCTCCCTCGGCTACGTCTCCGAGGCCCCGTCCGGCGACTCCCCCGCCGTCGGCTCCGGCCCGTACACCGTGGAGAGCGTGCAACCCGGAGTCTCCGTCACCCTCACCCGCAACCCCGCGTACTGGGGCGCCAAGGGCCACGCCGACAAGCTCGTCTACCGGGTGCTCACCGACACCGACAGCCGCTACCAGTCGCTGCGCTCCGGCGACACCGACCTGATCTGGACCGAGACGCCCGGCCAGCTCAAGCAGGCCGCCGCCGACGGGCTGCGCAGCGCCACCGGGCCCGGCGGCACCACCACCATGGTCTTCAACACCGCGTCGACGCCCTTCGACGACGTGCGGGTCCGCCGGGCCGTGCAGTACGCGATCGACCGCGAGGCCCTGGAGAAGGTCGTCTCCCTCGACCAGGGCAAGGTCTCGGACGGCCCGATCGGCTCCCGCTCCCCGTACCGCACCGCCGCCGGGTACCCGGCCCACGACCCGGCCAAGGCCCGGGACCTGCTCGCCGAGTCCGGCCACCCCGACCTCGCCTTCGACTACCTCGTCGACAGCCGCCCCGAGGGCCAGCAGCGCGCCACCGTGATCCAGCAGATGCTCGGTGAGGCCGGGATCAAGGTGACCATCAAGCCTCTCGACGCCGCGGGCCTGGGCACCGCGATGCTCCAGCGCAAGTTCCAGGTGATCGACTTCCCCACCAGCATGTTCGGCGACACCGACACCGCGCTCACCAATCTCTACCTGTCCAACTCGCCCTACAACTTCATGAGTTGGTCCGACCCGGAGACCTCGAAGGCGATCGCCGAGGGCCGCGCCTCGACCGACCCCGCCAAGCGTGCGGCCGCCTACCAGCAGGCCGCCCGGCGGGTCGTCGGCGAGGTGCCGATGGCCTTCCTCACCGAGAACACCGTCGGCTTCCTCGCCGGCGCCAAGGTCGGCGGACTGCCCGACCTGTCCAAGCGCACCGTCCTCAACGTCTCCCCCGCCCCCCTGTGGGTGAAGCGGTGACCCCCCGCACCCGCACCGCGCTGCGCCACGGCGGGCGGCTCGGCCGCGCCGCGGCCGTACTGCTGCTGGTCACCGTCGCCGCCCTGTACCTGCCCCACCTGATGCCGGGCTCCCCCGCCGTCGCCGCCCTCGGCCCCACCGCCACCCCCGAGCAGATCTCCGCCTACGAGGCCGGGCTCGGCCTGGACCGCAATCTGTTCGCCGCCACCTGGCAGTGGATCGCCGACGCCCTGCACGGCGACCTCGGCCACTCGCTGTCCACCGGAGCCGCCGTCACCACCGAACTCGCCGACCGCATCCCCGTCACCCTCGAACTCTTCCTCGCCGCCCAGCTGGTGGCGCTCGCCCTGGCCGTGCCCGTCGCCCTGCTCTCCGCCTGGCGGCCCGGCGGCACCTTCGACCGGATCGCCACCGCCGGCACCTTCGGCTGGCTCGCCGTCCCCGGCTTCGCCCTCGGCCTGCTGCTCATCTGGCTCGCCGCCGTCCAACTGCGCATCCTGCCCGCCACCGGCTGGACCCCGTTCACCGAGGACCCGGCCGAGAACCTGCGCCACCTGGTGCTGCCCGCCCTCACCCTCGGCCTCACCGAGGCCGCCGTGTTCACCCGCACCCTGCGCGGACAACTGCTCGACACCCTCGACCAGCCGTACATCGCCGCCGCCCGCAGCCGCGGCATGGGCACCACCCGGCTGCTGCTGCGCCGCGCCCTGCGACCGTCCAGCCTGCCGCTGGTCACCCTGGTCGGCATCGGCATCGGCACCTCGCTGGGCGGCTCGGTGCTGGTCGAGTCGCTGTTCGCGGTGCCCGGCGTCGGCAGCCTGGCCGCCGGGGCCATCTCCGGCCGGGACTTCCCCGTCGTCCAGGCCGTGGTGGTGGTCAGCGCCGTCGGCGTGGTCGCGGCCACCTTCGCGGTCGACCTGCTGTACCGCACGATCGACCCGAGGATCGCCCATGAGCACCGCTGAGACCCCAGTCGTGACCGTCGAGACGGTCGCGGCGCGCACCGCCCGCCGCCGGCCCCCCGCCGGCGTGCTCGCCGCCGGGGCCTGGCTGGCCGTCGTCGCCCTCGCCGCCCTGCTGCTGCCCCTGCTGCCCGGCTTCGACCCGCTGCACGGCGACTTCGCCCACCCCGCCGCCGCCCCCGGCCCCGGCCACTGGCTGGGCACCGACAGCGCCGGACGGGACGTCCTGCAACGCACCGTCGCCGGCGCCCGCGCCTCCTTCACCGTCGCCGCCCTCACCATCCTGGTCGGCCTACTCGGCGGCGGAACGCTCGGCCTCGCCGCCGGCTGGTTCCGCGGCCCGCTCGACAAGGCGATCGGCTTCGCGACCGACCTGCTGATGTCCGTGCCCAGCCTGATCCTGGTGATGATCGCGGTCTCGCTGCGCGGCCCCAGCCTCACCGTGATCGGCACGCTGATCGGGCTGTTCACCGTCCCGCACTTCACCCGGGTGGTGCGCGCCGTCGTGCTCTCGCTCAGCGAACGCGGCTTCGTCCAGGCCGCCCGCATGCTCGGCACCGCCCCGCTGCGCGTCCTGCGCCGCGAGATCGTCCCGCACGTCGCGCCGGCCGCCCTCACCTTCGCCTTCACCGCCACCACCGTCGCCATCGTCGCCGAGGGCTCGCTCAGCTTCCTCGGCTTCGGGCTGCGCCCGCCGGAGCCCTCCTGGGGCGGCATCATCGCCGAGGGGCGCACGGCCCTCGGCAGCGCGCCGTGGATCTCGCTGGCGCCCGCGGCCGTGCTCTGCCTGACCGTCCTCGCCCTCAACTACCTCGGGGAGCACCTGCGTTCGGGTGGTCCCGCCGGCCCGAAGGGAGCGCGCGGATGACCTCCGCCCCCGACCTCGACGAACCCGCCCTGGACGTCCCCGCCCTCGACGTCCCGGTGCTCGACGTCCGCTCGCTGGACACCGTCCTGCACACCCCCGACGGCCGTGCCCTGCACGTCCTGCACGGCGTCAGCCTCACCATCGCGGCCGGCGAGTGCCTCGGCGTGGTCGGCGAGTCCGGCTCCGGCAAGTCCGTGCTCGCCCGCGCCGTCCTCGGCGTCGAGTCCCGCACCACCAGGGCCGTCGCCACCGGCGAGATCCGGCTGAACGGCGAGGACCTGCTCGCCGCCTCCCGCACCCGCCGCGCCGAACTGCTCGGCACCGGCATCGCCATGGTCCACCAGGACCCGATGACCTCGCTCAACCCGGTGGTCCGGATCGCCGACCAGGTCACCGAGTCCCTCACCAACCGGCGCCGGCTCTCCCGGCGCGAACGGCTGCGCACCGCCACCGAGTTGCTCGCCGCCGTCGACGTCCCCGACCCCGCCCGGCGGGCCCGCGCCCACCCGCACGAGCTCTCCGGCGGCCTGCGCCAGCGCGTCGGCATCGCCGCCGCCCTGGCCGGCGAACCCGCCCTGCTGCTCGCCGACGAACCCACCACCGCCCTCGACGTCACCGTCCAGCGCACCGTCCTGGACCTGCTCGACCAGCACCGGCGCAGCCGCGGCCTCGCCACCCTGCTGATCACCCACGACATCGGCCTGCTGTACGGGCGGGCCCGCCGGATCGCCGTCATGTACGGCGGCCGGATCGTGGAGACCGGCCCCACCGAGGCCGTCACCCGCCACCCCCGGCACCCCTACACCGCGGCCCTGCTGCGCTCCGTACCCCGGGTCACCGGCCCGCTGCGCCGCACCCTGCCCGCGATCCCCGGCTCGCCGCCCGACCTCACCCGGCCCACCCCCGGCTGCCCCTTCGCCCCGCGCTGCGAACTGGCGACGGACCTGTGCACCACGACCGCGCCGCCCACCCACACCGCGGCGGACGGCCACACCGCCGCCTGCCACTTCCCGCTCACCGCGCCGCCTGACGCGCCGTCGCCCTCGCCCTCGCCCTCGCCCTCGCCCTCGCCCGACGAACTGGAGCCCGCGGCATGACCACCGCCCCCGACGCTGCTGCCCCCGAAGCCGTCGCTCCCGGCGCCGCCGCTCCCGGAACGGCCGTCCTGGAGGCCACCGACCTCAGCGTCGTCCACCGCACCCGCTCCGGCCCGCTGCACGCCGTCAGCGGCGTCGACCTGGCCCTCCACCCGCGCCGCACCCTCGCCCTGGTCGGCGAGTCCGGCTCCGGCAAGAGCAGCATCGCCAAGGCCCTGCTGCGGCTGCCCCCACCCACCACCGGCACCGTCACCCTCGACGGCACCGACCTCGCCACCCTCTCCCCGCGCGCCCTGCGGGCCGTCCGGCCCCGCCTCCAGCTGGTGTTCCAGGACCCGCTCTCCTCCCTCAACCCGCACCGCCGGGTCCGCGACCTGGTCGCCGAACCCCTCGACGCCCACCCCGACCCGGCCCGCGACCGCGAGCAGGTCGTCACCGAGCAGCTGTCGGCCGTCGGCCTCCCGCCCGCCCTGTTCGGCGACCGCCGCCCCCACCAGCTCTCCGGCGGGCAGGCCCAACGGGTCGCCATCGCCCGGGCCCTGGCCGCCGGACCGCGCGTCCTGATCGCCGACGAGGCGGTCTCCGCCCTCGACGTCTCGGCCCAGGCCACCGTGCTCAACCTGCTGCGCGGGCTCACCGAGGAACGCGGACTGGCCGGCCTCTTCATCTCCCACGACCTCGGCGTGGTCCGCGCGGTGAGCGACGAGGTGGCTGTGCTCCAACTCGGCCGCATCTGCGAACGCGGCCCCACCGAGGCCGTCCTCGCCGCCCCGGCCCACCCCTACACCGCCGCCCTGCTCGCCGCCGTCCCCGAACCCGGCCGCCCGCTGCGCGACACCGGCCTCCTCCCCACCGACCCGCCCTCCCCCCTCGCCCCGCCCAGCGGCTGCCGCTTCCGCACCCGCTGCCCCCTGGCCGACACCCGCTGCGCCACCGAGGAACCGCAGCTGCGGGAGGTGGCACCAGGCCGCGCGGTGGCCTGCCACCGACCACTGATCGGCGCTGCCACAGCGTCCTGACCAGCCGGACGCACCACGGGCCCCCGGGCCGGGAGCCCCACTCCCGCCCCAGGGGCCCTTCCCGTTCCGGCCGCGGACGGGCGGGCGCCACGGCGGCGACGGGAAGGGTTCAAGCGCAGTGCCCGACTCGGAGCACCCGCAGGTCATCGGCACCACGGAGGCCCGACGGGACGGCGCCCCCGTCGGGCTTTCACCTGGCAGGGGCACGGCCCTCGCGCGCCGTTCGCGCCCCTTCACGCCGGTGACGATTCGCGTACGCAGCCTTACCGTTGGTTGCGATCACGGGTCGCACCTGGCGACCCGGCGTACCGGAGGTCCCATCATGCGACGCCTCGTCACGACGATCGGTACCCTCATCGCCGCAGGGACGCTGGCCGTGGCCGTCCCCACGTCCGCCCAGGCCGCCACGGGCACCCTGACGTTCTACAACGTGATCTTCCCCGGCGGGTCGGGCAGCGGCCCGGGCGTGCCGTACCTCGACCCGGCCCCCGGCTGCTACGACGTACCGAGGGAGGCACAGGGGCCCCTGTCAGGCGTGAACAACGCGACGGACAGCACGGTCCGCTTCTACTGGGGCGAGGACTGCACCGGCGGGTCGCTGTTCAGCGTGTCGGCCGGCCGTTCGGTCAGGTTCAACTCGCACCCGCGCTCCTTCATGGTCGAGAGCTGACCGCAGACCCGATCGCAGCCACACCGATCCCAGGTGGCCGAAGGACGGGCGACCCGGCCAGCGGCTATTGGGGGTCCGGCCAAGGCGCCCGCGAAACCCACCCGGGGCCATCCCGGTCTCGCTCGTCGTCGAGTAGTCGCGGGGATTTTGAACGGCGGGCGACCGCAGGCCACTTCGGCCTGTCGGCCGCCCGCCGTTCGCCGTTCGCGTTCGCGCCCACGGCGGCGCTACGACCGCGATGGCGCTACGACAGCGGCAGCGCCCGCCTGAGCGCACCGAAGGCCGCGTCCAGCAGGGCGCGATGATCGGGGTCGACCGCCGCCGCACTCTCCCCCGCCAGCATCCGGCCCGCAGAGGTGAGGCAGCCGGTGCGATAGGCGGCGACGGCGAGCGCGGCGGTCAGCCGGGGCTGCGGGTCCGGCGAGGTCTGCGCGATCACCCCGGCCAGCGCGCCCTCCAGCTCCTCGACGCCTTCGCGGGCCCGCGCCCGCAGCGACGGGGAGTCCACCACGACCTGCCAGAAGGCCGTGAAGCGATCCCGCAGAGCCGCCAACGGGTAGCCCTCGTCGATGAGTTCGAGAATCAGGCGATGCAGCGCGGCGAGTGGGGACTCGGCGGCCGGGCGGTCGCGCACCGCGCTCGTGAACAGCTCGACAGCCTCCGGGATCCGGTCCAGGAAGAGGTCCTCCTTGCGCGGGAAGTAGTTGAAGACCGTCATGGTCGAGACCTCCGCCGCCTCGGCCACCTCGGCGACGGTGACCTGGTCGAACCCGCGCGCCAGGAACAGGGTGGTGGCCACGCCGGAGATCCGCTGCCGGGTCTGCACCTTCTTGCGCTGACGCATCGTGAGGTTCCGGGACTGCGGTTCGTCGCCGGCGTCTGGGGTCCTGGCTACATCCATGACCGAAATTATACCCACCACAGATTTTTAGTGACTAAAGTGAAGCCATGAACACGGACATGCGCACAGACGCAGGCACAGACGCAGGCACCGACGTAGGCACGGACTACGACGTGGTGGTGGCGGGCGGCGGGCCGGTCGGGCTGATGCTGGCCTGCGAGCTCCGGCTCGCCGGAACCTCGGTGCTGGTCATCGAACGACTCACCGAGGTGGACCAGACGGTCAAGGCGGGCGCCATCAACACGCCCAGCGTGGAGGCCTTCTACCGGCGCGGGCTGCTCCCCGCGCTCGAAGAGATCCACGCGCAGGCAATGGAGAAGTTCGCCCAGTTCACCCGGCAGCGCCGCCCGGACGGGCCGCCCACCAACGGCGAAGTGCCCACCAACGGCGAAGTGCCCGCCGACAGCGCAGTGCCCACGCGGGCGCCGCAGCGGATCGCCGGGCACTTCGCCGGAATCATGCTGAGCCTCGACCGCTTCGACCCCGCCGACGACCCCGACTTCGCCGACCGCGGCCCCGTAGACAAGGCCGCCCTCGTCCCGCAGGCCGCCCTGGAGCACGTGCTCGGCGAGCGCGCGGCCGAGCTGGGCGTCGAGCTGCGCCGGGGCGTGGAGTTGACCGGCTTCGACACCGACGAGCACGGGGTGACCGTGCACACCGACGGCGGTGCGCCGATCCGAACCGGCTGGCTGGTCGGGTGCGACGGCGGCCGCAGCACGGTGCGCCGGCTCGCCGGGTTCGACTTCCCCGGCACGGCCCCGGAGATCACCGGCCACCAGGCGATAGTGGAGATGACCGGCTCCGAGGCCCTGGGCGCCGGCTGGAACCGGACCTCGGTCGGGACGTACGTGCACGGGCCGGTGCCGGGCCGGATCCTCACCGTGGAGTTCGACGGTCCGCCCGCGGACCGCCAGTCGCCGGTCACCACCGAGGAGTTGCAGGCCAGCCTGCGCAACGTCAGCGGCGTGGACGTGACGATCACCAAGGTGCACAGCGCGACCCGCTTCACGGACAACGCCCGCCAGGCGAGCACCTACCGCGCGGGCCGGGTGCTGCTGGCCGGCGACGCGGCGCACGTGCACTCCCCGTTCGGCGGCCAGGGGCTCAACCTCGGCATCGGCGACGCGATCAACCTCGGCTGGAAGCTCGCCGCCACCGTGCAGGGCTGGGCACCGGAGGGCCTGCTGGACAGCTACACCGCCGAGCGGCACCCGATCGGCGCCTGGGTCCTGGACTGGACGAGGGCGCAGGTCGCGCTGATGCGGCCCGAGCCGGGCAGCGGCGCGCTGCGCAACGTCGTCGCCCAGCTGGCCGACACCGCGGCCGGGACGACCTACTTCGTCAAGCAGCTCTCCGGCGTGTGGCAGCGCTACGACCTGCCCGGCGAACACCCGCTGGTGGGCCGCAGCGCACCGGACCTCGCACTCGCCGACGGCAGCAAACTGGCCGACCACCTGCACGACGGCCGCGCGCTGCTGCTGGACCTCACCGACGACCCCGAGCTGCGCGCCCGCGCCGACGGCCACCGCGACCGGTTGCGGATCGTGACTTCCCCCTGCCCCGAACAGCCCACGCCGGCCGCCCTGCTGGTCCGCCCGGACGGCTTCGTCGCCTGGGCGGGCGACAGCGGTGAGGCCCCGGACGGGCTCGGCGAGGCGCTCGACAGGTGGCTCGGCGCAGCTCAGGACTGAGCTCAGGGCCGGCGCAGGACGGCGGCTGCCAGGGCGAGCGCCAGGTCAGGGTGTCGATCGCCCGGTCGAGTTCGGCGGCCTGCTGCTGGTGGCTGCCGTCGGTGACGCAGTCCTGGAAGGAAAGGTCTTCGTCCAGGACCTCCGCAAGCACATCCCCTTCACCATCACCCGCACGTGACCACCACCGCCCCGCCCACCCCGAGGGCCGCCAGGCCGGTCGCACCGCGCCCAGCGGCCTCCGGCACACCAGCGGCGGACACCACCGCACCCCACTTCCCACACGGCCGCATCGCAGACGCGGCGCTCCCATCTCTCCCCCCCGGCCCCCGCACATCCGCGCGACACTCACAGGTGATCTATCGTCACTTTGTGTAGGCCTCCAGGCGTACGATGTCGGGGGTTTGGGCATGGTCAGCGCCGGGGCCGTCACGGTCCCTGCGGTTCGCGTCCACTGCGGGCCGCGAGAAGGTGCCGGTCCAGCGAAGAGGAGCTTCCATGACGGGTCAGACGCCCGACGCCGCACAGCAGCAGGTGCAGTTCCCCATCACCGAGTCGTTCACCGGCACAGCCCCGGAGAATGAGCACTGGCAGTTGCTGGGTAGCGCGCGGCTGAACGAGGGCGCCCTGGAGCTGACGCCGAACACCCCCTCGAAGGCGGGTACGGCGTTCCTGGACCAACCGTTCTCCTCCTCGCTCGGGGTGAGCATCGACTTCGACTACTCCTGTGAGGGCGGCGGGGCCCAGGGTCTCGGGGACGGGTTCAGCCTCTACCTGATCGACGGGAGCCGTACCACGCAGCCCGGGGCCCGCGGCGGGGCGCTGGGCTACTCCTACATCAAGGACGGCTCGGTCAACCTCCCCGGCGTCACTGCCGGCTATGTGGGCGTCGGCTTCGACAACTTCGGGAACTTCGCCGCCCCCTCATGCGGCCCCGGCGGTCCCGGCCGCAGCCCCGACACTGCGGGTGTGCGCGGCTCCGGGGACCTGCTCACGGGCTTCGCCTGGCTGGCCGGTGTCGAGGTGCCGGGTGGGTTCCGGGGCGGCTGGGGGGTGGGGGCCCATCTGCAGGTGACCGTCATCGGCGGGCGCCTGACGGTGCGGCGCTCCAGCACCTCGGACCCCAACGGCGCGGTGCTGATCGACAATCTCGACCTGGCCGCCGGCCCGGGCCAGGTGCAGATGCCCGCGACGTTCAAGCTCGGGTTCGGCGCCGGCACCGGCGGGGCCACCGCCGCCCACCGCATCCGCAACCTCACCGTCGCCCTGCCCGTCGCCATGCCGCTGGAGATGAGCGGCCCGCTGACCGCCAAGGCCGGCCATCGGATCTCCTACACCATCGGCGTCCAGAACCACGGGCCCAACGACGCCCCCGACGCCGTCGTGCGCGGCGACGTCCCCGTCCAGTTGCTCGACGTGGAGGTGACATGCCGCGGGGAGAACGGCGCGGTGTGCGGCCCGGGAACCGCTACCGACGGCGAACTCCACCAGCCGCTCAGCCTGCCCAAGGGCAGCAAGGCGGTGATCACCTTGAGGGGCACCGTCGACCCTCACCACGAAGGCGACTTCACCGCCACGAGCCGGATCACCTCCGCCACCCGCGCCAATACCGCGGCCCAGCAGTCCGGCCAGGTCACCACCACTGCCGAACTGCCGCTGATCACCGTCGGCCAGAAGATCGCCGGGCAGTGGGACCAGACCTGGCCCGAGGACGCCAAGGGTTGGCTCGTCAGCTACAACCTCACCCTGGCCGCCAACGAACACCGCGTGACAGCCTGGGAGATCGCCTTCGACGTCCCCGCGCGCACCCGCGTCAACCCCCAGCAGACCCAGTGGTACCGGGTCATCAAGGACGGCCTGGAGGGAACGGTCGTCCTTGGGTCCCCCAACGACGGCTCCCACACCATCGACCCCGGCACCCCGCTGCCCGTCGACGTCCAGATCCTCTACCCCTCCCAGTCCGACGCCGGCGACGGCCGCCTCCGCGGCCTCTACGCCGTCGAGGTCGAGAACCCCTAACCCCCGCAGAAGCAGCACCCGGACCGGATCCGCCTCGCAGCAGTGCATCCGCCCGCGAGGCGGATCCGGCACAGCTACCCGCAGCCCGACCTGCCGGTCACGCCCGTGCGGGCCGCCATTTGCACCCGGCGCTCTGCGCCAACGCGCGGTGGATTCGCCCGCCGACGCAGTCCTCCACCACTGGGGGCGGGGGGGGGGGGGGGGGGGGGGGGGGGGGGGGGGGGGGGGGGGGGGGGGGGGGGGGGGGGGGGGGGGGGGGGGGGGGGGGGGGGGGGGG
>NZ_JBWKER010000081.1:0-28381 GCF_056435345.1 Kitasatospora sp. NPDC043950
CCCCCCCCCCCCCCCCCCCCCCCCCCCCCCCCCCCCCCCCCCCCCCCCCCCCCCCCCCCCCCCCCCCCCCCCCCCCCCCCCCCCCCCGCGGCCGTAGCCGGGTGGGGCCACGGAGTAGGGTGCGGCCAGATTCGTCTCAGTGAGGTGCTGTCTCGATGCTCGATCGAGGTGTGATGCTCCCCGGCTCGTTCCAGGCCGCCCGCGCCCTGGCCACCACCCGCGTGTTGGAGCCCCCCGACCTCGCGGACGCCTTGGAGATCCTCCACCGCGACCCGGTCGCCAACTCCTTCGTCGCCACCCGGGTCGAGGCCGTCGGTCTGGACCCCTGGCGGCTCGGCGGCGAGATGTGGGGCTGGTACGACGGGGACGGCGCCCTCGCCGCGCTCTGCTACGCCGGGGCCAACCTCGTCCTGGTCGACGCCGGGCCGGAGGCCGTCGCCGCCTTCGCCGAGCGGGCCCGCCGGCAGGGCCGCCGCTGCTCCTCGATCGTCGGCCCGGCCGGGGCCACCGCCGCCTTCTGGGCGCTGCTGGAACGCAGTTGGGGCCCGGCCCGCGAAGTCCGCGCCCACCAGCCGCTGTTGGCCACCGCCGTGCCCTCCGCCGAGATCGCGCCGGACCCGCTGGTGCGGCGGGTGCGGCGGGAGGAGATCGACGCGCTGATGCCCGCCTGCGTGGCGATGTTCACCGAGGAGGTCGGGGTCTCCCCGCTGGCCGGTGACGGCGGCCTGCTCTACCAGGCCCGGGTCGCCGAACTCGTCTCCGCCGGGCGGTCGTTCGCGCGTTTCACCGAGGACGGCGAGGTCGTCTTCAAGGCCGAGATCGGCGCCGTCACCGAGGGCGCCTGTCAGGTCCAGGGCGTCTGGGTCGCCCCCGGGTACCGGGGCCGGGGCCTCTCCGAGACCGGCATGGCCGCCGTCCTCGACCTCGCGCTGCGCGAGATCGCCCCGGTGGTCTCGCTCTACGTCAACGACTTCAACCTGCGGGCCCGGGCCGCCTACCGGCGGGTCGGCTTCCGTGAGGTCGGCGCGTTCATGAGCGTGCTGTTCTGAGTCCGCACCCCGGGAATTCGGTTCCGATCTTCGCCCGCGCCGGCGGCCCACGGGTAGTAACGTCCGAGGCATGGATCAGCTGACCGGGGTGACGATCGAGGCCATCGACCTTGCGGCCTGGGCGCCGCAGGCGCTGGAGGTCCAGGCGGTGGCGTTCGGCCTGACGGCCGAGGAGGTCGCCGTCCGGCTGCACATCGTCGGCCGGCACGCCCACCAGCCCGGGGTGATCGCGCTCGGCGCGATGAGCGGCGGCCGGCTGGTCGGCTTCGGCTACGGGATGCCCAACCAGCGCGACCACTGGTGGAGCACGGTGATCGAGCCCTACCTGGACGCACGCGGCCACGACGCCTGGCTGGACGACGTGTTCGCCGTCACCGAGCTGCACGTGCTGCCCGAGTACCAGGGCCAGGGCGTCGGCTCCCGGCTGATCCGCACCCTCTGCGAGCGCTCCGGGCTGGAGCGCAGCATCCTCTCCGCGATCGACGCGGAGACCCCCGCCCGGCGGCTCTACCGGGCGCTCGGCTACCAGGACCTCGCCCGTGCGGTGCGCTTTCCCGCCACGGACCGGCTGTACGCGGTGATGGGGGCCCGGCTTCCGCTGCGCGGGCCGGGCGAGGCGTAGGGCTCGCCCTACAGCGCCCCGGCGAACTCCAGGTAGAGTTCGGCGTCCTCCCGGCGGCCGGCCGCCAGGGCCCGCAGGGCGAGGTCGACGGCCCGGAACAGCGTCCAGCCGCGCAGCCGTTCCCGGTCCACCTCCAGCGCGTCCGCGAGCTGGTGCAGCCGGCGGCGGACGGCCGCGGCCACGCCGGGGGAGCCGACCAGGGTGTCCGCCCGGTCCAGCGCCAGCCGGGCCAGGTCGAAGGCGCGCTCGCCGGCCAGCGGGCGCGGGTCGATCGCCAGCCAGGGCGCTCGGTCGGCGGCGAGCACGTTGCCGTGGTGGAAGTCCCCGTGGAGCAGGAAGGTCTCGGCGGCGGAGCCGGCCAGGCCGTCGGCGGTGTCCAGCGCCTCGGCGATCAGCGGCTCGGCCTCGGCGGCGCCGGGCAGGGCGCGGTGTCCGCGCAGCCGTTCCGCGGTGTCGGCGGTCCGGGCCGCGAGGGTCGGGAACGGGTGGTCCTCGGGCAGGGTGCTCCAGAGCCGGTGCAGCAGGCTGGTCGCCTCCAGCATCGCCTTCGCCTCGGCGAGCGAGCGCAGCGGGATGTCCCCGTGCAGCCGCTCCAGCAGTTGGACGCCCTCGGCGGGGTCGGCGTCCAGCAGCAGGACGGCCCCGCGCCCGGCCCAGTGGGCGAGCGCCGCGTGCTCCAGCGCGGTCTCGGGGGTCCGCAGGCCGGTCTTGAGGACGGCGGGGGAGAGGTCGTCGCGGTGGACGTAGGCGACCAGGCTCAGGCTGCCGCCGGGGTCGAGCACCCGCTCCAGGGTGAGGTCCCAGCGCGCCAGGTGGGCGGCCACCCGCGCGGGCAGCCCGGCCAGCCACTGCCGGCCCGGTTCGCCCTCGCTCGCCGCGACGCCGCGCGCCAGCCAGGCGGGGACGGTGATCTGCGGTGCTGCTCCCGACATGCCGGCCTTCCGGTTGACGCTCCCCCGTTGGTGTTACCCGTCCATTGTCGGCCATGAACGGGAAACCGCAGGTCAGCGCTGCGGGCCCTAGGGAGTGGTGGCCGTGGGGGTGGGGAGGGGCTCGGGGATGCCGGGGAAGGCGGGGTCGGCCGCGCCCCAGCGGTGGGCGCGCAGGGCGCTGTCGCGCAGGGCGTCGGCGGCGGTGCCCCGTTGGGGGGCGGGGACGGCGGCGACCAGGTCGGCGTAGACGGTGGTGAGCCGGGTTTCGAGGTGGGCGGCGAGCTTGGTGGCGCCGGCCGCGTCGGTGACGGCGAACGGGAGCTGGTAGCCGCCGGCGGCGGCGGCCGGGGTGGCGCCGAGGGAGCCGATCAGCCGCTGCCAGGCGTCCCGCCGGGCCTCGTGGGCGGCGTAGGCGGTGCGGGCGTCGGTGCGCTGCTGGTCCTCGGGGAGCCGGGCGCCGACCACGCCGTAGCCGTAGACGGCGGCGTGTTCGGCGCCGAGGGCGCCCTGGAGGGCGGTCACCGCTGCTGCGGCGGCGGGGTCGGCCGACGGGCCGGCGGAGGGGGGAGCGGTGGGCTGGTCGCTCGGGGGCGCGGTCGGCGCCTCGGTGGGGGTGGCGGCAGGGGGCGGGGCGACCGGCGGGGTGGTGTCGCCGAGGGCGACGGCGTGCAGCACGTCGGAGGCGGCGACCGAGGCGAGCAGCCGGGCCAGCGGCGGCCGGGCTGCGGCCAGGTCGGTGAGGCGGGCCTGGGCGGTCTGCCGTTCGAGTGCGGCGAGCGCGGCGGGGGTGCCGACCGGCGTTCCGCTCGCTGCCCCGCTCGCCGTCCCGCTCGGCGGCGCGCTCGGTGTCCCGCCCGGGCCGGCCGAGGGCGTGGCCGGGGACGCCGGGGGGATGGAGGCGGCCGGCAGCCCGTAGGCGAGGGCGGCGCGGTGCTGGGCCACCTCGGCCCGGAGCGGCTGCAGCACGGCGGCCTGGGCGCCGCCCGGGCCGGCGAGCAGCGCGTCGTAGCCGGCCAGCAGCGTGTCGGTGGCGGCGATCGAGCGCAGGATGACCGGTTCGTCCGGGTTCGGCAGCGGGCCGCGGTTGCCGGGCGTGGTGTCGTTGCCGCCGTGGGAGCCGGTGCAGGCGGTGAGGGCGGTGAGGGCGAGCAGCCCGAGAGCCAGGAACGTCCGTCGGCTGGGCGGCTGCATGGGTGTCACTCCGGGGCGTGTGCGGGAGGGCGGCCTCCCCGCCTGCCCTTCGTAGGCGTGAATGATTACAGAATCCCCACGATTCCGGGCGGGGATTCGGATCCAGGGACGCCCCGGGAGCGGGTGTGAGCTTGCTCGCAGTGGGTGGCGTGCGCCCGGTCGGGGGTGGTCCGGAATCGGTGGTTCGCGGCTTCACCGGCTAGGCTTTGGGCCGAGCTGCCGTGACCCGGTGTGCGCCGGACCGGCGCCGGAGGGTGCGGAGCGACCTTCTGACAACAGCAGACGCGGCCGAGGAGTCCACCCGGATGAGCACCACCCACACCGACCGGCTGCGCGCGTTGCTGGAGCCGCTGGCCGTGCAGGCCGGTCTGGACCTGGAGGACGTCAAGGTCACCAAGGCCGGCAGCCGCCGCCAGGTGCAGATCGACGTCGACACCGACGGCGGCGTGGACATGGACGCCATCGCCGAGTTCAGCCGGGTGGTCGGTGAGGCTCTGGACGAGTCGGACCTGATGGGCGACGAGCCCTACCTGCTGGAGGTCGGTTCGCCGGGCGCTGAGCGTTCGCTGGACCTGCCCCGGCACTGGCGTCGCGCGGAGGGCCGACTGGCCAAGATCCACCTGGTCGACGGCGGGGAGATCGTCGCCCGGGTGCTGGAGGCGGACGAGGACGGCGCGCTGGTCGAGGTGCAGCCGGTGAAGGGCCGTGGCCGTCCGAAGGAGCGCCGGCTGGCGTACGCCGAGGTGGATCGGGCGCGCGTGCAGGTCGAGTTCAACCGCAAGGACGACAAGCTCCTCGACGAGGCCGCGGACTACGCGGACGACGACGCCTCCGAGGAGGGGGACGACGGTGCGCTGTGACCTGCGCGCCGCCCGGACCATGACGAACGTGACGAAAAAAGACGAGGAGGCGTAGCCGTGGACATCGACATGAGTGCCCTGCGCACGCTGGTCAACGAGAAGAACATCCCCTTCGACCTGCTGGTCGAGTCCATCGAGTCCGCCCTCCTCACCGCGTACCACCGCACCGAGGGCTCGCGCCGCCGCGCCCGGGTGCACCTGGACCGCAAGTCCGGCCACGTCACCGTGTGGGCGACGGAGGACCCGGCCGAGCTGGACGAGGGCGTCGAGCCCAAGGAGTTCGACGACACCCCGAACGGCTTCGGCCGGATCGCGTCCAGCATCGGCATCCAGGTGATGATGCAGCGCCTGCGCGACGCCGCCGACGACCAGACCTTCGGCGAGTACGCGGGCAAGGAGGGCGACATCGTCACCGGTGTCGTCCAGCAGGGCAACGACCCGAAGAACGTGCTGGTCGACATCGGCAAGCTGGAGGCCATCCTGCCGCCGCAGGAGCAGGTCCCGGGCGAGGACTACCGGCACGGCACCCGGCTGAAGTGCTACGTCGTGGCGGTGCGCCGCGGTGTGCGCGGGGCCTCGGTGACGCTGTCGCGGACGCACCCGAGCCTGGTGAAGAAGCTGTTCGCGCTGGAGGTCCCGGAGATCGCGGACGGCAGCGTGGAGATCGCGGCGATCGCCCGTGAGGCCGGCCACCGCACCAAGATCGCGGTCTGGTCGCGCCGGGCCGGGCTGAACGCCAAGGGCGCCTGCATCGGCCCGATGGGCAGCCGGGTGCGCGCGGTGATGGGCGAGCTGCACGGCGAGAAGATCGACATCGTCGACTGGTCGGAGGACCCCCGGGAGATGGTCGCCGCGGCGCTGTCCCCCGCACGGGTGACCAGCGTGGAGATCGTCGACCTGGCCCAGCGTTCCGCCCGGGTGATCGTGCCGGACTACCAGCTGTCGCTGGCGATCGGCAAGGAGGGGCAGAACGCCCGCCTCGCGGCCCGCCTCACCGGCTGGCGGATCGACATCCGGCCGGACACCGAGGGCCAGCCCGAGGACGGCGGTCGGGACACCGACCGCTGAGCGCGGCGCTGACCGGCCGTTCGCCCCGTCAAAGCCCCCCGCCGTTCCGCCCGGGATCGGCGGGGCGGCGCCATGTCCCTTCGGAGGGGTAGACTTGCCTTCGTCTGGCCGGACGCACGTCCGAGCACGCCCGGAACGCACCTGCGTGGGCTGCCGCAAGCGAGCGGCCAAGCACCAGCTGTTGCGTGTCACGGCGGTCGAGGGCGTCTGCGTCCCCGACCCCCGTGGCGCACTGCCGGGCCGGGGCGCTCACCTGCACCCCGATCCGGCCTGCCTCGACCTCGCGGTTCGCCGTCGGGCGTTTCCCCGGGCCTTCCGCCTCCAGGGGACGCTCGACACGGAGCGGCTCCGCGAGTTCATCGGGGAGCGGACCGTCGACACCCCGGCGCCCTGAGTCCCTCAGGCCGCCCGGTGGGGCGACGCCCGCAACGGCCGCCGCTCAGTGCGGCGGGAGAACCACCGCAACAAGCACGGTTCGCGGGCAGCCGCGTGCCGTGCCACCAGTCAGGTACCTCGCGATGTGGAAGTAGGTCGAGATTGCGATGAGCTCTCGATGAGTACGCGATGAGTACGCGATGGGTACGCCCATGAAGTAGCGACGGTCCGGCGGACGAGACACCCCGGACTCATAGACAGGAGTGAAGTGGCTAAGGTCCGGGTTTATGAACTCGCCAAGGAACTTGGCTTGGAGAGCAAGGCCGTCATGGCCAAGCTCACCGAGCTCGGTGAGTTCGTCCGTTCGGCGTCCTCGACGATTGAGGCGCCGGTCGTACGTAAGCTGACTGACGCGCTTGGTGTGGCCCCCACCGGTGGTGGTTCCGCTGCCAAGCCGGGCCCGCGCAAGAGCGCGGCGCCCCAGCCCGCGGGTGGCTCCGCCGCCGCGGGTGCACCCAAGCCGGGTGCTCCGACCCCGGGTCCGCGCCCCAGCGCGACCCCTGGTCCCCGTCCCACCCCGGCCGCGGCTCCCGCGGCCCCTGCGGCCCAGGCCGCGCCCGCCGCCCCGGCGGCCCCCGCCGCCACGAAGCCGGCGGGTGGCCCGACCCCGGGCCCGCGCCCGGCGGCGCGTCCCGCCGCTCCGGCGGCCCCGGCCGCGCCCGCGGCCGAGTTCTCCTCGCCGGCTCCGGCCGGTGACACCCCGCGTCAGGCTCCGCAGGCCTCGCAGGCTCCGCAGGCCCCGCAGGCCTCGCGTCCGGCCGGTCCCGCCGCCGGCGGTGCCCGTCCGGGTCCGCGTCCGGCCGGTCCGCGTCCGGGCAACAACCCGTTCACCTCGGGCAGCGCGACCGGTATGGCCCGCCCCGGCGACCGCCGGCAGGGCGCGCCGGGTGCGCGTCCGGCCGGTCAGGGCGCCCCGGGCGGCGACCGTCCGCGTCCGGGCGGCGACCGTCCGCGTCCCGCCGGTGCTCCCGGCGCTGACCGTGGCGCCCCGCGTCCGGGTGGCGACCGTCCGCGTCCCGCCGGTGCTCCCGGCGCTGACCGTGGCGCCCCGCGTCCCGGTGGCGACCGTCCGCGTCCCGCCGGTGCTCCCGGTGCCGACCGTGGCGCCCCGCGTCCCGGTGGCGACCGTCCGCGTCCCGACGGCATGCCGCGTCCGGCCGGTCCGCGCCCCGGCGCCCCGTCCCCGTCCGGCATGCCGCGCCCGAACCCGGGCATGATGCCGCAGCGTCCGGCTCCGGGCCCGCGTCCGGGCCCCGGCGGCCGTGGCCCCGGTGGCCCCGGTGGCCGTCCGGGTGGTCCGGGTGCCGGTGGCGCCCGTCCGGGCTTCCAGGGTCGTCCGGCCGGTCCGGGCTCGCGTCCGGCCGGTGGCGGCGGCTTCGGCGGTCCGCGTCCCGGTGGCGGTGCCCCCGGTGGTGGCGGCGGCTTCGGCCCGCGTCCCGGTGGTTTCGGTGGTCGTCCCGGCGGCCCGGGTGCCCGTGGTGGCACGCAGGGCGCCTTCGGTCGTGGCCCGGGCGGTCGCCCGGCGCGTGGCCGCAAGTCGAAGCGGGCGAAGCGCCAGGAGTACGAGGCCATGCAGGCCCCGTCCGTCGGCGGTGTGATGCTGCCTCGCGGCAACGGCCAGACCGTTCGCCTGTCGAGCGGCGCCTCGCTGATGGACTTCGCGGAGAAGATCAACGCCAACCCGGCCGCGCTCGTCTCCGTCATGTTCAACCTCGGTGAGATGGTCACCGCGACGCAGTCGGTCTCCGACGCGACCCTCGAGCTGCTGGCCGGCGAGATGGGCTTCATCCTGGAGATCGTCAGCCGCGACGACGAGGACCGCGAGCTGCTGGAGTCGTTCGACATCGACTTCGGTGCGAACGAGGGCGACGAGGACCAGCTGGCCCCGCGCCCGCCGGTCGTCACCGTCATGGGTCACGTCGACCACGGTAAGACCCGCCTGCTGGACGCCATCCGCAAGTCCAACGTGGTGGCCGGCGAGGCCGGTGGCATCACCCAGCACATCGGTGCCTACCAGGTCGTCACCGAGGTGAACGGCGAGCAGCGCCCGATCACCTTCCTCGACACCCCGGGTCACGAGGCGTTCTCCGCCATGCGTGCCCGTGGTGCCAAGTCCACCGACATCGCGATCCTGGTGGTCGCGGCCAACGACGGTGTCATGCCGCAGACGGTCGAGGCGTTGAACCACGCCAAGGCCGCGGGTGTGCCGATCGTGGTCGCCGTCAACAAGATCGACGTCGAGGGCGCCGACCCGACCAAGGTCCGCGGTCAGCTGACCGAGTTCGGTCTGGTGGCGGAGGAGTACGGCGGCGACACCATGTTCGTCGACATCTCCGCGCGCCAGGGCCTCAACATCGAGCAGCTGCTGGAGGCCGTGGTCCTCACCGCGGACGCCTCGCTCGACCTGCGGGCCAACCCCGAGCAGGACGCGCAGGGTATCGCCATCGAGGCCCACCTCGACAAGGGCCGCGGCGCCATGGCGACCGTGCTCGTGCAGCGCGGTACCCTCCGCGTCGGCGACTCGATCGTGGTCGGCGACGCCTACGGCCGCGTCCGCGCGATGCTGGACGAGAACGGCAACAGCCTCGCCGAGGCCGGCCCGTCCCGCCCGGTGCTGCTGCTCGGTCTGACCTCGGTGCCCCGCGCCGGCGACAGCTTCATCGTCGTCGACGAGGACCGCACCGCCCGTCAGATCGCCGAGAAGCGCTCGGCCCGCGACCGCAACGCCGCCTTCGCGCAGCGTCGGGTCCGGGTGTCCCTGGAGGACCTGGACAAGGCCATCGCCGCCGGCGAGATCGAGCAGCTCAACCTCATCATCAAGGGTGACGTCTCCGGTTCGGTCGAGGCCCTCGAGGACGCCCTCGTCAAGCTGGACGTGGGCGAGGAGGTCGAGCTCCGCATCCTGCACCGCGGTGTGGGTGCGATCACCGAGTCCGACGTCAACCTGGCGATGGGTTCGGACGCCATCATCATCGGCTTCAACGTGCGCGCCGAAGGCCGTGCGCGTACCGCGGCCGACAAGGAAGGCGTGGACGTCCGGTACTACTCGGTCATCTACCAGGCGATCGAGGAGATCGAGAACGCCCTCAAGGGCATGCTCAAGCCCGAGTACGAGGAGGTGCGCCTCGGCTCCGCGGAGATCCGCGAGGTGTTCCGCTCCTCCAAGTTCGGCAACATCGCGGGTGTCATCGTCCGCGAGGGCCTGCTGCGCCGCAACGCCAAGGCCCGCCTCATCCGCGACGGCAAGGTCGTGGCGGAGAGCCTCACCATCGAGGGTCTGCGCCGCTTCAAGGACGACGCGACCGAGGTCCGCGAGGGCTTCGAGGCCGGTGTCACCCTGGGGTCGTTCAACGACATCAAGGTCGAGGACATCATCGAGACCTACGAGATGCGCGAGAAGCCGCGTTCGTAGTCGGTGAAAGCCGGGGCCGGTCGACGGGTGGTATTTCCGTCGACCGGCCCCGGTCTCGCTGTGTAGGGTCCGGGGTAGTCGAGATGCAGCAGCGTTCAGACGTAGCACCGGCAGCCCGGTTCCGGGCTGCCCCCCCGAGGCCTTCCAGGTCGGCGAGACCTGTCATACATGTTCGTGGGAACACTCACCTTCGACCTGCTGTTGGGCGACGTCCACTCGCTCAAGGAGAAGCGTTCGATCGTGCGGCCCATCGTGGCCGAACTG
The DNA here is from genome assembly GCF_056435345.1 of Kitasatospora sp. NPDC043950. Taxonomy (NCBI): domain Bacteria; kingdom Bacillati; phylum Actinomycetota; class Actinomycetes; order Kitasatosporales; family Streptomycetaceae; genus Kitasatospora; species Kitasatospora sp. NPDC043950. The sequence goes on from NZ_JBWKER010000081.1 coordinate 9,834, forward strand.
CAGCGCAAGTACAGCGTGTGCGCTGCCGAGACCGGGAACCAGGATCTGCACCGCAGGGCCGAGATCGGCCTCGCGGTGGTGGCCGGCGATGCCGGGTACGTCACCGAGATCCTGGACAGCTGTGAGCGGTTGGTCGCCGGCCGCCCCGAGGTGCAGCTCCTCTCCGCGAGGAGGAGGTACCACAACGACGACGACGAATGAGAGCCGTGGAGACGATCGGCGGAAGTCGCCGTTCTCACACGGATCAGGACCCAGAGCGCCCGCAAGGCCGGGCGCGGGCCGGTACTTTGGGGCGTGGGCCCCGAAGGGTGCGTAGCTCACCCGAATGCCGGACCCACTGCACGAGGAGGCAACGTGACCGACACCGCAAGGGCGCGCAAGCTCGCCGACCGCATCCAGGTGGTCGTCGCCCAGACCCTGGAGCGGCGGATCAAGGACCCGCGACTGGGGTTCGTGACCATCACCGACACCCGGGTGACCGGGGACCTGCGCGAGGCCACCGTCTTCTACACCGTCTTCGGCGACGAGACCGAGCGCGAGGCCACGGCCGCCGCGCTGGAGAGCGCCAAGGGCGTGATCCGCTCCGAGGTCGGCAAGATCGGGGTGCGCTTCACCCCGACGCTGACCTTCGTCGCGGACGCGCTGCCGGACAACGCCCGGAACATCGACGACCTGCTCGACCGGGCCAAGGCCATCGACGCGGCGGTGCGCACCACCGCCGCGGGCGCGACCTACGCCGGCGAGGCGGACCCGTACAAGGTTCCGGCGGCCGAGCGTGACGACGAGGACGAGTAGTCATGGCGGGTGAGCCGGCGAAGGCCGCCTCGCGAGCCGGTTCGACCACGGGGGCGTCTTCCACCAGCACGGTGGAGGACGCCCTCGTGGCGCTCCCGGGGCCGCGCACCGAGGAGAGCGGTTTCGAGCTGCTCTGGCAGCAGGTGGTGGCGGAGATCGGGCGGGCCCGTTCGATCGACCTGATCTGCCACATCTGCCCGGACGGCGACGCCCTGGGCTCCTCGCTGGCGGCTGCGCTGGCGCTGCGCGGGCTCGGCAAGCGGGTGCGGGTCTCCTTCGGCGACGACCCGCAGATCGTGCCCGAGTCGTTGGCCTTCCTGCCCGGCCAGGAGCTGATCGTGCCGGCCGTCGAGGTGCCGGACGTCCCCGAGCTGGTGCTCTGCTTCGACGTGGCCGCGGAGAGCCGGCTCGGCCTGCTGCACGGCAAGGCCTTCGCCGCGCCGGTGCTGGTGGTGATCGACCACCACGCCTCCAATCCGGGCTTCGGCACCCACCAGCTGATCGACCCGACCGCGCCGGCCACCGCCGTCCTGGTCGACGAACTGCTGCGCCGGCTCGGCGTCGAACTCGACCAGGACCTGGCCACCTGCCTGTACACCGGCGTCGCCACCGACACCGGTTCGTTCAAGTACCGGGCCACCACGCCCGCCACCCACGAACTCGCCGGGCGGCTGCTGGCCACCGGCATCCGGCACGACCTGATCTCCCGGCAGCTGTGGGACACCTCCTCCTTCGGCTACCTCAAGGTGCTCGCGGGCGCGCTCGACCGGGCCGTCTACGAGCCGGACGCGGCCGGCGGGCTGGGCCTGGTGTGGACCTGGGTGCCGTACCAGGACCTGGTGCTGTTCAGCGTCACGGTCGAGGAGATCGAGGGGCTGATCGACATCCTGCGCCGCCCGGCCGAGGCCGAGGTGGCGCTGGTGCTCAAGCAGGACCCGGACGGCACGCTGCGGGGCTCCTCGCGTTCCAAGGGCGCGGTGGACGTCGCCGCCGCCTGCGCGGAGCTGGGTGGCGGCGGGCACGTCTTCGCGGCCGGGTTCAGCGCCCGGGAGGACGTGGCCGCGGTGGTCGAACGGTTCCGGAGCGCGCTGCGACCGGTACGTTGATCATCTCTTGACCGCTTTTTAGAGAAAGAACTTGATGAAGCGCAAAGGCACCGGCCCGGACGGCCTGGTGATCGTCGACAAGCCCGAGGGCATCACCTCCCACGGGGTCGTCGCCAAGCTGCGATGGCTGGCCGGGACGCGGAAGGTCGGGCACGCCGGCACGCTCGACCCGATGGCCACCGGCGTACTGGTGATCGGCGTCGAGCGGGCCACCCGGCTGCTCGGCCACCTGATGCTCACCGCCAAGACGTACGAGGCGACCGTCCGGCTCGGCCAGACCACCGTCACCGACGACCGGGAGGGCGAGGTCACCGCGTCCGCCCCGGCCGACGGGGTGACCAGGGAGGCGATCGACGCCGGGATCGCCGCGCTCACCGGCGAGATCATGCAGGTGCCCTCCAAGGTCAGCGCGATCAAGATCGACGGCAAGCGGTCGTACGCGCGGGTGCGCGAGGGCGAGGACTTCGAGCTCGCGGCCCGGCCCACCACGATCCACTCCTTCACCGTGCACGGGCAGCGCGCGGCGCTCGCCGAGGACGGCACGCCGGTGATCGACCTGGACGTGACCGTCGAGTGCTCCTCCGGCACCTACATCCGGGCGCTGGCCCGTGACCTGGGCGCCGGGCTCGGCGTCGGCGGTCACCTCACCGCGCTGCGGCGCACCAGGGTCGGGCCGTACTCGGTGGAGTCGGCGCGCACCCTGGAGCAGTTGGAGGCCGCGGTCACCGGCGAGTCCCCGACGGGGCTGCAGGTGCTGCCGATCGGGGAGGCCGCGGCCGCCGCCTTCCCACGCTGGGACCTGGACGAGTCGGCGGCGGAGAAGCTGTCGCACGGTGCCCGGCTCAAGGCGCCCGGGCTGGGCGTGGACGGGCCGATCGCGGTGTTCGGGCCGGACGGGCGCTTCCTCGCGCTGGTCGAGGAGACGGACGGGCAGGCGAAGCCGGTCGCGGTCTTCGTCGGCTGACGCCCCGCAGCGCACGCGTCACCCCCGTCGGGAGTCTTCCGGCGGGGGTTTCGCTCGTTCGGGGGGCGTCCCGGGAGGGGCTTCGCTCGTTCAGGGGGTGTTCCGGCGAGGTCCGGGGGTTCGTTCCGGCGAGGGAGGGGTCACCCGCCCGGGGGAGCGCGCGAGGTGAACGCCCGTGGTGAGCGGCGCAGGCGCGGTGGGGCCGCCTCCCGGGCGGGCAGGCTCCCCGGCGGCGAGCAGGTCGCCGTGACGAGCCCGCCCCCGGGCCGTCCGGCCTGCGGGGAGGGCAGTGCGAATGCCGGGATTCCTGGACGGCGACGGCGTGGCGGGAGATCCGGGGCGGTACCTGCTGCGGATCCGCGACCTCAACGGGCGACTGCACGGCTTAGGGTTCGTCGCCGACCCGCAGGGCACCGTCCTCACCGCCCACGAGAGCGTCACCGGCCTGGACCGGATCGTCCTGCACACCCCCGGCGGGCAGACCAGGGTGCTCGGCCCGGACGCCGTCCTGCCGCTGCCCGAGCACGGGCTCGCCCTGCTGCGCACCGACGCGGTCGGCGGGCTGCCCGTGCCGCCGCTGCCCGTCGCGGCCCTCGGGGCCGGGCGCGCGGTGCTGCTGCCCGCGCTGGCCGGCGAGGACGGGCGGGTGGTGGCGCTGCGCTGCGGTCTGCTCGGTGCCGCCGGTGCCGGGTGCGGCGGGGTCGGCGGGGTGCTGCTGCTCGACCCGCCGGTGGTCGCCGGCGTCGTGGTGCCGGCCGGTTCGCCGGTGCTGGACGCCCGCAGCGGCGCCGTGGTGGCCCTGGCCGTGCCCGCGCTGCGCGGGCCGCAGCACGGCGGCGCGCTCCCGGCGGTGCCGGCCGGCGGCGGCGCGGTCGCGGTCGCCCCGGCGCTGGCCGAACTGCTGGCGCGCAACGGCGCGGCCGTGCCCGGCTACGGGCCCGCGCTCAACCTGGCCGGCGTGCTGCGGCTGACCGCGGCCCAGCTGGCCGCCGCCGGGGCCGGCCCGGGCCGGGTGGCCGGGCTCGCCGCCGACCGGGTCGACCGGCCCGACGGACTGGCCGGTGACGAGCCGCAGGCCACCGTCACCGCCCTGGTCGGCGCCCCCGGCAGCGGGCGCTCCACCGAACTCGCCGCCCTCGCCGCCCGCCGCGCCGGCGGCGCCCGGCCGCTGCCCACCCTCTGGCTGCGCGGCGCCGACCTGCGCGCCGAGGACCGCTCGCTCGCCGCCCCGGTGGAACGGGCCCTGGCCGCCGTCGCGGCCGAGCTGGGCATCCCGGCGCCCGCGCCGGAACCGGTGGCGGCGCTGTGCGCGGCGGCCGGGCGGCCGCTGCTGGTGGTCCTGGACGGTCCCGAGGAGGCCCCGGCGCCGCTGGACCCGCGCTGGCTGCGCGGCGCGGGGGACTGGCTGACCGGCTGCGGGGCGCGGCTGCTGACCGCCTGCGGCGAGGAGGCCTGGGTGCGGCTGGAGGCCGAGAAGTGGGGCAGCGGCACCGGCCACGCCCGGTACCCGGACCCGCCGGAGCCGGGCGGCGACCTGGCCAGCGCCCCCACCGTCCGGATGGACGGCGGCGGCCCGGGCGCCCCCAGCCTCGCCGGGCACCGGCTCGGCCCGCTCCCCGCCGAGGCGGCCGAGCGGGTACGCCGCCGCTACGGGCTGCCGCCGGGCTGGCCGGCCGACGCCGACGCGCGGCACCCGCTGGCCGTCCGGCTGGCCGGCGAGCTGTGGGCGGAGGGCCTGCGCGGGGAGCCGGCCCGCCGGGGCGAACTGTTCGCCGCCTACCTGGACCTGCGTTGCCTGCGGGTGGCCGGGCGGCTGGTCGAGGACGGCCGGCAGCGCCGCCCGGGCGCCCACCGCCGGAGCTCCGCCCGCCCGGCCGGGCCCTCCCACGGGCGGGTGCGGCGGCTGGCGGCCGCGGTGGCCGGACGGGTGCACGAGGCGGCCCGGCGGATGCTCGGCGCCGGGCCGGGCGGCCTGGGCCGGGCCACTTTCGAGGAACTGTTCCCGGCGGCCGGCGGCTGGGCCACGGCCGTCCTCGCCGAGGGCCTGTTCGTCCCGGCCGGGCCCGGATTCCGGTTCGCGCACGGGGAGTTCGCGGACTGGCTGCAGGGCCTGCACCTGGACCTGGACGCCGCGCTGGGGCTGCTGCTCGGCGAGGCCGCGGACACGCCCTCCTCACCCGCGAACGGGCTGGAGGGCGCGCCAGCGGAGGGCTCCCCGCGCGGCGTCCCCCGGCACTGGATCGGCCCGGTCGCCGCCGCGCTGCGCCGACTGGCCGAAGCCTGGGGCGCACCCGCCCTGGACCCCTGGCTGCACCGGCTCTGGCGCGCCCTGGACCTGCGCCCGCCCAGCAGCGAACCGGCCTGGTGGGCGGGCCGGCTGCTCACCGCCGGGCTGGCCGCCAGTCCCGATCCGGCCGAACACCTGGCGCTGCTCGACCAGTTGGCCGGTCGGATCGCCGAACGGGCGGTCGCCGAGGGCGGGTTGGACGCGCTCCCGGCGGACGGGCTCGGCTCGTTCGGCCCGGCGTTCTGGACCGGCCTCGGTCTGCCCGCCGAGACCGAACTCGCGCTGCTGCGCCGCCTGGTGGCCGCCGACGGGCCCGGGCAGCCGTTCCTCGGCGCGGTGGCCGAACGGCTGCGCGCCGACCCCGTCGCGGTGTTCCCGCTGCTCTGCGCCTGGTTCGACGATCCGCGCGGCCTGCCCGGCCGCCCCGGACACACCGTCGCCGACCTCGCCCACGACCTGCTGCACGCCCACCGCCGGCTCGCCCTGGACGAGTTGGCCGACGCCCTGGCCGACGCCGCGCACCCGAGGGCGGACGCACTGCTCACCGTGCTCGCCACCGAGGAGCCCTCCGCGCTCTGCCGGGCGGTGGACCGCTGGAGCCACGACGGGCGGCCCGAGCGGCACGTCGCCGCCGCCGTGCACGCCCTGCACGCCGCCCCGCACGCCGTCGGCGCCGCCGCCGGACTGCTGCGTTTCACCGCGCTGACCCTGCTCGCCCGCGAGGACGAACCGGGCCTGCACGGCGCCGCCCTCGCCCTGCTGGTCGGCGACCCGGCGACCAGGGCCGAGCACCTCCCCGCCGCGCTGTCCCTGCACCGGGCGGGCGGCGACGCCTTCCTCACCCCCAGGGCGCTGGCCCCCGCCCTGGAGAGCGACCCGGAACCCGTCCTGGCCGCGCTCGCCGACCGGCTGGCGGCCCCCGGCGCAGCCGCCGCCGAGACCCTGCGGGTGCTCGCCGACGCCCGCACCCCGGTGGCCACCCGGCGGGGCGCCGAACTGGCCGCCCGGCTGCTGCGCGAGCACCCGGCCCTGGCCGGCCCGGTCGCCGTCGACTACCTGGGCCGCCGCCTGGAGCGCGCCGCGACCGGCGGCCCGGCCGCCCGGCTGGAGCTGCGGGTGCTGCTCGGCGGCGCGCTGGCCGCCCGGACGGCGGGCGTGCGGAGGCCGTTCGCCCAGGTGCTGTCCGTCCCGGTGGCCGACCCGGCAGCGGACGCGCTGCGCTGCGAACTGCTGGACACCCTGCTCGCCATCGAGACCGACCCGGCGGTGCTGACCGCGGCCGTGGAGCGGCTGGCCGAGCACTGCGCGGCCGAGAACCCGGCCCGGGCCCGCGCGGTGCTGGCCCGGGCGACCCCCGGCCTGCCGGGCGCGGACGAACTGCTGGTGCGCTGGGCCGGCCGCTCGGCGGCGTTCGCGCAGCTGCTCGCCCAGTGGCCGCGGGACGCCGCCCCGACCGCGCCGGACGGTCCCCGGCTGGCCCGGATGCGGGCCCTGGCGGCGGCCGGCCGCGACCCGCAGTACGCGGCCGCCGAGGCGGAGCGGACCGTGCCCGGGCGCGCCGCGCACCCGCCGGTGCGCCCAACCCGTATTCCGGTGCCGGAGCAGGAGCAGGCGCATGGCACGCTATAGGGGTTCGGGTTTGAGCGTTTGAGCGTACAGAGGGTACGCGCCGTACGGAACAAGGAGCGGTCAGGGTGCAGCGCTGGCGTGGCCTGGAGGAGATCCCCGCTGACTGGGGACGCAGCGTCGTCACCATCGGCTCGTTCGACGGGGTGCACCGCGGGCATCAGCTGATCATCGGTCGGGCGGTCGAGCGGGCCCGCGAACTCGGCCTCCCCGCGGTGGTGGTGACCTTCGACCCGCACCCGCGCGAGGTCATCCGCCCGGGCAGCCACCCGCCGCTGCTCGCCCCGCAGGCGCGCCGCGCCGAGCTGATCGCGGGCCTCGGCGTGGACGCGGTGCTGGTGCTGCCGTTCACCCCGGAGCTGTCCCAGGAGTCGCCGGAGACCTTCGTCCAGCAGGTCCTGGTCGACGCCCTGCACGCCCGGGCCGTCATCGAGGGCCCCAACTTCCGCTTCGGGCACCGGGCCGCCGGGGACGTCGCGCTGCTCACCGAGCTGGGCCGCTCGGCCGGCTTCGACGTCGAGGTGGTCGACCTCCAGGTGAGCGGCGCCGCCGGGGCCGGCGAGCCGTTCTCCTCCACCCTGACCCGGCGGCTGGTCGAGACCGGCGACATGGCCGGCGCCGGCGAGGTGCTGGGCCGCCCGCACCGGGTCGAGGGCGTGGTGGTGCGCGGCGCGCAGCGAGGCCGCGAGCTCGGCTACCCCACCGCCAACGTCGAGACCGTGCCGCACAGCGCGATCCCGGCCGACGGCGTGTACGCGGGCTGGCTGACCGCCGACGGCGAGCGCATGCCCGCCGCCATCTCGGTCGGCACCAACCCGACCTTCGACGGCACCGCCCGCACCGTCGAGGCGTACGCCATCGACCGGGTCGGCCTGGACCTGTACGGGCTGCACGTGGCCGTGGACTTCCTGGCCTACCTGCGCGGGATGGAGAAGTTCGACTCCATCGACGCGCTGCTCGACCGGATGGCCGACGACGTCAAGCAGGCCCGCGAGCTGACCGACGGCGTCTGAGCACTGCCGCAGCACGGGGAAGGGCCCGCCGACCTGGTCGGCGGGCCCTTCGGCGTCACTGCGGGGGCTGCGGCGGGTGGCCGTAGCCGGGCGGCGGCTGGTAGCCGTCCGGCGGGGACGGCGAGGTGGGCTGGGACGGCGGGGCGGGCTGCGGCGGCTGGCCCTGGGCGGGCGGGTAGCCGTAGCCCGGGCCCGGCTGCGGGGCCGGCTGCTGCTGGGCGCCCGGCTGCGGCCAGGCCGTGGGGGCGGGCGGCTGCTGCGGGTAGCCGTAGCCGGGGGGCGGCGGCGGGGCCTGGCCGGGCTGCGGCGCCCACGGCGCCCCGGGGGCGGGCTGAGCGGCCTGACCGGCCTGACCCGGATACGGCTGTGGCTGCGGTTGTGGCTGCGGCGGGTACGGCGTGGCCTGCGCCTGCTGCTGCCACCCGGACTGCTGGGCGGCGGCCTGCTGGGCCCGGACGATGTCCTCGCCGACCAGGGTGGCCAGCTCGAAGTAGGCCTCGCGGACCTTGGGCCGCATCATGTCGAGGTTGACCTCGGCGCCGGCCGCCAGGCTCTCGTCGAACGGCACCACGATCACCCCGCGGCAGCGGGTCTGGAAGTGCGCGACGATGTCCTCGACCTTGATCAGCTTGCTGGTCTCGCGCACCCCGGAGACCACCGTGATGCTGCGCTGCACCAGGTCCGCGTAGCCGTGCGCGGAGAGCCAGTCCAGGGTGGTCGAGGCACTGGAGGCGCCGTCCACGCTGGGGGTGGAGACGATGATCAGCTGGTCGGCGAGGTCCAGCACCCCGCGCATCGCGCTGTACAGCAGGCCGGTGCCGGAGTCGGTCAGGACGATCGGGTACTGGCGGCCCAGCACGTCGATGACCTGGCGGTAGTCCGAGTCGTTGAACGTGGTCGAGACCGCCGGGTCGACGTCGTTCGCCAGGATCTCCAGGCCCGAGTTGAGGTCCTGCGAGGTGAACTGACGGATGTCCATGTAGCTGCGCAGGTGCGGGATGGCCGTCACCAGGTCGCGGATGGTCGCGCCGGTCTGGCGCTTGACCCGGCGGCCCAGGGTGCCGGCGTCCGGGTTGGCGTCGATCGCGATCACCTTGTCCTGGCGCTCGCTGGCCAGGGTCGCGCCGAGCGCGGTGGTGGTCGTGGTCTTGCCGACCCCGCCCTTGAGGCTGATCACGGCGATCCGGTAGCAGCTCAGCACCGGGGTGCGGATGATCTCCAGCTTGCGCGACTTCTCGGCGGCCGCCGCCTTGCCGCCGAACTGGAACCGCGGCTGCTGGCGCTGCTGCTTGGGCTGGCTGCGCAGCAGCCGGTCCGAGGACAGCTCGACCGCGGCGGTGTAGCCGAGTGGCGCACCGTGCGCCACGGGCGGCTGCGGGGCGGCGGAATGCGGGAACGCGACCGGCGGCGGTGCGACGGCGCTCTGCGGCGGCCACGGCTGCACCCCGCCGGACTGCTCGTGCGGCGAGCCCGGCAGCAACGGCTGGTACTCGTGCGGCTGGGGCTGGGCCGACTGCGGGTAGGCGGGGGGCTGCGGCCAGCCGCCCTGGCGCGGATCCACCGGCGCTGGCTGCGGGGCCGGCTGCTGCGGCTGTGCGGCGGCCTGCTGGGCGGCCCACGCGGCGGCGGACTGCACGTCCTGCGGCGGCAGCGGCTGCTGCGGGGGCAGGTGCTGCGCGGGCGGCTGCGGGTACGGCTGCGGGTACGTCTGCGGCGGGACCGGCTGGGCGGGCTGCGCCGGCGGCGCGGCCGAGACCGGGGCCGGGTACGGCGGCTGCGGGGCCGGGGCGGGCTGCGGCTGCGCCGGGACCTCCGCCGGCCAGCCCGGGGCGACGGCCGGTGGCTGTTCGAACGCGGGGGCGGGGGCCTGGGCAGGGGCGGACGCCGGGAACGGGACGTGCTGCGCCTCGGCCTGGACGGGCTGTGCGGGCGGCACGGGCGGCACGGGTACGGGCTGCGCGGGCACGGGCGCCTGAGCCGGCGTCGGGGCCTGGGCGGGCACCGGCGCCGGAGCGGCGGCCTGCGGAGCCTGCGCCGCCGTCGGAGCCTGCAGGACCGGGGCCGGGGCCGTCGGAGCCTGCACCGCCGGGGCCGCCGAGGCGTCCGTCTGCACGTACCAGGACGGGGGAGTGTAGTCGGGCGCGTCGGACCAGTCGTCGTCGTCCTCTGCCGCGTTGTCGCCGACGTAGACGCCGTCCCGATCGCTGCTCACTAGGGCTCCCTCGTGTTCGCCGCCGCTTGTTCAGCGGTGCCGTTGCCGCATCAAAGACTAGGCCGTGCGGCAACCCCCGTTGAAGGCGGCGTCGGATCCGGAGCGGCCCCCCGGGCCCGGCGCCGCCGCTCAGTCCATCCGGCGCGGACCGCCGAGAACCTGCTGCTCGGCCTGCCCGGCCGCGGCCCGCACGTACTGGCGCCGCATCCGGGTGGCCCACAGCGTGAGGTCGTCGCCGAGGGTGGGCAGCGAGGCGACGTCCTCCGACGGGAGCGACAGCACCCGGCCGGTCAGCTCCGCCTCCTGCGGGGAGACCCGCTGCACGCCCACCAGGTCGGCCGCGTTGAGCACCCGGGCCGCGTTCGGGCCCAGGTACGGCAGCAGGGTCAGGGTGGTCTGCCAGGGCGCGGCGGAGAGCTGGCTGCGCGGCGGGCGGGCGCCGAGGTCGCGCACGACCAGGACCGGCGAGGCCACCGAGGCGCCCTGCGGGCCGAGTCGGCCGACCTGGTGGACCGTAACGCACGGCTGCCCGCCGCCCGCGGCCTGCGCCAGCGGGCCCCACAGCTGCCCGCGCGCGGTCTCCACCGCGACCCGGGCGCCGATCGCGGCCGCCCGCAGCGCGATGACCTGCGCCGTCCACACGCCGCCGACCAGCACCAGGTCGTACGCGCTGGGCCGGAACAGGCCGAGCACTGCGGGCAGCCCCTGCGGGTCGACGCCGATCACCACGCCGTCGTCGCCGACCGGGAAGGCCAGCGCCCCGAGGTCCGCGGCGTCGAGCACGTGCTTCTCCCGGCGCGGGCCGCGCAGCCCGAAGCCGGGCAGGATCCGGGACCGCGCCCGGGGCCGTTCGGCGCCGTGCTGCGGGCCGGGGGCCGGATAGGTCTGGTACGCCATCAGGACGCTCCTCCCAGCGGCAGGGTGGCGAGCACCCCGGGGGCCTGCTCCAGGTCGAGCCGGACCAGGCCGAGTCCGGCGCCCTGCGCCCGCGCCTCCACCTGGCGGCCGACCTGCGTCACCTCGCTCTCGCTGCGCCCGGTCACCCGCAGGTGCCCGCTGACGGTCACCGAGCCGCCGGTGCCGCGCCCGGCGGTCAGGCTGAAGGTGCTGGCCAGCGCGGGGGAGCCGGTGACCAGGTTGACCAGGTCGGGTGCGGCGATCCGGCCGGGCGAGCCGCCGGGGCGGCTGAGCTGCGGCCAGCGGGAGATCCAGTAGGTGCTGTGCCAGCGGTCGTCGATCCGCCAGAACCGGCTGCCCTCCTGGGTGCGGCGGGTGGTGCCGCCGCCGCTGCCGGTGCCCTGGCGCCCGGCCACCGCGAGCGGGTTGGCGCAGGTGGAGATGGCCAGCGCGGCGATCAGCTCGCGCTCGTCCAGCACGGTCGCGTTGAACCCGGCGCTGTTGAGCCGCCCGGCCAGCTGGTCGGTCACCCGTTGCAGCGCCTTGCGGGCGCCCTCCTCGCCGCCGCCGCGGGCCCGGACGGCGGCCGCGGCGCGCTCCGGGTCGAGCTTGAGCGCCACCCAGGTCAGCCGCAGCCCGGGGGTGGCGGTGCCGTCCGGCAGCTCGCGGTAGGCGCGGGCGGCCAGCGACTGCTCGGGCAGGTGCGGGGCCGGGGCCGGCTGGGTGTGCTGGACGAGCTGCACCGACTCCAGGGTGATGTCGTCGACCTGGAGCGCCGAGCAGATCACGTCCAGGGGCAGCGGCAGCGCGGTGCGCACCGGGCGCAGCGGCTGGTCCTTGGCCTGGACGAGCAGCACCGAGCTGAGGAAGGTGCCGTCGCCGACCATGCCGGTCTCCCGGCGGACCGGGCGGCCGCCCAGGTCGGCCTCGGTGGCGTGGGTGCAGGTGCGCAGCGCCGGTTCGAGTTCCAGGGCGGGGGCCAGTGCCGGGTCGGTGCCGGCCGGCGGCAGCGTGCCGCGGGCCTGCCGGCGGCGGGACTTGAGGGCGGCGCGCACTCGTAGCAGTTCGGGGATGGTCCGGCCGCGCAGCGGGATCACGGCGAGCACCACCAGGACCAGCGCGACCGCGCCGAAGCCGGCGGCGACCGGCCGGCTGATCGTCCAGCCCACCGCGACCAGCGCGGCCGCGACCTCGACCAGGACGAGCTGTTGGAGTCTCAGCCGCCCGCCGAGCAGCCCGGGCCGGGGGTTGATCCGGAGCAGGACGGGCCCGCGACCGCCTTCGTCACGGCCGCTGCTCTCGCCGACGGGCGGCAATGGCTGCCCGGGCGCGGTCCCGGGCGCGGGGCCGCCGCGCTGCGCCCGGCCGGAGCGGCGCGACCTCCCGCCCGTTGCCGGTCCGCGGCGTCCTGGAGCGGTCTGGCTTGGCATCCCCCGGGTGACCCTCTCTGATCAGTTGCCGCGGCCCGGCTGGCCGGTGCGCGGACCGTACCCGTACCGTACTCACCGTCTGCTGCCGCATCGTAGAGGGTTCGTACGGGTTCCCGCCCGGCGGGTGCGGGGGGCGGTGCAGGCCGGTCCGACAGTGTCTGACGAGGGGGACGACGAGGATGGCATCGCGCCGGGACGAGCTGAACGCGTACACCTTCGCCCGCAAGCGCACGGTGGGGGCGTTCCTGCTGCCCGGTGGCGGCGGCAGCGACGAGGACGCGCCGCGCCCGGTGAAGGCGGTGCTGCCGAGCGTGCTGGCGGGGGCGGTGATCGTCGCCGGGTTCGGGCTGTGGGGGGTGTTCAAGCCGAGCGCGCCGCTGCACTGGGACGACGGCAAGAACGTCGTCCAGGGCAAGAAGTCGACCACCCGGTACGTGGTGCTGACCGACCCGGACGGCCGGACCAGGCGGCTGCACCAGGTGCTCAACATGTCCTCGGCGCGGCTGGTGCTGCCGGCCGACGCCAAGGTGGTGGTGGTCGACGACGGGGTGCTCGACAGCTACCCCAACCACGGCCCGACGATCGGCATCCCGTACGCGCCGGACAAGCTGCCGACGAGGGACAACGCGGACAAGCCGATGAAGTGGTCGGTCTGCGACCGCCCGGGCTCGGACGACAAGCAGGAGACCGTCAACCAGGCGGTGTTCGTGGCGGCCGGCCCGGACGCGGCGGCGCTGGCGGGCAAGGACCGGATGCTCGGCCAGGACCAGCTGCTGCTGGTGCAGCAGGCGGACGAGCAGCAGGTATCCGCGCAGCCGGCGCCGGGCCAGCCCGCGGCCAGGCCGGGTGACGCGAAGGTGTTCCTGGTCGACGCGCAGGGCCGCAAGCACGGCATCGGCTCGCCGCAGGCGGACGACAAGGAGCGCAAGTCGCTGATCACCGCGGTCTTCGGGCCCAACGCGGTGCCGCAGCGCGTCAAGCGCGAGTGGCTGGACACCCTGGTGACCGGCAGCCCGATCACCTTCCCGAAGGTCGACGGGGTGGCGGACAGCCCGAACCCCAACTCCTCGGTGGAGCTGGGCAACCAGGCCGACCGCCGGATCGGCCGGCTGGTGCACTACCAGGACCGGCACTACGTGGTCGGCAAGGACCGGCTCTACCTGGTGACGCCGTTCCAGGCGGAGCTGATCCGGCAGAACCCGGACTACCAGGACCTCTACAAGTACGACGGCGACAAGCGGCCGCGCAGCGACGAGATGACCCCGGCCGACCACGCCAAGCTCGGCAACGACGTCCGGCTGCCGAGCACCGGGGACGACTGGCCGCTGAAGTCCGGTGCGCCGGCCAACAACTGGCAGGACCGGCAGGACGCGCGCCTGGTCGTGTGCAGCACCTTCGACGGCGTCGCCGAGGACGGCCGCACGCCCCGGCGCAGCGTCTGGGCCGGGACGTCCTACCCGGCGCCGTACAACAACGGCGCGGGCGCCGCGTACGTGACGCCCGGGCACGGCCTCTTCTACCGCGCGCTGGACAACGCGGCGGGCGGTTCCGGCACCGACTTCCTGATCACCGAGACCGGTCTGCGCTACTCGGTGCCGGCCAACGGCGACGGTGGTCGCGGCGCCACCACCCCGCCCGGCGCGCAGCCGGGCCAGAGTGCGCAGCCGGGTGCGGGCGGACAGCCGGGCCAGGGCGGCGCCCCGAAGACGCCCACCCCGCAGCCGGGCGCCACCACGCCGGACCAGCAGCCGCCGCAGGACGAATCGGGCGCCAACCAGGCCCGGTTGGGCTACAAGGAGCTCCAGCCGCTCCCGGTGCCGCACGAGTGGTCGGACCTCGTCCCGGCCGGCCCGCCGCTGACGGCGAAGAGCGCCGCCCAGCCGCAGAACGCCTGATCGACCAAGCCCGGCAACGGAATTGGCCTCAGTGTCATGGTCTGGTAACTGCGCCGAGTTCGGTGTTGGGTGAGCTGCGTGTGCCGACTACAGTGCTCCTGGACATCACTAGGGTGATGGGACGGTCGGGCCGCGCTGCCCTCCGTACACGCAATGTCTGTCTCATGGGGGATGGTGGAGCATGGCTCAGGGTCAGTTCACGATGACGGCTCAGGAGATGCTGGCTTTCGCCAAGCGGATCGAGGACGCGATCGGGAAGATCGAGGCTGAGCGGCAGAAGCTCATCAGCACGGTCGATGGCATCACCGGCGGCTGGCAGGGCCAGGCGGCGAACGCCTACAAGGCCTTGCAGGACCAGGTCAACACCGACATCGCGAAGCTGAAGGAGTCGCTCACCGCGATCCAGCACGCGATCGAGCTGACCACCAAGCACTACGCGAGCACCGAGGAAGAGCAGAAGGCGCTGTTCTCCAACGCCCAGGGCTGATCAGCCGCACCGCGCTGATCACCGTTCTGTTCCGACCTTCCGCTCGGTGGGGCGCCCGCGGCTGAGCGCGGGGTGCTCCGCATCCTCGTCAAGGGAGACATCGTGTCCGACCACATCCTCGTCAACTTCGAGACCGTCCACCACGCGGCCGAGGAAGTGCGCGCCTCGGCCGGCCGCATCGACCACCTGCTGAACGACCTCAAGGGCGACGTCAACCGCATCGCGTCCAGCTGGCAGGGCGCGGCCCAGCAGGGCTACCAGGCCCACCAGACCCAGTGGGACGCGCGCGCCGCCGACCTGCAGAAGGTCTGCACGCAGATCGCCTCCTCGCTGGACGGCGCCGCGCAGAGCTACCGGACGACCGAGAACAACAACGCCAAGCTGTGGGGGAACAGCTGACCACGCGTTCCCCAGCGGGAACGTGAGGGGGCGGGTGCTCGGACTCCGGGCACCCGCCCTTCGGTGCGCGGCACGGGTGGACGACATGAGGGGTGGCAGGGTGTCCGGACGCGGGTACCGGAAGGCGGCCGCGGCACTGGCCGCGCTCGCCGTGCTGGGTGGCCCGCTCGCCGCCCCGGCGCACGCGGACAGCGGACCAGGGCTGGCCGCCGCGGGCGACTGCCCGAAGAACGCGCCCGACGTGCCGACCGTGCCGTGGTCGCTGCAGCGCCTGCTGCTGGACGAGCTGTGGCAGGGCGGTCGGACCACCGGCGCGGGGGTGACCGTCGCGGTCATCGACACCGGCGTGGACGACCAGAACCCGCAGCTGGCGGGCAAGGTCCTGGAGGGCTCCAACCTGGTGGTGAACCGGGAGACCAAGGAGAAGGTCCCGGGCAGCTCCAAGGAGGACCCGGTCGGCCACGGCACCAAGGTGGCCGGCATCATCGCCGCCCGCCGTTACGACCGGACGGGCTTCGTCGGGCTCGCCCCCGACGCCACCGTCCTGTCGATCCGCCAGAACGACAGCGACGGCAACGGCGACGTCTCCACCCTGGTCCAGGCCGTCAACGAGGCGGTCAGGGCCAAGGCCAAGGTCATCAACATCTCCCAGGACGTCCGCGGTGCCGGCGCCGCCGGCTTCGGCGGGTACCAGGAGCTGAAGGCCGCCGTCCAGGCCGCCGAGGACAGCGGCGTCGTGGTGGTCGCCTCCACCGGCAACGACGGTAAGGAGGGCGACACCTACCCCGGCGCCTTCCCGACCGTGCTCGCCGTCGGCGCCTCCGACCGCAACAACGAGCGCGCCCCGTTCTCCCAGTACGGCTCCTTCGTGAAGGTCGCCGCACCCGGCGTCGACATGCTCTCCACCGTCCCCAGGGGCGGCCAGTGCGTCGACAACGGCACCAGCTTCTCCGCCCCGTACGTGTCCGGGCTCGTCGCGCTGCTGGTCGGCGCCCACCCGAACTGGAAGCCGGCCCAGGTGCGGGCCTGGATCGAGCAGACCGCCCAGCGCACCCAGCGCGATCCGGACCGGTTCGTCGGCTGGGGCGTGGTCGACCCGGTCAGGGCCGTCACCAAGGCCCCCGAGAGCGCGCCGTTCACCGCCACCCCGGACGCCCCCGTCCGACTGGCCGCCGCCCCGATCGTGCCCCGGCCGGTCGGCCTCGGCGAGACCCAGGCCGACCGCGACGGCCGCACCGCGACGTACGTCCTCGGCATCGGGGCGCTGCTGGTCGCGCTGCTCATCGGCGGCGGCGTCGTCCTGCGCGACCTGCGCCGCAGGTCCGCCGACTGATCCGTGTGCGCAGCACCCGCCCGGTGCCCGGGGAGTGCGCGGAAGAATCCTCCGGAACGGCTGTAACGTCGTGGGCCGCTCACCGCATCCAAGAAGTGTCGGGGAGCGCGGACACGGGGGAGCGGCGGGCATGGGGTGGATCGGGGCGGGCCGGGAGGCCGAGGACGCAGAGTTCCTGGAGCTGGTGTCCGGCCGCACCGGCCACCTGTACCGCTCGGCCTGCCTGCTGACCAGCGGCGACACCCACTACGCCGAGGACCTCGTCCAGGAGGCCCTCAGCCGGATGTACGTGCTCTGGCGGCGCAGCGCCTGGACCGGCGGCCGGAACCGGATCGACAACCCGGCCGCCTACACCCACACGGTGATGGTGCGCACCTTCCTCGCCCAGCAGCGCCGCCGCTCCAGCACCGAGCGCCCCATCGGGGCCGTGCCCGAGTCGGAGGCGCGGGAGGCGGACGGCGCGCTGCGGATGACCCTGCTCGACGCCCTCGGCCGGATGCCGCCCAAGGACCGCGCCGTCCTGGTGCTGCGCTACTGGGAGGACCGCAGCGTCGCGGAGACCGCCGAGGTGCTGCGCTCCTCCCCGGGGGCGGTCCGCACCCGCACCACCCGGGCGCTGGCCCGGCTGCGCGGCCTGCTCGGCGACTCGCTGGCCGAGCTTGCCGCCCGCTGACCACTGCTCGTAGTCCGTGACGCAACCCGTGACGCAACCCGTGACGCAATTTCGTGACGCAATTTCGTGATGCAAGGAGACGGTGACCACCCATGTCCGAACCGGACAAGTTCGAGGACGATCTTCTCTACGCCCTCACCCGTACGGGCGAGGGCTTCCGCACCGAGCCGTCCGACCTGCTCGCGGGCGGGTACCAGCGCGGCCGCCGACGCTGGCGCCGCCGCTCGACCGCCGCGGTGGTGGGCGGCGCGGCCGCGCTGGCCCTGGTGGGGACCGGCGCGGTGTACCTCACCGGCTCCTCGCCGCGCCCGAGTGCGGTGCCCGCGGCCGCCCCGAGCACCGCCGGCGGCAGCGGGAGCGGCTCGGCGGCCCCGGTCGCGGCGGCCTCCTCCGCGGAGCCGGGCGAGGTCACCGGCGAGGATGTGCTGGCCACCCTGCGGGGCCTGCTGCCGGGCGGCCGGACCAGCGACGAGAACGCCGGTCAACGCCACGGCGGCACGCTGGTCTTCGACGACGGTCGGGGCAGGGCCGCGATGGCGGTCTCGGTCAACCGGGTCGGGGCCGGCAGCCCGGTCCTGACGGAGAACGGCTGCCCGGACCGGAAGCTCGTCCCGTACGACGCCTGCACCAGCGCGGGCCTGCCGGGCGGCGGCAAGCTGACCCTGTTCCAGGGCTACGAGTACCCGAACAAGCAGGCCGGCACCAAGAGGTGGTCCGCCTGGCTGGGCGGCGCCGACGGCCGCGTGATCGAGCTGACGGAGTGGAACGCCGAGGCGGAGAAGGGCGCACCGGACAGCCGTCGGACGCCGCCGCTGTCGCCGGAGCAGCTGAGGGCGGTCGTCACCGACAAGGCCTGGGACGGGATCATCGCCAAGTTCCCCGAGCCGCGGCCGGAGCCGGGGCCGGACAACGGCAAGGAGTACGGCAAGGACGAGATCCTGGCGATTGTCGCCAAGCTGCTGCCGTCCGGGCTGACCGAGACGGAGACCGGGGGACAGCCTGGCTACGCGAACTTCGTGGTCGACGACGGCAAGGGCAAGTCCATGGTGGAGATCAACGTGCAGGACTGGTCCCGCGACGACAAGACCAAGGAGGAGCTGTTCGGCAGTGCCCGGGCACAGCCGGACGGCACCAGGGTGGTGGTCGGCAAGCGGGGCTCCAACCCGGGCATGTGGACCGTCGACACCCTGCACGCGGACGGCCTGCGGGTGGTGATCAGCGCGTTCAACAGCGGCACCCAGCAGACCCCGGCGATCCGCAGCACCCCGGCGCTGAGCAACGACCAGCTGAAGGCGATCGCCACCGCGCCGGTGTGGAAGCTGAAGAAGTAGCGGTGCGGACGTGGGGGGGGGGGGGGGGGGGGGGGGGGGGGGGGGGGGGGGGGGGGGGGGGGGGGGGGGGGGGGGGGGGGGGGGGGGGGGGGGGGGGGGG
>NZ_JBWKER010000082.1:0-8713 GCF_056435345.1 Kitasatospora sp. NPDC043950
CCCCCCCCCCCCCCCCCCCCCCCCCCCCCCCCCCCCCCCCCCCCCCCCCCCCCCCCCCCCCCCCCCCCCCCCCCCCCCCCCCCCCCCCCGCCGCCCCGGCCTACCCCGCCGAGGCCGCCTGGACGCCCTGGAGGGCGGACACCAGGGCGTCGACGTCCTGCACGGTGTTGTACAGGGCCAGCGAGGCCCGCACCGCGCTCTGCAGGCCGAAGGCGGCGAGCGCCGGCTGCGCGCAGTGGTGCCCGGCGCGCACCGCGATGCCTTGCTGGTCGAGCGCCCCGGCCAGGGCCATCGGGTCGGTGCCGGCGAGCAGGAAGGTCAGCACCCCGATCTTCTCCGGCGCGTCGCCGATCAGGCGCAGCCCGGGGACGGTCGCCAGCGCGCCCATGGCGTACGCGGTGAGCTGTTCCTCGTACGCGGTGGCGGCCTGGCGGTCCAGCCCGGCCAGGTACCGCAGCGCCGCCCGCAGGCCGGCCACCCCGCCGATGTGGCCGGTGCCCGCCTCCAGCCGGTGCGGTACGGGCGCGTAGGAGGTCTCCTCGAAACCCACCGAGTCGATCATGTTGCCGCCGCCCTGCCACGGGGGCATGGCCTCCAGCAGCTCGCGCTTGCCGAAGAGCACGCCGATGCCGGTCGGGGCGAAGATCTTGTGCCCCGAGAAGGCGTAGAAGTCGGCGTCCAGCGCGGTGACGTCCACCGGGAAGTGGCTCACCGCCTGTGCGCCGTCCACCAGGACCTTGGCGCCGTACCGGTGCGCCAGCGCGGTCATCTCGGCCACCGGCGGGACCGTTCCCAGCACGTTCGAGGCGTGGGTGAGCGCGACGAGCTTCGTCCGCGACCCGAGCAGGTCCCGGTAGGCGTCCTGGTCGAGCTGCCCGTCGGGGAGCAGCGGGATCGGCCGGATCCGGGCCCGGCGCTCCTTGGCGATCAGCTGCCAGGGCACCAGGTTGGAGTGGTGCTCGGCCGCCGAGACCAGGATCTCGTCGCCCACGCCGAGGTTGGCGCGGCCCCAGGACTGTGCCACCAGGTTGACGGCCTCGGTGGTGCCCCGGACGAAGACGATCTCGCCGGCGTCCTGGGTGCCGAGCAGCTTGGCGGCCTCCTCGCGGCCCTCCTCGTAGACCTGGGTCGCCTGCTTGGCGAGGGTGTGTGCACCGCGGTGGACGTTGGAGGTGCCCATCGAGTAGTGCTCGGCGACCGCCTCGGCCACCTGGCGCGGCTTGAGGGTGGTGGCCCCGTTGTCGAGCCAGACCAGCGGGTGGCCGTTCACCTCCCGGTGCAGCTGGGGGAAGTCCCGCCGGACGGCCTCGACGTCGAACCCGCCCGGCGGTGCGGAGGGCGGGGTGGCGGGGTCGGCCCGGGCCGCCTGGTCCGGCTGCTGCGGCAGCCAGTACCGCGGACCGCCCGCCGCGTGGGCGAGCGCTGCGGGCAGCGGGACCGGGCCGGGTACCAGGCCGCTTCCCGGGCCCGTCGAGGAGCCGGTGTCGAGCGGCGGTCGACCCACTCCGGTGACCCCGGTACCGCGCCCGAATCCGTCAGGAGTAGTCATGGTAGTTCGACACCTCGACGTTCTGGAGCACCGCGATGGCGTCGTCCACCAGCGCGGCGGCCGAGAAGTAGCTGGTGACCAGGTACGAGGTGATGGCCTGCCGGTCCACGCCCATCGCCCGCACCGAGAGGCCCGGCTCCACCTCGTCCGGGACCTTCGACGGGCGCAGGCCCACCACGCCCTGACGGTCCTCGCCGACCCGCATCAGCAGGATGTTCGTGGTGCCGGGCGCCGAGGTGGCCGAGCCCTTCAGGTCGAGCTTGTCGGAGGGCAGCAGCGGGACGCCGCGCCAGGTCAGGAACGGACTGCCGAAGAGTTCCACGATCTGCGGTGGCACCCCGCGCCGGGTGCACTCGCGCCCGAACGCGGCGATCGCCCGCGGGTGGGCGAGGAAGAACGCCGGCTGCTTCCAGACCCGGGCCAGCAGCTCGTCCATGTCGTCCGGGGTCGGCGCGCCCTTGCGGGTGCGCACGCGCTGGTTGGGCACGACGCTGTTGAGCAGCCCGTACTCGGGGTGGTTGAGCATCTCCCACTCCTGGCGCTCGCGCAGCGCCTCGGTGGTCAGCCGCAGCTGGGCCTGGACCTGGTCGATCGAGGAGTTGTAGACGTCCGCGACCCGGGTGTGCACCTTGAGGACGGTTTGCGCGATGCTCAACTCGTACTCGCGGGGGGCCTCTTCGTAGTCCACGAAGGTCTCCGGCAGGTACGGCTCGCCGGAGTGGCCCGAGGTGAGGTCGATCGGGTGCTCGCGGTCGGCGGGCTCCCGGCGGTCGTTACCGAAGGCGTCCAGCTGAGCGCGCAACGACGGCTCACGGTCGGCGAGTTCGACGAGCATCCGGCGGTCGAGGGAGAGCACGGTACACGCGCTGACCGCCTTGACCCGGTAGGGCATCGGGGTGCCGTCGACCCAGGCGGTGGCGTCGAAGAAGTCGCCGTCGCCGAGGACGGCGATCAGGGCGTCCGAACCGTACTCCCCGGTGGCGCGCTGCTCGGCTCGCCCGAACGCGATGAGGTGCAGCTGCTCGGCGGGGGCACCGGCGTCGACGATCAGCTCGCCGGGCGCCACCTCGCGCTCGACGAAGCCGTTGGCGAGGGCGGTGAGCAGCGGGCTGTCCACCTGGCTGAGGAAGGGCAGCTCGCGCAGGTCCTCGGCGATCACCCGGGAGGCGCCGTCGCCGTTGACGTAGGTGCTGATCTGCCCGTCGCCGAGGATGAAGCCCCGGCGGCGGTTGACCCGGTAGACCCCGGCCTCCAGGTCCACCCAGGGCAGGGCGCGCAGCAGGTAGCGGGGGGTGATCCCGAGCATCTGCGGCGCGGTCTTGGTGGTGGTGGCCAGGTTCCTGGCGGCTGAGGTGCTGAGACTCTGCCTGCTCTGCTGACTCTGCTGGACGGTCTCGGTCGTCATGGCTGGCCCCTGTTCTGGTCGGGAGAACTGAGTTGGCGTCAAGTTCGTTGCGGAGGCGGGGATTCGGCCTCGGCCGACCCGCCGCGACGATTGTTCCGGCCGCACCGAGGGGGCGTGAGCGTGTTCGATGAGGGGCCGTGAGGACCGGTGCAAACCATCGGGTGTGCACCGTCGCCAAACTCACCCGATCGTATGAATTTATCTATAAGCAGATGTGAGATGTTCGAAAGTTGATCTTGGAGCTGGCCGGGTCGGGGCCCGTGCCCTCGGCCCGCCACCGGTCCCGGCCCGCGTCGAACATCCCGGCCGGGGCCGACACGCACGGCGCCCCGCCGTTCCTCGACTTGGCGCACGCCGGGCGCTTGGATGGATCCGGCCTGGTCACCGCCCGGACACGACCCCGGGACACGACCCCGGGACACGACCCCGGGCACCCGCCGGCAAGCCGAGGAGCCACCACCGTGAACGACACCCCTGACGCCGTCGACCGGGCCGAACCCGCCGCCGTGGCCGGCCGGATCGCCGAGCGGCGCGAACAACTCGGCCTCAGCGAGGACGACCTCGCCCACCAGGCGGCCATGGCCCCCCGCTACCTCCGCTACCTACTCGAAGCCGGACCGGCCTTCGATCCCGGCGGCTTCGTCCGGATCGCCGCCGCACTCGGCCTCAGCCGCGGCGAACTGCTCGAAGGCCGTGCCGACGCCCCGCCCGGCCAGGGCGGCCCCGGCCCGCACCCGCGGCTGTTCGGCCTGACCGAACCCGAGTGCTGGGAGCTGATCGGCACCCACGGCGTCGGCCGCATCGCCCTGCCGCTCCAGCCGGGCCCGGTCGTCGTCCCCGTCAACTACGTCGTCGACGACGCCGCCATCGCCTACCGCACCACCGAGCGAGGCGCCCCGGCCGAGGGCACCTCGCTCTCCTTCCAGATCGACCACATCGACGAATACCTCGGCCGGGGCTGGAGCGTCCTCCTCCTCGGCACCGCCCACCACGTGCACGACCCCGCCGTCCTGCACCACCTGGCCGGCCTCCCCGGCGCCATCCCCTGGGCCGGCGGCGACCGGACCTGCTGGATCCGGATCAGCCCGGACGAGATCACCGGCCGCCGCCTGGTGAGCGACTGAACGGTTCGTTCCGGTCGCCGGGAATCGCGGTGCTGAGCGGCCGAGTTGGCGGTGTCGAACCCCTGTCGCGGACCGGTCGGCGTGGCTAGCATGAGGCGCCAACCGCAAGGAACACCGGCCCAGGCCCCCTCTTGCGGGTCACGTCGCATCAGCGTGCCCAGGTGTCCCGCGCGCCCGGCGTGATCCAGGAGAGCAGGTCCAACCCCCAAGGGAGGAACCACCCATGAGCGCAGTGGTGACCGAGATCCGCGACGCAGGCCTGCTGGACATCGACGAGGACGCCATCGTCTTCGAGGACGAGCACGACGCGGACCTCGCCCCGGTCGCGTGTCTCGCCGACCCGTGGGTCACCTACGTTCCGACGCGCTTCGAGTGCGCCGTGGACTGCTGACCCGTACCGAGGAAGCGGACCGGGGGAGGGGCGGAGCGATGACCACACCACCCGACCCCGGCTCCGCCGAGGCACTGCGCCGCCGGGTCGCCGACCTGGCGGCCGCCGCGCCCGGCCCGCGCCGCCCGCTGCACACCGACGGGCAGTGGTGGTACCTCCAGGACCCGCGGATGCCGGCGCGCGCCCACGGCTGGAAGCTCCACCTGTCCGCCCGGCAGGGCCAACTCCCGCAGCTACTGGACGCGGTGGTCCCGATCCTGCTGCGCCGCACCTGCGACGCGAAGTTCGCGGCGGGCGCGGCCGTGCTGCGGGAGCTCAACAGCGGGCTGCGCGGCCCCGCGGCCGTGGGCAAGGCCGTCACGGTCTACCCGGACGAGGCGGACCTCGTCGCGCTGGGAACGGAGTTGGCCCGGGCGCTGGCCGGCTGGGCCGGGCCCCGGGTGGTGAGCGACCGCCGGCTCCGGCCGGACGCGCCGGTCTACTACCGCTACGGACTGTTCCGGGTCACGGACGACGGCGCCGACTACGGCATGACCGGCCCGGACGGGTCGGTCTTCCCCGGCCTGGCCGAAGCCCGCTACCGCCAACCGCCCTGGGCGAGCGACCCGTTCACGCCCGTCGCGGCCGCCGCCCGGCCGCCGACCACCCGGGTCGGCGAGGGCCGGTACCGGATCACCGCAGGGATCACCCGCTCGCCGAACGGCCACGTCTACCGCGCGGTCGAACTCGCCACCGGGCGCGAGGTGGTGGTCAAACAGGCCCGTGCCCACGTCGGCGAGGACGGCGCGGGCACCGACGCGCGCGGCCGGCTCCGGCACGAACGCCGGGTGCTCACCGCCCTGGCCGGGGTGCCCGGGGTACCGGTGCTGGTCGACTGCTTCCGGCACGGCGCCGACGAGTACCTGGTCAGCGGCGCGTGCGGGCCGCGCGACCTGCGGCGCGACGTCCTCGCCGCGGGCCCGTACGACCCCGGGCCGGGCACCGGCGGGCGCGACTGGTGGGACCTGGCGCGCGGACTGCTGCGGACCCTGGACGCGGTGCACGCGCGCGGCGTGGTGGTCTGCGACCTGAAACCCGCGAACGTGGTGCTCGGCGCCGCCGGCCGCTGCTCGATGGTCGACTTCGGCGTCAGCGCCCTCGACGGCGCCCGACCGCCCGGGGCCACGGCGGGCTACGGGCTGCCCGGCGCCACCGGGACCGACCCCACCGAGGACTACTACGCGCTGGGCACCACGCTGCACCACGCCCTCACCGGCCTCGACCCGGTGGTGATCGACCCCGACCCGGCGACCAACCGTGACCGCACCCTGGCCTGTCTGCGCGCGGCCCTCCCCGGCCCTTCGGACTCGGCGGATTCCGCGGTGGCCCTGGTCGCGGGCCTGGTGAGCCCGGACGGGGACCGGCGCTCGGCCGCCGCCGCCGGCCTGCGGGGCGGGAGGCCGCTCGGCCGACCCCCGGCACGGCGCTCGGCCGGGCCGCGGCGGGCCCCGCTCGGCGAGGCCGTCGACCACACCGTCGGCACCTGCGTGCGGATGGCCCGCGAGCTGGTCGCCACCGACCCGCGCGCCGCCGAACCCCGCACCCTGCTGTCGCTCTACGACGGGGCCGCCGGCCTCGGCCTCGAACTGCTGGAGCACGCGGACCGCCCCGACGCCCGGGCCGCCGCCACGGCCCTGGCCGACTGGACGGCCGGCCACCCGGCGCTCGACCGCCTCGACGGCTCGCTCTACCAGGGCCGGGCGGGCGCCGACCTGTTCCTCGCCCGGGCCGCCGCCACCCTCGGTACGGAGCCGCCCGGTACGAAGTCCTCGGACCACCGCCACCACGAGCCCGCCGGGGCCGACCAGATCGCCGGGGCGGCCGGGCTCGGCACCGCCCACCTGCTGCTCGCCGCCCTCGGCCGGGACACCGGCCGGCACCTCGCGGCGGCCGGCGCGTGCGCCACGGCACTGACCGCCCGGCCCCTCGACGATCCCGGCGAGGAGCCCAACCCCGGCACCGCCGCCCTCGCCGAGGGTTTCGCGCACGGCCGCGCGGGCATCGCCCACTTCCTCCTCGCCCGGCCCGACGAGGCGTCCCGCCGGACCGCCCGCCGCATCGTCGACGGACTCGCCGCCGACCTTCCCCGCCTCAGCGCGGCCGCCCTGCGGCCCGGGGCGACCCGCCGCTACCTCTCCTGGTGCCGGGGCCTGGCAGGCCTCGGCACGGTCCTCGTCCAGGCCGGAATCCGGTACGGCGACGACACCCTCCTCGCCCTGGCCGCCGACGCGGCCGACACCTGCCGGACGCTCGCCCCGCGCACCGCCCTGGTGGTCCGCTGCTGCGGCCTGGCCGGAGTCGGCGACCTCCTCGTGGACCTCGCCGCGGCCACCGGCGACTCCCGCCACTGGCACGCGGCGGAGCAGCTGGCAGCCCTGCTCCTCACCCGCGCCGGCGGGCCGGCGGGCCGCCCGGTCTTCCCCGGCGGCGACCCGACCGCAGAGTCCCGCGCCTGGGCGGTCGGGACACCCGGAGTGCTGACGTTCCTGCGCCGGCTGTCCCGTCGCGGCGGCCCGGTGCCCGGACTGCTGCCGCTGGCGTGAACCGGCCGAGGTCGGCGATCGGGTCGGACGGGCGGACGTTCTGCGGCCGGTCGACCGAGGCCCGGTGGCCCACCGCTCAGCCGCGGTCGAGGAGTTCGCGGATCCGGGCGGCGACCACGTCGGGCCGCTCGCCCTGGATGAAGTGGCCGGCGGCGACGGTCTCGTAGCGGCCGTCGGGGAGGGTTTCGGTCCAGCGGCGCTGGTGTTCCTGGAGGGCGGGGTGGGTGCGTTCGCCGCCTCGGCGGGGACGGTCGGCGGACAGCAGGACGGTCGGGCAGACGGGGGGTGCCGGGGGTTCGGCGCGCAGCCGGGGGACGGCGGCCGCGACGGCGCGGAACTCGCGGCGGGTCTGGGCGAGGCCGGCCGGGACGAAGTCCTCGGCGAGCATGGTCTCGTAGGTGTCGGTGGGGAAGACCCGGCGGGCGGTGCCGCTGAGCAGACGGGCCACCAGGCGGCTGCGGACCAGGGGTTGGCCGATGGCGAGCGTGCGGTCGACGCGGCGGGCGATCTGGTCGATGGTGTCGAAGGCGGGCGCGGTCTCCGGTGTGGTGTCGACCATCAGGATGCCGCGCAGCCGGGGCGCGAGGCGCTGGTACGCGAGGCGGGCGACCAGGCCGCCCATGCTGTGGGCGACCAGGACGAACCGGCCGGGGGCGACGGCCTCGGCGAGGGCGACCAGGTCGGCCGCCAAGTCGTCGAGGTCGAGGGGGGCGTCGGTGCGGGCGCTGCGGCCGAAGCCGGCGCGGTCGTAGGCGACCAGCCGGGCACGGTCCGCGAGCAGCGGCAGGACCGGGTCCCAGGAGACGCGGCCGAGGCCCTGGCCCGATTCGAAGAGCACGACGTCCGTGCCGTGTCCGGACTCCTCGACGTAGAGCGATCGCCCGTTGACGGTGATGGCCCGCCCGTTCGTCTGGCGCATGGTGCTTCCCCCCTGGGAACCGGCACCCGGGTCGTCTCCCGGGCGCACTGTTTTCATCTTTGATAAAGATAGCGACTGTGAAATCGTGGGGCAATGGACCTCGACGCGGTAGACCTCCTCCTCCACCCGGTGCGCCTGCGTGTGGTGCACGCTCTCGCCGGCGGGCAGGTGCTCACCACGTCGCAGCTGTGCGAGCGGCTGTCCGGCGTGTCGAAGGTGACGGTGTACCGGCACGTCGCGCTGCTCGCCGAGGCCGGCTTCCTGGAGGTCGCCGAGGAGCGCCGGGTGCGCGGCGCCGTCGAGCGGCACTACCGGCTGCGCGAGGACCGTCCGGTCGTGGACGCCGCCGTGGCCGCCACGATGACGCGGGAGGACCACCGCCGGGGCTTCGCCGCCGCGATGGCCGTCCTGATCGCCGAGTTCAACGCCTACCTCGACCGCGAGGACGCCGACCCGGCCGCCCGGGGAGTGGCCTACCGGCAGGGCACGTTCTGGCTCGACCCGGCGGAACTCGCCGAGTTCAGCGGCGAGTTGCGTGCCGTCCTGGAGCCCCGGCTGGCGAACGGGCCGGGGCCGGGCCGGGAGCCGTACCTGCTCAGCCCGATCCTCTTCCCCGCCGCGCCGCCGGCCGCCGGCCCGTCCCCGATGGAGTAACACGAAACGGCGGGGGGGGGGGGGGGGGGGGGGGGGGGGGGGGGGGGAGGGGGCGGGGGGGTGGGGGGGGGGGGGGGGGGGGTTGGGTG
>NZ_JBWKER010000082.1:8723-28102 GCF_056435345.1 Kitasatospora sp. NPDC043950
TCGCCCCCCCCCCCCCCCCCCCCCCCCCCCCCCCCCCCCCCACCGCCCCCCCCCCCCCCCCCCCCCCCCCCCCCCCCCCCCCCCCCCCCCCCCCCCCCCCCCTCTTTTCCGCGCCGGGCGCGGGCCCGGTCAGGCCTTCTTGACCACGCTCGACTTGAGCTGCATCGCGCCGAACCCCTCGATCCGGCAGTCGATGTCGTGGCCGTCGACGCCGCCGACCAGACGGATGTTGCGGACCTTGGTGCCCGCCTTGATGCCGGAGACGCTGCCCTTGACCTTGAGCGCCTTGACGACGGTCACGGTGTCGCCGTCGCTGAGCACGTTGCCGACCGCGTCCCGGATCACCCGCTCGCCCGGGCCGGCCGGTTCGGCGGCGCCGCCTGCCGCGGGCATCCACTCGTGGCCGCACTCCGGGCAGACCATGAGGGCGTTCATCTCATAGGTGTACTCGCTGGAGCACGACGGGCACGGGGGGAGGTGGTCGCTCATGCGCGCGGGCTGTCCTCTCGGGTCGGGCCGGGGGTCGGCGGCTCGCCAGCATGTATGAAGTTGAAGAATTTTTCAAATCGCTTGTTCGACCGCGTCCGACCGCGGACGGTGACGTTCCCGGCCGGGCGCGCGCGGGCCGTGGACGCGGGTGCCCGATGACTGGTATCCAGGCCACTGGCAGCGCGACTGGCGGCCGACCGGTGCCCACCTCCCCCCGCGGGCTCACCAGCCCACGGACGGACGGGTGTTGAGGCCGGGCCAGGACGTACAACCAGGAAAGCGGAGACGATGCGCAGAGTTCTGATCGTCGGCGCGGGGCAGGCCGGCCTCCAACTGGCCCTGGGGCTCCAGGCCCACGGCTACGACGTGACGGTGATGACCGACCGCGACGCGGACGCGGTCCGGAGCGGCCGGGTGCTGTCCACCCAGTGCATGTTCGACGCCGCGCTGCGGACCGAACGCGACCTCGGCCTGGACCTCTGGGCGGACACCGCACCCCGGATCGAGGGCGTCGGAGTCTCCGTCGCCGGGCCGGAGTCCGCGCGGGTGATCGACTGGGTCGGGCGCCTGGACGCGCCCGCGCAGTCCGTCGACCAGCGGCTGAAGATGCCCGCCTGGCTGGAGACCTTCGCCGGGCGCGGCGGCCGGGTCGTGGTCCGCCCGGTGACCGTCGGCGACCTCGAACACCTCTCCGGCTCCTACGACCTGGTCCTGGTCGCGGCCGGAAAGGGCGACCTGGCCGCGATGTTCGAGCGCGACCACGAGCGCTCCCGCTACGACCGGCCGCAGCGCGCGCTGGCCGCCAGCTACGTGTACGGGCTCGGCCCGCGCCCCGAGCACGACTTCCCCGCCGTCCGCTGCAACGTGGTGCCCGGCGTCGGCGAACTGTTCGTCATGCCGGCGCTGACCGCGGCCGGCCCGTGCGACATCCTGCTCTGGGAGGCCGCCCCGGGCGGCCCGGCGGACGCCTTCGACGGGGTCCGCGACCCGGCCGAACACCTGCGGGTGACGCTCGACCTGATGAAGGCCTTCACTCCTTGGGAGTATGACCGCGCCCGGGCCGGAATCGAACTCACCGACGCCGGCGCCACCCTCGCCGGGCGCTTCACCCCCGTCGTCCGCCACCCGGTCGGCGAACTGCCCGGCGGCGGAGCGGCGCTGGGCGTCGCGGACGTCGTCGTCCTCAACGACCCGATCACCGGCCAGGGCTCCAACAACGCCGCCCGGTGCGCGGCCGGCTACCTCGACGCGATCCTCGCGCACGGCGACAAGCCGTTCGACCGCGACTTCATGCGGGCCGCCTTCGACCGCTTCTGGCAGACCGTGCGCCCCAGCACCGTCTGGAGCAACGCGATGCTCGCGCCGCCGCCCGAGCACGTCCTGCACCTGCTCGGCGCCGCCGGTCAACTCCCGCCCGTCGCCGACCGGTTCGCCAACGCCTTCAACGACCCGGCCGACCTGGAGCAGTGGTTCCTCGACCCCGCGAAGGCGGCCGCCTACCTGGAGTCGTTCACCCCGCAGGACTGACCGGCGCGGACTGACCCGCGCGGCGGCTGGCGTGGATCGGTCGGGGCACCCGAGCGGGACGACGGGCCCGTCCGGTCAGCGTGAGTGGGCGGCGAGGCTGAGCAGCAGGTGGGCGGATTCGGGGTGGTGGAAGTCGGAGTGGGCGCCCGCCGGGTTGAGGCGGGTGGCCAGGCCGCCGCGGTAGACCCGGGCGGCGTCGATGTTGACGATTGGGTGGTCCAACTCGGCGTGCGGGTACGGGGAGGCGGTCGGGCGCAGCCGGGTGCTGAACTGGGGGACGGGGGCGACGCCGGTGCCGGAGTGGCCGATGCCCGGGCGGCCCTCGGCGCGCAGGTGCCAGAAGCCGGTGGCGCGGTCCCAGCGGGAGTGGGTGAGCACCAGCGGGCCGCGCAGCGGGGCGCCGGGCCGGCCGGGGCCGAGGAACAGCCGGGGGAAGAGGTGGGTGAAGGCGTCGCGGGGCGCGGCCATCTGGAAGATCAGCGCGCTGTCGACGGTGAACGGCCGGGTGGGGTCGCCCGGCCGGCTCCAGCCCAGCACCGGTGGCCCGGCGGGCCGGTCGGCCGCGTACTGGACGGCCTCGCAGAGGAAACGGCCGCCGAAGGAGTGGCCGACCAGGTGCAGGTACTGGCCGTTGCGGTTGGCCAGGACGCGGGGCGCGGCCGGGTCGCCGCGGTCGGCGTCCAGGTAGCCGAGCAGGTGGCCCAGGACGCGCCCGGCCTGCCCCTGGGCGCTCATGGCGTGCGCCCGGGCCCGGATCCGGCGGTAGCCGGCCGGCGACGGCAGGCTGGAGGACGGCCAGCGCACCACCACGCACCACGGGCGGAACCCCCTGGTCAGCCCGGGGTAGGCGGTCGGCGCGGACCGGTGCAGGGCGGCGGCCTCGGTGAGCAGGGCGGCGGCCGAGCGGTCGGCGGCGGCGGGGCTGGTCTGCCAACCGTGGACGTAGACGTAGACGTCGGTCGCCCGCGGGGGGATGCGCAGGTGCCGGGCGAGGTGTTGGGCGATCCGGGCCTCGGGCACCGGCGTGCGGGTGCCGGGGACGAGCAGCCGGCCCTCCTCGTCCAGGTCGACGGTGGCGGTGGCGGTGGCGATGGGCGTGGGCGCCGTCACGGGGTCAGCTCCAGGATGCTGTCGAGGCCGCAGTGCAGGGAGTAGGTGAGCGCCAGCGGGTTGCGGTACTCGCGGGCGAACCACCGGACCAACTGCTGGGTGATCTCGCCCGCCGTGGACTCCCCGGTCAGGTAGAGGTCGAGGAAGGCGAAGGCGTACTCGGCGGCGAAGACCTGCGGGATCTCGATCTGCGGGCCGAGCACGCCGTTGGCGCCGAGGTCGACCAGCGCCCGGCCGAGGTGCTCCAGTTCGGCGGCCGTGGACTGCCCGGTGTGGCAGGCGTTCAGCAGCACGAACGGCCGGAACATGGCGTCCGGCGCCTCGGCGTGCCGGCGGCGGTGGCGGCGCACCAGGTCGGCGTCGATCTGGCGGTCGTCGGAGAGCCGGACGGCGAGCTGTTCGTACGGGGAGTCGCCGGCGACGAACTGGCCGTGGCACCAGAAGTACATGACGTCCTCGTCCAGCACGGCGGAGGACAGCGCCTTGAGCAGCGGTTCGGACTCGGTGCGCACGGTCAGCTGGGAGCGGTCCTCCAGCAGTTTGCGGACCTCGGGGGCCCGGCCGACGTCGGTGAGCTGGTCGTCGGTGTTGAGGCTGGTGACGGGCCTGGCGCGGGCCGGGTACGGCGGCTGGATCGGCGGGTAGCCGGCGCCGGTCTGCTCGACCTGGTGGCGGTGGCCGAGGAAGTCCGCCCACGGGTCGGCGTGGCCGCCGTCGACGGCGAGCATCGGCCAGGGCAGGTGGAGGTCGGAGTCGAAGCTGATCCGCAGCGAGCCGCTCTCGGTGAGCGTCCGGGTGAGGTAGTCGCGGAAGACGGTGAGTTCGCGGTCCGGCCCGTCGAGCATCACCTCCAGGAAGTACCGTCCCTCCTCGGCCAGTTCGGCGACCTGCCGCTCGGCGACGCCGGCCAGCCGGTTGAAGTCGACGGCCTGGGCGAAGGGGTAGCCGCCGATCGGCTCCGGGTCGTACTGGACCAGGCGGTCGCGCCAGATGGTCCGCAGCCGGGAGGCCCGGGCGAGCAGGGCGGGGGCGGACACCTTCAGCTCCGCGCGGTGGGGGCGGGACCAGGGCGTGCGCTCGCCGGGCCGGAAGGCGGAGACGAGCAGGTCGTCGCGGTGGCGGCGCAGCGAGACCACGAGGTCCAGCGGGGCCGGCTCCTTGGCCTGCGGGGCGTCCGGAGCCTGTTGCCGGGGGAGCCGGGTGAAGTCGGCGGAGGGGTTCTGACGGATCTCGACGAGGAGGTCCCGGGCCACGCGATTACTCCTCGTCCTGGGCGATGTGGGTGACGTCGGTGACGGTGGGGACTTGGCCGACTTGGCCGACTTGGGGGACGCGCGGGACGTGCGGGACGTCGACGACGGTGGACAGGTCCTGGAGCACGGAGCCGTGCCCCCGGTCGTAGACGGTGATCCGGACGGTGTGCGGCCCCGGCACGGACGGGGTCAGCGCGAAGCGGGCGGGCTCCCCGGCCGGGCTGTAGTCGGCGACGGGTGGATCGAGCACGGCGTCCGAGGCGGCGACGGCCACCAGGCGCAGGCCCGGCAGCTCGCCGGGGTCGGCCTGCGGCACCTCGGGTTCCAACCGCAGCTCCAGCCGCACGGCGGCCCCCACCGCCGGCTCGTCGAGCAGGGTGAGCCGGGTCCGCCAGGCCGTCCTCGGTACCGCGGGCGCCGGGGAGCGGCGCCGCTCCCCGCGCGAGCACCGGATCAGTGCGGCCGGCTCGGACGGTTCCGGCCCGAGCTCCGCGCGGACGGGTGCGGCCGGCAGCGACTCCGGCCCGCCGTCGTCAAGTGGGGCCGGCGACTCCGCTGCGCCGCCGTCGAGTCGGGCCAGGGCCGTCCGGCTCTCCACTGCCAGCGGATGGCCGGGGCCCATCAGGGTCCGGCGCGCGGTGTGGACGGCCACCAGCAGGTCCCGGGCGGCGTCCCGGCGCCCGCTCGCGGCGAGCGCGGCGGCCAGGCCGACGGCCAGGGTGGGGAACACCGGGAGCAGCCCGGGGCGCAGGGTACCGAGGCTGACGGCGACGTCGTCGGCGTGCCGGTGTCCGGTCAGCAGTGTCCCGGCCGGGAGCCGGTCGGCGACGATGCCCTCGTACACCCGCACCGCCCCGACGGCGTCGCCGGCCCGCAGCCGCGCGTGGGCGAGGCTCTGGCGGATGCTCAGGGTGAGGGAGTTGCGCGGGCCGTGGCTCGCGGCGCACTCCTCGGCGAGTTCCTCCAGCCGGACGACGGCGCGCAGCGGCCGCGGGCCGCAGGCCAGCAGCAGCGCGTGGGCCTCGCGGGCGGCGAGGGTGGCGTCGTCGGTGCTGCCGAGGGCGTCGTCCGCACAGGCGGCGAGGGTGGCGGCCAGGCGCACCGCCGCCTCGTGCTCCCCGTTGAGGTGGCGGGCGACGGCGAGGACGCACCCGGACCGGACGAGGCCGGGCAGGGCGGGGCCGGCGGGTCTGGTCCAGTCCGCCGTCAGGGGCGACAGTTCGGCGATCGCGCCGGCGTGGTCCCCGGCGAGCAGCAGCGCCTGGGCGAGGCCGTACCGCACGGCGTGGGCGAGCAGGTGCTCCGGGCCGAGGGCCGATTCGGCGGCGGCCAGCGCCTCCCGGTAGCAGTCGGCGCCCTCCGCGTACCGGCCGGCCTCGACGAGGTTGAGCGCGATGCTGTCCCGGTCGTCGAGGGAGTCGAGGGCATCGATGGTGTCCGGGGCGCCGGGGTGTTCGGCACCGAGGATCCGGGTGCGGTCGGCCAGCAGGGCGCGGTAGAGCGCGTCGGCGCGGTCGTGCTCCCAGCGGCGGCGGTGGGCGTGGGCGAGGTCGGTGCACGCGGTGAGGGTGTCGGGGTGGTCCTGGCCGTGTACGCGCTCGTGGTCGGCGAGCAGCATCAGCCGTTCGACGATCTCCTGCCGCTGCCGGCCGGCGCGGGCGTGGACGGAGGCGAGGCCGGAGCGCTCGCCGAGGGTGTCCGGGTGGTCCGCGCCCTGGACCCGGGTCCGGTGGGCGATCAGCTCGGTGAACAGGGCTGTGGCGCGGTCGAGTTCGCCGGTGGCGAGGACGGCCTCGGCGAGTTGGGAGAGCTGGAGGAGGGTGTCCGGGTGGTCGGGGCCGTGGATGCGTGCACGGTCGGCGGCCAGCGCCTCCCGTTCGGCCTCGGCCTGGTGCAGGAGGCCCGCGAGCCGGCGGTCCTGGGCGAGGCTGCCGCGACAGGCGAGGGTGTCGGGGTGGTCCGGGCCCTGGAGCCGGATCCGGTCCCGCAGCAGCGCCTCGTCGAGTTCCGTCGCGGGGCGGTGGTCGCCGCCCGACCGGTACGTCCAGGCCAGCAGGAACCGGGCGCCGAGGGCGTCGGGGTGGTCGGGCCCGAGCACCCGCTCGGTGTCGGCGACCAGGGGCACGGCGAGGTCGAGCGCGCGTTGGAGGTCGTAGCCCGCGCGGTACGAGGAGGCCTGCCACCAGCGGGCGTTGAGGGTGTCGGGGTGGTCGGCGCCGAGCACCCGGGCCCGGTCGGCGGCGACGGCGCCGAAGGCCTCGGCCGCGCGGCGCTGGTCGTCCGCGTCGCGGTGGGCGGCGGCCTGCCACCACCGGGTGGTGAGCGTGTCCGGGTGGTCCGGGCCCTGCGCCCGCTCCTGGTCGGCCAGCAGCGCCGTGTACAGCTCGGCGGCGGCGGGGTGGTCGCCCGCCGCCACCACCGACCGCGCGAGGCCGAGCCGCGCGTCGAGGGTGTCGGGGTGGTCCGGTCCGAGCGCCCGCTCGTAGTCGGCGACCAGGGCCCGGAACAGGTCCACCGAGCGGTCGTGCTCGGCCGCCTCGCGGCAGGCCTGGGCCAGGCCGAGCCAGGTGTCCAGGGTGGTGGGGTGGTCGGCGCCCAGGACCCGGGCCAGGTCCGCGACCAGTGCCTCGTACAGCTCCAGGGCGCGGTCGAGTTCGCCGACCTCGTGGTGGCCCGCCGCCTGCGAGCGCCGGGTGCCGAGGGTGTCGGGGTGGTCGGGGCCCTGGATCCGGGTGCGGTCGGCCACCAGCGCGGAGTGCAGCTCTGCGGCGCGGCGGTGGTCGCCCGCCTCGGCGTGCGCCCAGGCCAGGGAGCCGCGGGCGTCCAGGGCCAGCGGGTGGTCGGCGCCGTGGATCCGGGTGCGGTCGGCGGCCAGGGCCTCGTAGCGGGCGATGGCGTGGCGGTGGTCGTTCGCGGAGGAGGTGGCCCAGGCCAGTCCGGCGCGCGTGGCCAGCGTCTCGGGGTGGTCGGCACCGCGGATCCGGGTGTCGTCGGCCACCAGCGCGTCGAACAGCTCCACCGCACGGTGGTGGTGGCCGGCCCGCTGGTGACCGTTCGCCTGCCACCAGCGGGCGGTGAGGGTCTGGGGGTGGTCGGCGCCCAGGATCCGGCCGCGATCGGCCGCCAGTGCGTCGTACAGCTCCACCGCGCGGCGGTGCTCGCCGGCCCGCTGGCAGTCGTGTGCCAGCCACCAGCGGGCATTGAGGGTGTCCGGGTGGTCGGGGCCCTGGATCCGGGCCCGGTCCGCGACGAGCTCCTGGTGGAGCTCCAGCGCCCGGCGGTGCCGGCCGGCGGCGGTGAGCGCCTGCGCCAGCACCAGACGGGCGCCCAGGGTGTCGGGGTGTTCCGGTCCGTGGACGCGGGATTGGTCGGCCACCAGGGTTTCGGACAGCGTGACGGCCCGCCGGTGGTCGCCCGCCTCCCGGCAGCTGTCGGCGTGCCACCGGCGGGTGTTGAGCGTCTCCGGGTGGTCGGGGCCCTGGAGCCGGGCGCGGTCGGCTGCCAGTGCTTCGTACAGTTCCGCCGCGTGCCGGTGCTCCCCGGCGTCCCCGTGCGCGGAGGCGAGCCACCACCGGGTGCTGAGGGTGCGGGGGTGCTCCTCGCCGTACAGCCGGACGCAGTCGGCGACCAGTTCCGCGTACAGCTCCACGGCGCGCGGGTGGTCGCCGCTCTCGTCGTGGGTCCGCGCCAGCTGGAGGCGGGCGCTGAGGGTGGTGGGATGCCCGGCGCCGAGCACCAGGGTCAGGTCGGCCAGCACCCGTTCGCGCTCGACGAGCGCCTCCCGGATCCGTCCCGCGCTCTGGAGGGCGTAGGCCAGGCCGGTGCGGGCGTTGAGGGTCTGCGGGTGGTCGGGGCCGTGGACCCGGTCGTAGTCGGCCACCAGCCGTTCGCGCAGTTCCACGGCCCGCCGGTGGTGCTCCGCCGCGCCGTGCAGCCAGGCCTGCCAGCCGCGGGTGTGGAGGACGGCGGGGTGGTCGGCGCCGAGCACCCGCAGCCGGTCGGCGACGAGTCGGTCGCACAGCTCCGCCGCGTGTCGGTGGTCGCCGGCGTCGCCGAAGGCCCGGGCCAGGCTCAGTCGAGCCTCGAAGGTCTCGTAGTGGTCGGGGCCGTGGACCCGCTCGCGGTCGGCGAGGAGCCGCTGGCATTCGGCGAGCGCCGCGCGGGGGCGCCCGGCCAACAGCAGGGTGCGGGTGAGGTTGGACCGTTCGTCCAGGGTGTCCGGGTGGTCCGGGCCCTGGACGCGGGCGCGGTGGGCCACCAGGTCCTCGAACTCGGCCAGTTCACGGCCGGTCCGGCCCGCGACGCGCAGCGCGTAGGCGAGGTCGCTGCGCTCCTCCAGCGTGCCGGGGTGGTCCGGCCCCTGGGCGCGGGCGCGGTCGCGGACCAGCGCCCGGTGTTCGTCCACCGCCGTCCGGAGCTGGCCCGCCTCGCGGTGGGCGTGGGCGAGACCGCTGCGCGCGTCCAGCGTGTGGGGGTGGTCGGGCCCGAGGACGCGGGTGTAGTCGCCGACCAGATCGGTGAACCGGGTGACCGCCGAGGCCGGGTGCCCGGCCTCGCAGTGGGCCGTCGCCAGCCGGCCGCGCGCGAAGAGGGTCTGCGGGTGGTCCGGCCCCTGGACCCGGACGTGGTCGGCGACCAGCGCCTCGTACCCGGCGACCGCGGCCCGGTGGTCTCCCGCGACGACGTGGGCGGCCGCGAGCCAGTCGCGGCTGGTGAGGGTGTCGGGGTGGTCGGCGCCGAGCACCCGGGCCCGGTCGGCCACCGCCTGCTCGTACAGGGTGATGGCCAACCGGTGCTGACCGGCGGTGAGTTGGGCGTACGCGAGCCCGTTGCGGTGGGCCAGGATGTCCGGGTGGTCGGGGTCGTCCAGGACCCGGCCGGCGTCGGCCAGCAGCCGCTCGAACTCCGCCACCGCCGCCTGGTGCTGACCGGCCACCTGGAGGGCGTAGGCCAGGCCCGCGCGGCTGGTGAGGGTCTCCCGGCTGTCGGCGCCGAGCACCCGGGCCCGGTCGGCCACCACCGCGCGGAACTCCTCGACGGCGCACCGGTGTTCACCCGCCTTGCGGTAGGCGTGGGCGAGGGTGCTGCGGTCGGCGAGGGCGGCCGGGTGGTCGTGGCCCTGGCGGCGGGTGCGGTCGGCCACCACCGCCCGGCAGAGCGCGACGGCGCGGGCCGGGTCGCCGGCCCGGGTGTGGAGTTCGGCGAGCCGGCCCCGGGTGGCCAGGGTGTCGGGGTGGTCGGAGCCCAGCAGGCGGGTCTGGCCGTCGGCCATCGCGGTGACCAGTGGGATGGCGAACACCCGCTGGGCCCGGTCGGTCAGCTCGCCGGCGGCCAGCCGGTACAGCGCGACGGTCTGCGGGGTGGGGTGATCGGACGGGCCGCCGGCGGCCAGCTCGCGGATGTGCGGCAGCAGCGCCCGGCGCAGCCGGGGCCCGGCGGTCGGCCAGAGCCGGGCGGCGGCCTCGGCGAGCTGCTGTTCGGCGCGCCGGCGCAGCGGGCGGGCTCCGTCGGAACGGCGCAGCACGCCCTGGAGCAGGCGGTGCACGGTGACGGTCTCGCCGAGGGTGATCAGGTTGTAGTCGGCGAGCAGCCGCAGCGCGGAGTCGACCTCGGCCGGGCGGCGCGCGCCGAAGGGCGTCAGGGCTTCGCGCGGCAGTGCCTCGGGGGCGTACCAGGCGAGCGTGCGCAGCAGCTCGACGGCGAACGGGGCGGTGGCCTGGACGGCGCGCAGGGTGGTGTGCCAGAGCCGGGAGACGGTGGCCACCGCGCCGGAGCCAGTACCGGAGTCGGAGCCGGAGCCGGCGTCAGGGCGGGCCGGGCTGCTGGTGCGCAGCAGCTCGCGGTAGGCGGCGAAGGTCGTGCCGGTCTGCTGCACGTAGGCGCCGGCCTGGGCGAGGGCGAGCGGCAGGTGGCCGAGTTCGTCGGCGAGGGCGAGCACCTCGGCCTGGTCGGCCCGCGCTCCGAGGTGGGCGGCGCCGCAGAGCAGCCGGGTGGCCTCGGGGGCGTCGAGGACGTCGATCCGCACCGGGCGGATGCCGGGGTGCCAGCCGCCGGCGCGGCGGCTGGTGACCAACTGGTGGCCGCAGCCGAGCAGCCGGCCGAGATAGGGGGTGAGGTGGACCGGGTCCTCGGCGTTGTCGTAGACGAGCAGCCAGCGGTCGTGGGCGCGCAGCCAGGCGAGCGCCCACTCGACCTGCTGGCCGGGCGGGGCGGTGAGGGCCCAGGTGGGGTGGAGGTGGACGGCGAGGTCGGCGAAGGCCTCGGCGAGCTGCTCCTCGGACTCGGCGGTGATCCACCAGATCAGCCGGTAGTGCGCGGCCTCGGCGTAGGCGTAGTGCAGTGCGACGGTGGTCTTGCCGACCCCGCCGAGGCCGTGCAGCGTGGTGGCCTGGGTGACCAGCCCGCTGCCGTCGCCGTCCGACAGCGCCTCGGCGATCGCCCGCAACGCGCCGTCGCGGCCCACGAGCCGGTCCGCGGCGCGGGGCGGCAGGTTGGGAGCGGGGGCGCTCGCCTCGACGGTCAGCGCGGCCCGCGCCGCCTCGGGCGGCAGTACGGCCGCCCGCTGCTCGGCGTGCGGGTTCCCGGCGGTGGCGGGCGAGACCGGGCGGCGCCGCTGGTCGAAGGCCTCGTGGTCGGGCAGGCCGCCCTCGGGCCGGACATGCGTCGTCCTGGACATCAACACTTCGGCGCCCTCACCCCCACGTACGTTCCGCCCGCCCACCGTAGTCGCGGGCGGGCGCCGTGTCACCGGATCCCGCCGGCTGCCCGGAGCCGGGCGCGCGCCTGTCGGTACCGGACGGTAGCGTACGCGGATGATCACGCACACCGTTCCCACCTGGCAGGTCGCCGAGACGGGCGGCCTGGAGACGTCCTGGGTCGAGCTCGGTGCCGCCGCCCTGCACGCCCGCGGCCGGGTCGCCGCCGCGCGGCCCGCGCCGTACTGGCTGACGTACGAACTGGAGACCGGCGAGGGATTCGTCACCCGGCGGATGCGGGTCCGGGCCGAGACCGCCGACGGCGTCCGCGAGCTGGAACTGCGTCAGGACGGCGGCCGCTGGAGCGTCGACGGCGTGGAACGGCCCGACCTGGCCGGCGCGCTGGACTGCGACCTCGGGCTCTCCCCGGTGACCAACACCCCGCCGGTGCTGCGCCACGGCCTCCACCGGGGCCCGGGCGAGCGGCACTTCCTGATGGCGTGGATCCGGGTGCCCGACCTGACGGTGCACCCCTCCCGCCAGACCTACACCCACCTCGGCCTGGACGGCGGGCGGGCCACCGTCCGCTACGCCTCCGGGGACTTCCGCAGCGACCTCGTGCTGGACCGGGACGGCCTGGTCCTCGACTACCCCGGGCTGGCCGGCCGGATCGCCTGACGGCCGGGCGGCGTCAGTCCGCCAGTCCCAGCGGGTCCGGGGCGGGGTCGAGCAGTTCCGGCCCGTTGGCGCGGACGCTGTTGACGGCGGGGGAGACGGCCCGCACCCGCAGGGCGCCGTCGGCGGGGCGGCGCAGCAGGTGGTGGAGTTCGTCGGAGTCCGTGAGATCGGGGGCGAGCCAGGCGGCCAGGTCGGCGGAGGCGATGGTGAGCGGCATCCGGTCGTGGACGCGCCCGGCGCTGTCGGTGGAGTCGGTGGTGATGACGGTGGCGGTGGCGAGCCAGGCCACCGGGTCGTCCTCGGGCCGGGTCTGGTCGCGCCAGAACTCGTACAGGCCGGCCATCAGCATGACCGAGCCGGTGCTGAGGAAGTACGGCTGCTTGTACTTCTTCCGGCCGGCGGCGGCGGGCACCTCGCGCCACTCGAAGTAGCCGTCGGCGGGGATGACGCAGCGCCGGGTGGTGAAGGCCTTGCGGAAGGCGGGCTTGAGGTGGACGGTCTCCGAGCGGGCGTTGATCATGCGGGCGCCGCCGGAGGGATCCTTGGACCAGGACGGCACCAGGCCCCAGCGCAGCGGGCGCAGCTGCCGCAGCAGCTCGCCGCTCTCCCGGTCGACGCGTTCCAGGACGGCGGGCACCGGGTCGGTGGGCGCCACGTTCCAGCTCGGCGCGAACGACTCGGCCGGATCCCAGCGCAGTTCCCCGAGCAGGGCGACGAGGTCCTGGGGCGTGGTGGTGGAGACGAAACGACCGCACATGCTCCCCACCCTGCCACCAGCGGCGGACGATTCGGGGTCAGTACGCGGGGTGGCGGCCCGGGGTGTGGCCGAAGGTGCGGCGGAAGACGTCGATGAAGGCGCTCGCGGAGGACCAGCCGCAGCGGTGCGCGACCGTGGTGACGGGCAGGCCCTCGGCGAGCAGCACCAGTGCGTGGTGCAGCCGCAGCTGGGTGCGCCACTGCGGGAAGGTCATGCCGAGGTCGGCCCGGAAGAGCCGGGAGAGCGTGCGGTCGCTGGCGCCGGCCGCCCGGCCCAGTTCGGTGAGGGTGCGCTGGTCGGCCGGATCGGCGCGGAGCCGGTCGCAGACCGCGCGCAGCAGCGGTGTGGCGGGGGCGGGCAGGTGCAGCGGCTGCTGCGGGGAGGCGCGCAGCTGGTCGAGCAGGACGGCGCGCAGCCGGGTCCGTTCGGGGCTGTCGTCCTCGGGGGTGCGGGTGTAGGCGACGATCAGCTCGCGCAGCAGCGGCCCGACGGCGAGCACGGTCGGCCGGTCCAGGCCGAGCGGGTTCTCGGTGGCGGGCAGCCCGACCAGGTGGAGGTCCAGTTCGCCGTGGGCCTGGTGGGCGTGCACGGTGCCGGCCGGGACCCAGATGGCGCGGGTGCCGGGGGCGACCCAGGAGCCGGCGTCGGTGGTGATGGCGAGCACGCCGCTGGCCGCGTAGGCGATCTGGTGGTCGTCGTGGCGGTGGGCGTCGATCCCGGCGCCGGACGCCAGCCGCTGAACGCGGGTCGGGGCGACGGGGTCGTGGCGGATGTTCGGCATCACCTGGCAGATTATCGGAAGCCCGACAGGCGCCGCTGCGCCGAGCATGTCGGCATGCCGAAGACAACGCCGGACAACCCGCCGATCACTACGCCCAGTGCGTCCAACACCTCCAGTACACCGAGTACACCGAGTACACCGAGTGCACCGAGTGCGCCTGACCATTCGAAGAGCACACCCGGCAAGCGGGACTCCTCGATCACCCTGCTGTCCCTCGGACACGCCTGCGTGGACGTCTACCAGGGCGCGGTGGCCGCCCTGGTCCCGTTCTTCGTGGCCGAGCGCGGCTACGGCTACGCCGCCGTCTCGGGCGTGGTGCTCGCCGCCTCCCTGCTCTCCTCGGTGGCGCAGCCGCTGTTCGGCGCGATCACCGACCGCCGCCCGCTGCCCTGGCTGCTGCCGGTCAGCACGCTGGTGGGCGGCGTGGGCATCGCGCTCAGCGGGGTGAGCGGCTCGTACCCGCTGACCCTGGCGTTCGTGGCGCTGTCCGGGGTCGGGGTGGCCGCGTACCACCCGGAGTCCGCCCGGGTCGCCCGGCTGGCCGCGCGGGACGGCCACCGGGGGATGGCCTGGTTCTCGCTGGGCGGCAACCTGGGCTTCGCGGCGGCCCCGCTGCTGGTGTCCGTGGTGGTCTCGGGCGGCGGCCTGCGGCTGACTCCGCTGCTGGTGCTGCCGGCGCTCGCGGGCGCCGTCCTGTGCCTGCCGGTGCTGCGCGAACTGGAGCGCCGCCGGGCCGCCGGGACGGCTCCGGCGCCGGTGGCCGGGGCCGACGACCGGGCCTCGTTCGTGCGGCTGTCGCTGGCCGTGGTGTGCCGCTCGATCGCTTTCACCGGCCTGAGCACCTTCCTCGCGCTGTTCGCCACCCAGCGGGTCGGCGGCGGTACGGCGGCGGGCACCGCGGCGCTGGTGGTGCTGTACGCGGGCGGCGCGGTGGGTTCGGTGCTGGGCGGCGCGCTGGCGGACCGCTGGGGCCGGGTCGCGGTGGCGCGCTGGTCGTACCTGGTGGCGGCGGTGGCCGTGGCGGGCGTGGTGCTGGTGCCGGGCCCGGCGCTGTACGTCTTCGTGGCGCTGACCTCGGCGGGCCTGTACGTGCCGTTCTCGTTGCAGGTCACGCTGGGGCAGGACTACCTGCCTTCGCGGATCGGCACCGCCAGCGGGATCACGCTGGGCCTGACCGTCAGCATCGGCGGCCTGGCGAGCCCGGTGATCGGCGGCCTCGCCGACGCGACCTCGCTGCGCACCGCCCTGCTGCCGTTGGTGCTGATGCCGGTGCTGAGCTGGCTGCTGTTCCGCACCCTGCCGGAGCCGGTCGCGCCCGCAGCCCCGGCCGCGACGGAGGCGACCGAGCCGGGTCCGGCGGCTACGCGGTGACGGCCGCGACGACCTCGGCGTAGGCGTCGAACAGCCGGGGTGCGCCCGGCCCGGGGTCGGCGAGCAGCAGCGCCCAGCAGCGGGCGACGAGTTCGCGGGCCGCGGTGCCGGGCCAGGGCTGTGGCAGGAGTTCCGGCGGCAGCAGCGGGTCTGGCTCCATGGCCTCGGTGAAGGCGGCGGCCAACTCCAGGGCGACGGTGAGCAGTTCGGAGCCGGTGAGGCCCTTCTCCAGCCGGTCGAGGCGGTCGGCCGCGACCTCGGCGAGCCGCTGGTGGCCCTCGGCGACCTGGTCCAGCGGCCACCAGCGCCGGGCGAGCGCGCGGGGGTCGTCGGTCTCGCCGGCGCGCAGGTCGCGGCTGGTGAGGAGAGTGAGGTGGCCGCGCACGTCCAGGGCGGCGGCCTCGGCCAGGACGTCCTCCTCCCAGGGGTGCGGCGAGACGTAGAGGCCGTTCTGCACCGGGGCGCCGCCGAGCCGGAGGATCGCCTCGCGCAGCGCGTCCCGGGCGGGCCGGGCGTGCTCGGGGACGGCGAATCCCGCGAGGTGCCAGACGCCGTCCCAGGGGGCCCGGCCGCGGTCCTGGGCGTACATCAACGCCACGTACTCGACGTCGGGGTCGATCGAGCGCCGGGTCTCGGCGGTGGCCCGCAGCAGGGCCCGGCGGCCGCGCCCCTCCTGGACGAACCGCCCGTCGCCGGTGAGGCGCTTGACGGTCAGCCGGACCTGCTGGTCGGTCATCCCGAGCAGGCCGGCCACGGTGTACAGGTCGCCGCAGTCGACCGTGCCGTCCGTGCGGACCATCGCCTCGACCAGCACCCGGGTCGGAATCTCCACCATGGCGACCATCCTAATGCGTTCAGATCTGATACGTTCGTTTTGAGAACGATAGATTAGCGGAACGAAGATGCGCGGGCGATGGCTGCTCTGGGGATCACTGCTGTCCGTGGGTGGTGCTCCTGCTCGGCGCGGGCGGCTGGGTGGTGTACCGGAACGAGTACGACCTCAAGGGGGAACGCGTCACCATCACCGGCGGCAGACAGCCGCTGCACGGCGTCCTCGCCCGCCCGACCGGCGGCCGTACCCCCGCCGGCCTGGTCGTCCTCGTCCACGGGGACGGCCCCACCGCACCCCGCTCGCTGTTCAGCCCCGGCTACCTCGACGAGCACCGCAGCTTCCTGAACTCGCTCGGGCAGCGCTGACGGCCCAGCCGCACGGCCGGTGAACACAGGCCGGCGAAAGGAGAAACGACGATGAGAGTGCTAGCCCTCGGCGGAGCGGGAGCGATGGGCCGCGTCGCCGCCCGGGTCGCCGCCCGACTGCCCGGCGTCCACGAACTCGTGATCGCCGACCGCGACCCGGACGCCGCCCGCCGCACCGCCGCCGCCCTCGACGGCGGCCCGGTACCGGTCCGGGCCCGCCAGGTCGACGTCACCGACGGGGTGCAACTGCACGCCGCCCTCGCGAAGGCCGACGCCGTCCTCAACACCGTCGGCCCGTACTACCGCTTCGGCCTCGGCGTGCTGCGCGCGGCGATCCGCACCGGCACCCACTACCTGGACATCTGCGACGACTGGGAACCCACCGTCGCCATGCTGGAACTCGACGACGCGGCCCGCGCCGCCGGCGTCCGCGCCGTGATCGGCATGGGCGCCAGCCCCGGCGTCAGCAACCTGCTCGCCGTCCGGGCCGCCGCCCGCCTCGACACCCTGGCCGACCTCTACACCGCCTGGCCCGTCGACGCGGGCGCCGAACCCGACGACACCTCCCTGCTCGGACCGGACGGTGCCCCGCTGGCGGCCGCC
Source organism: Kitasatospora sp. NPDC043950 (assembly GCF_056435345.1). NCBI lineage: Bacteria > Bacillati > Actinomycetota > Actinomycetes > Kitasatosporales > Streptomycetaceae > Kitasatospora > Kitasatospora sp. NPDC043950. The sequence goes on from NZ_JBWKER010000082.1 coordinate 25,185, forward strand.
GTGCACTGGATGCAGCAGATCAGCGGGACGGTCGCGGTGGTCGACGGCGGCCGGATCGTCCGGCGGCCCCCGCTGCGGCCGGTCGCCCTCGACCTGCCCGGCGGCCACCGCGGCACCGCGTACACCGTCGGCCACCCCGAACCGGTCACCCTGCACCGCAGCCTGCGACCCGGCGGCACGGCCGCCAACCTCATGGTCGTCACCACCAGGACGGCCGCCTACCTGGACGTCCTGCGGGACGACCTCGACGCCGGGCGCCTCGGCAACGAGACCGCCGCCGTCGACCTCGACCGCCCCACGCTGCGTCGCACCCTGCGGGCCGCCGCCCGCGCGGCCCGCTTCCCCGGCCCCGGCAGCCTCCCCGGCTTCTTCGCCGCCGCCACCGGCAGCCGCGACGGCCGGCCGGTCACCGTCCTCGCCCGGCTCACCGGCGCCGAGGCCTTGCTCGGCGACATGGCCGAGAGCACCGGCGTGCCGGCGGCCCTCGGCCTCGCCCACCTCCTGGACGGCGGCGTCCGCGCCCCGGGCGTCCACCCGCCCGAGGCGGCGATCGACGCCGGGCGCTTCTTCGCCGACCTGGCGCGCCACTGGCCGGGCGTCGGCGTCGTGGTGGAGGAGCGCCCGGGAGCGTGATCAGGAGACGCGCTCAGGAGGCGTGATCAGGGGACGTGGTCAGGGCGCGGGCGCCGGTGAGGTCAGGACACGACGCTCCAGCCCTGTCCGGGGGCGGCGCCGTCGGCCGCGTCCGTGGTCACGGTCGAACCCGCCGTGCCGGTGCGGGCGTTGAGGACCAGGCCGGTGGCGACGTTGGTGACGGTGAGCGTGCCGGTGGCGCCGTCCTGGGTGACCCGCCACTCCTGCCAGCGGTTGCCGGGCGAGTAGTCGAGCAGGTAGGCGCTGTTGCCGGGGTCGGTGCCGGCGGCGAGCACGGTGTGCGCGTGGGTGGCGGTGGCGCAGTTGTCGGCGATCCGCACGGTGCCGTCCGGGTTGCTGGTGAAGGTCCACTGCTCGGAGGTGTGCGTGGGCCACCAGGTGTTGACGTCGGCGACGGCGCCGAGCGGCGAGCTACAGGTCCCCGCCACTTCGAGGACCAGCCCGCCGCTGCCGCCGGCGCCGATCGCGTGGTAGCGACCGTCGTCGACTACCGCGGCCGGCCCGGTGGCCGGCCGGGCGCTGAGCCGGTACAGCGCCACGCCGTGCGGGGCCACCGAGGCGCCGAGCGTGCCGGTGACGGTCGAACTCGCGCCCGTCCACAGCTCCTTGGCGGTGTAGCCGGGCCCGGTGAGGCCGAGTTCGCTCAGGCTGGTGCTCACCGTGCGGCTCGCGGCCGGGTCCTGGTTGACGAGCAGCACGGCGGTGTCGCCGTTCGCCAGCCGCCGCTGGAGGACGACCGGCGCGGTGGCGTTCGCGGGTTTGGCGCCGACCAGGGTGGCGGGCTTGGCCAGGGCGTCCTGGTCGATGGCTATGACGTCGCGGTTCTTCAGGATCGCCAGGCTCGCGGCGTCGATCCCGGTGGACCAGGTGTGGCCGTCCGCGCTGTGCTGGGACTGCGCGGCGGTGCGCAGGTCTGCGCCGGAGACCAGCGGGGCTGCGAGCATCGCGAGGACGGAGGTCTCGGTGCGGGACTCGTCGTCGGTGAACGGCTTGTGGCAGGTGCAGGTGTCGGTGGAGCCCCAGGCGCCGTAGACGTCCTGCCAGCCGGTGAACATCATGTCGAGGTCGTTCCAGCTGCCCGGGCGCACGTTGCCGGGGTACTGCAGCGCGGTCTGCAACTGCCCGTTCCAGAGCACTCCGTCGAGTTCGCTGTCGCGGTCGCCGCCGATCCGGCAGAGGTTGGCGACCTGGCCGCACCAGACGCCGGTCGGCGCGTAGCCGGGCGCCTGGAACGGCGCGGTGCCGGCGGCCTGCACCACCGGGTCGGTGCGCGCCGGGTCGTCGGCCGCGAGCAGGTACGGGACGCCGGTGTGGGCGGGCTGGGCGGAGACGCTGAGGGTGACCTTGGGTCGGCCCTGCGCGGCGGAGGCGGCGTCGAGGGCGTGCTGGAAGGTCTGGACGCGGGCGTAGACCGAGCGGGTGAGTTCCTTTCCCTCTCCCTGCGTGTAGTAGTTGTGGCCGTCCGGGCCGGTGATCTGTGGGCCGTAGGGGCAGTCGTCGTACTTGACGTAGTCGACGCCCCAGGAGACGAAGTCGCCCGCGTCGGTGCTCTCGTGGCCGAGGCTGCCGGGGTGCATCTGGCAGGTGAGGTAGGTGTCGGTGGCGTAGAGGCCGAACTTCACGCCCTTGCTGTGCGCGTACTGGGCGAGGTACTCGATGCCGTTGACGGTCCGCCCGTTGACGGTCTGTGACGGGAAGTGGTCCGGGCGGGGGATGAGGTGGCCGGAGGTGGGGTCGGTGCCGGTGCCGTCGGTGCCGGCGACGGGGTTTCCGGCGGTGTCGTAGAGCTGCATGGCGCCGTCGGCGTTGCGGACGAGGTCGGTGGTCTGGCCGTCGCGGTGCCAGAGCGACCAGCCGTCGTCGATGGTGACGGTGTTGTAGCCGGCCGCGACCAGGCCGTTGGCGGCCATGAAGTCGATGGTCTGGACGACCTGGTCCTCGGTGACCTCGGTGCCGAGGGAGTTCCAGGAGTTCCACCCCATGGGCGGGGTGAGGGCGTTGCCGTTGTCCAGGGCGGCGGCGGGGGCGGCCGTGCCGAGGGTGAGGGCGCCGAGGCCGGTGGCGGCGAGGGCCAGCGCGAGCACGGGTGCCGCGAGGCGGTGGGGGATGTGGCGCATGCGCACTCCTGCGGGTGTGGGGGAGGTGATGGTGCGTCGGGTGGTTCGGGGTGCGGGGGGGGGGGGGGGGGGGGGGGGGGGGGGGGGGGGGGGGGGGGGGGGGGGGGGGGGGGGGGGGGGGGGGGGGGGGGGGGGGGGGGGGGGGGG